>CALEHF010000310.1 GCA_937876125.1 uncultured bacterium
GCCGCCGCCACCGCCGCCACCGCCGCCGCCACGACGTGGGCGGTCTTCGCGGGGACGAGCTTCATCGACGCGGATCGCGCGCCCATCGAGCTCGACGCCGTCCAGGCCATCGATCGCCGCGCGCGCTTCTTCGTCGCTCGACATTTCGACGAACCCGAAACCCTTGCTGCGGCCCGTTTCACGATCCATGACGACGCTCGCGCTGGCCACTTGGCCGTGCTGCGAGAACGCGTCATTGAGCATGTTGTCGTCCACTCCGTAGCTGAGGTTTCCGACGTACAATTTCTTCGACATGAGTCCTCCGTAGAGGTGAGAGCATTGAACCTGACGTTCTGTTTCTTCCCAGGTCCGTAGGAAGGGTCGTCCATCGACCATCGTGCGGAGGAGCGAGAACGAGGAGAGAAGTGAGCGAGGAAGGGCGAACGCGATCTCGGCACGGCGACAAAGGAAACGACGACCCGGTGATCTGCACGGTCTTCTTGAGCTCTGAGTAACTATGAATCTCTGCTCGGTCAGCGTACCAACCAGCAGTAGTGAAACCCCTCACGAGCCCAAAGGCAACGGGAATGTGGACTTTCCAAGGGGTAGAACGGTGTGCTTGAAAGGTCTTCCCGGGGCAAAACGAGCGATCCCGGCTGATCGGTGCGGGTCTCTTCCGCTAACGTTCAAAGCGGTCAGAAGGGCGTTGCGGGGGGGTGCGATGTTAGTCGTCGGTGAGAGGTGGCGAGGCGCTCCACCGAACCAGAGAAGCGGAGGGGGATCGCCCCCCCACCCTTGAAAGCTGGATGGCGCGCGCGGGTGAATCGAGCATGAGTCTCGAGACGAGCCCAGGCGCCGTCCTCGCTCTGACCCCATTTCTACCGGGTTGACCCGTCTTCCCCCCGCGGGTATTCCCATGTAATGAATATGATCAATTCCGGAGATTTTTCTCCTTCCGATCTCGTCGGCACTCCCGCGGCCGAGGCGATTCCCCTCCTGATCGACGCCTTCGGCGGAAGACTCTACGCGCTCGGGCTCCGGCTCTGCCGTAACGAAGGCGACGCCGAGGATTTGGTTCAAGAGACTTTTCTGAACGCGTTCCAAGCCTGGCCAAAGTTCGAGGGGCGATCGAAGCCATCGACTTGGCTGTACACGATCGCGGGTCGGGTCTGCCAACGCCTCCATCGCAAGCGCGCCGGCGAGCCCGCCGAGTTTGCGTCGCTCGAAGAGCTGCTCCCCTTTGGGGAGGTCGGCGTCCCCGGGCCCGAAGCCTTCACCGACTCCCCGGAAGGGTTAGAGCACCGTCGCGAGGGGAAGGAGCGCCTCGAGAATGCGATCGCCAGCTTGCCGCCGGAGTTTCGGATGCCGCTCGTCTTGAAGGAGATCCTCGGCCTGCCGCTCGTGACGATCGCAGACGCGCTCGGGCTCGCCGAAGGGACCGTGAAGAGCCGGTTACACCGCGCCAGGCTGAAGTTGCGGCAGGCGGTCCTCGCGGGGATCCCCGTCGTCGATGGGCCCCCGCCCGTGTACTCGCAGCAGGTCTGTCTCGACCTGCTGGACGCGAAGCAAGATGCGCTCGACCGTGGCGAAACATTCGCGGCGGAGAGCGTGGTCTGCGAACGCTGCCGCGCGATCTTCGAGTCGCTCGACTTCACCGAAGACCTTTGTCGCAAGCTCGGCGTTGGCGAGGTCTTGCCAGGCAGCGTGCGGGCAGCGGTCATGGAGCGGATCACGGTGATCGCCCCCTGATCACTGTGTCGTCTGCAAGGAAACTGTGTCTTCTGCAAGGAAACTGTGTCGTCTGCAAGGAAACCGAGCGACGGGCCCTGTGCACCTGCCCCGTACAGCCTCCACTCCCATTGTTTTCGAGTCCCACTTCACACGATCTCGATCACACCGTTTTCGGTTCCCGCGAATGCGAATCGGGCGAGCAGAGGTCCCACAGCTCGGATTCATTCCTCCTTCTCGCAGCTTCGGCCCCGCCTTCCGCCCCTTCACCCTGAAGGACTCGCGGCAATCTTTCCTTGGGGTGGAACCTTCGGTACGCCTCGTGCCTCCAATGATGTAGGCGCGCCGCTTGTTTGGATTGAGTTGCCTCCCTGCGCGCCGAAGGGAAACCGTCATGACCATCGAACGCGCGTTACGCCTTCTCGCCGGAACCATGGTTCTCATATCACTCGCCCTGACCGTTTGGGTGCACCCCGCCTGGGCGCTCTTGACTGCCTTCGTCGGGCTCAACCTTCTGCAATCCTCATTCACCAACTGGTGCCCGGCGGTGTGGCTGTTCGAGCGCATTGGTCTCGAGCGCGGTGAGCCGAGTCGTCGGCCTCACTCTTCAAAAAGTTCTGACAGTGAGAATCCGGCCCCCTCGTGAATCCGCGCCTGAACCCCTCGACCTACTCGATCCAGCATCCGCGCAGCGTGCTCGTGGCGATGCTCGGATCGACTCTGTTGCTCGCGATTCTCGCGGCGCTCCCCTCGGTGTGGGCACCGGCGCGGTCGGTGCTCTCCGAAGTGACGGTCGACACCGACCCGGAAAACATGCTCTCCGCCGACGAGCCTGTTCGCGTGTTCCACCACGACATGAAGGAGCGCTTCTCGCTCGCTGACATGATCGTCGTCGGCGTCGTGGACGAAGCGCACCCGGCGGGGGTTTTCAACGTCCTGGCGCTGACGCGCATCCATCGCCTCGCAACTTTCGCCAAGACGCTGCGCTGGCCCGATCCTGCAGATGAAACCCGAACCATAGGTGTGGTCGAGGTCGATCTCATCGCCCCGAGCACTGTCGAGACGGTCGAGCAGGCGGGGCTCGGGGCGGTGCGCTTCGATTGGCTGATGGCCGAACCCCCCAGAAACGAAGCCGAGGCGCTCGCGGTGCGCGCCCGCGCCAGCCGAATTCCCTTCCTCGACGGCACGCTGTTGTCGGAGGATGGAAAGGCGATCGCCCTCTACATCCCACTCACCCAGAAGGATCTCGCCCATCGTGTCGCGAGCGAACTCGAGGCAGAGATCGATCGGATGGGAGGAACCGAGGAGTATCACATCTCAGGGCTGCCGGTCGCCGAGGACACCTTTGGGGTCGAGATGTTCAAGCAAATGGCAATTTCGGCCCCGGTGGCGATGCTCGTGATCTTCATGCTCATGCTTCTCTTCTTTCGCAAGCTGCCTCTGATCGTGCCACCGATGATCGTCGCCATGGTGAGCGCGATCTCGACGATGGCGCTCTTGATCGTGACCGGGAACACGATCCACATCATGAGCTCGATGATCCCGATCTTCATCATGCCGATCGCAGTGCTCGACGCGATTCACATCATCTCCGATTTCTTCGAACGCTACGGGGAGACGCGAGATCGGGTCGCGACGATCAGAAGCGTGATGCGGACCTTGTTCGCGCCGATGCTCTTCACGACGCTGACAACCGCCGCCGGGTTCGCGAGCCTCGCGCTCACGCCGATTCCGCCGGTGCAGACGTTCGGGGTCTTCATCGCGATCGGGGTGATGCTCGCCTGGTTCTGGACGATCACATTCATCCCGGCGGCGATCGTCCTGATCCCCGATCGGTACCTCGCGAGCCTCGCTGGCGCCGCTCCCGCCGACTCGGAAGTTGGGAGAGCGGGGCATGGAGCGAGCGTGATGGGTCGTCTCCTCTCTCGGGTCGGCACGTTCACCGTGGAGCGCCGCGGCGTCGTGCTGGGTGGCGCTTTGGTGGTCGCGATCTTCCTGGGTCTCGGGATCACGAGGATCACGATCAATGACAACCCGACTCGTTGGTTCGACCCGGGGCATCCGATTCGGGTCGCCGATCGCGTCCTCAATGCGCACTTCGGGGGCACCTACATGGGCTACCTCACGTTCGAGGCGGAGGCGCCGAGCGTCGCGGCGACATTGGCCGCCATCGTTCCAGAGGTGTCCGAGCTGGGTGCTGCGGGGGCTTCGATTCTTCAAAAAGCGCGCGACCTCTCCCCAGTAGTCGACGATGGCACCGCTCTCGTCTCGAGACTCGCCGAGTGGGCGGCGGAACAGCTCGACGCCGCAGACGACGAGAGTTTTGACGGTTGGGAGACCGCATCCCAGCTCCTCGATCGCAAGTCGGAACTGGCGCGCGCATTCCAGCAGCCGGAAGTGCTTCGGTATCTCACGCGCGTCCAAGAGTATCTTCTGACCATCGAGGGGGCGGGTGGCGAGAGGGTCGTGGGCAAATCGAGTTCGGTCGCCGATGTTGTGAAGACCGTGCACCGGGAGCTCTTCCTCGCCGACGAGGCTCAGTACCGGGTCCCCGACAGCGCCGCCGCCGTCGCACAGGTTCTCATCACCTACCAGAGCAGCCATCGCCCCCAGGACCTTTGGCACTTCGTCACCCCCGACTACACCTCCGCGAGTGTGTGGGTGCAGTTGAAGAGCGGCGACAATCAGGACATGGCGATCGTCACCGCGGGGGTCGATTCCTACGTCGCCGCGAACCCGCCGCCGGCGGCGCTTTCCGCGAAGTGGTTCGGACTGACCTACATCAATGTGGTTTGGCAGGAGAAGATGGTCGCGGGGATGCTCAAAGCGTTCCTGGGAAGTTTCTTGGTCGTGCTCGCGATGATGATCGCGCTGTTCCGTTCCTTCTGGTGGGGAATTCTCAGCATGATTCCTTTGACCATCACGGTGGCCTCGATCTACGGGCTGATCGGGTGGATCGGCAAAGACTACGACATGCCGGTCGCGGTGTTGAGCAGCCTAAGTCTCGGCCTCGCGATCGACTACGCGATTCACTTTCTGTCGCGAGCTCGGTCCGCGGTTCGAGAGCACGGCTCTTGGGCTGCCGCGGCACCGATCGTCTTCGGGGAGCCAGCGCGCGCGATCACCCGCAACGCGATCGTGGTGGGGGTTGGATTTCTGCCACTCCTGCTCGCGCCCTTGCGCCCCTACCAGACGGTCGGGTTCTTCATCGCGCTGATCTTGATCTTCGCCGGGGTCGCAACCGTGCTGATCCTGCCCGCTCTGATCGGTCTCCTCGAACGCTGGCTCTTCCCAGCACCCACTTCGAAAGGAGCCTCCTCATGAAGATGATCTTCTCTTTCATCGTCGCATCACTGGTCTTATTCCCGCTGCTGACAGCCTCGAGCCAAGACCCCGCCGCGAAGGAGAAGCCCGAGAAAGGGGTCCAAGCGGAGAAGGCGCTGACTGCCGATGAAATCGTCGCTCGCGCGAACCAAGCCTCCTACTACCGGGGAGCCGATGGGCGAGCTGTCGTCAAGATGACGATCTCTGATTCTCAAGGACGAGAGCGGCAGCGTCGCTTCACGATCTTACGTCGCGATACTCCGCCGCCCGAAGGGTCCGATACGAAGGAATCGGACGCCTTCACCGGAGAGCAAAAGTTCTATCTCTATTTCACGCGTCCCTCCGACGTGAATCGCATGGGTTTCTTGGTCCACAAGCACCTCGATCGCGACGACGACCGCTGGCTCTTCCTTCCCGCTCTCGACCTGGTGAAGCGCATCGCCGCGACCGACAAGCGCACGAGCTTCGTCGGCTCCGATTTCTACTATGAGGACGTTTCCGGGCGCAGGACCACCGACGACACTCACACGCTCAAGGAGACGACGCAGAGCTATTTTGTGATTGAGAACATCCCCTTGAATCCGAAGGAGGTCGAGTTCTCGAAGTACGTCGTGTGGATTCACAGGGAGACATTCCTGCCGGTGAAGACAGAGTACTCAGACGCAGAAGGGAGGGTGCTGCGCACCTACCAGGCTCTCGGGGTCGAGACGATCGGCGGCTACCCCACGGTGACGAAGTCGAGCATGAAGGATGAGCGCACCGGCTCGACAACCGTCATGGAGTACTCGGGCGTGAAGTACGACCTTGGCATCCCTGAAGAGATCTTTACCGAGCGCTCGTTGCGCGAACCCCCTCGGCAGTGGTTGAATTGATGCGCGCGATTCTGTTTTTCATTTGCCTCATTTCCAGTGGAGGGGGGGTCGTTGCGCTCCTGCCTGCGCAATCCTCCCCTCCATCTGCTGAGCCCAATGCGCAGTCGACCAACGCGCAGTCGACAGACGAGCCGGCGCTTCCCCCGGGCCTCGACGCGCCCGAGAAGACATCTCAAGGACAAGATCCTCCCGCTCTCCCCCCCGGTCTCGGCGGCGCTGAACCCGCCCTTCCCTCCGGTCTCGGAGGGATGTCGCCGACCGAGGCCGGGGAAGAGAGCGAACAGGAGAGCGAACCGTGGCTCACGCTCACACACCGTGGTTTCTTCGAAATGCGAGCCGGCACTTGGCTCCACTCCAACCGAGATCAACGCGATGGATCCGCAGGTGAGCAGCGCGCGCAGTTCGGACTCGAGGCGATCACCGACCGTTGGGTCGGGCGCCTGACCCTCGACCTGGTTTCAGACTCCGTCGCCACCGACCACGCGATCGATCTCGAGGCGGGGGACGGCTTCCTCGATCTGCGGGAGGCGAGCCTCTCCTTCTCTCCGTGGCATGCGATCGATGTCCGCGCCGGCCGGCAAGTTCTCACTTGGGGGACCGGTGACCTGGTGTTCATCAACGATCTGTTCCCCAAGGACTTCCAGAGTTTCTTCCTCGGCCGCGAGCCTGAGTACTTAAAGGCGCCGAGTGACGCGGTGCGGGTGTCGGCTTACCACGAACTTGCGAATGTCGACCTGGTCTATACGCCACTCTTCGATCCCGACCGTTCCATCGATGGCTCGCGTATCTCGTACTTCTCTCCGAGCCTGAACCAGGTGGTGGGGCGGAGTGCGGTGGTCAACTCCGATCGACCGGAAGAGTGGTTCGATGACGATGAGTGGGCGATGCGCGTGTACCGCACTTTCAGTGCAACCGAGGTCGCGCTGTACGGATACTTCGGCCGCTGGAAGAGCCCGGTCGGCTTCGATCCTGCGCGCAACCGCGCGATCCACCCGCGGCTCTTCGTGACCGGTGCGAGCGCCCGCACGCCACTCGGGGGGGGGGTCGGGCAAGCGGAGTTCGGCTTCTACGACTCCCTCGACGATCGCTCGGGAACCGATCCGAACGTGCCGAATGGCCAACTCCGCGCCCTCGCCGGCTACGAGCGGGAAATCGGATCGGACCGAACCCTCGGCGGGCAGGTCTACGTGGAGCACCGCTTGGACCACTCGGAGTACCGGCAAGCGCTCTCCGGTGGAGCGGCGCGCGGCGATCGCGATCGCGTGGTCGTGACTGCGAGGCTCACCCAGCTGCTCCTCGCCCAAAACCTCGAACTCTCCTTCTTCGCCTTTTATTCGCCCACCGACCAGGATGCGTATCTCCGCCCCAAGGTGAGCTACGCCATCGATGATCACTTCACCGTCGAGGTGGGGGGGAGCGTGTTCGTCGGGGAGCATGAGAGCACCTTCTTCGGGCAGTTCGAGGAGAGTTCGAGTGTGTATGCCGCGGTTCGGTTCGGGTTCTGACAGGACTGGTCCCACCTATTCCCCTTCGTAGATCCTCGCGATCTCCACGCATCGCTCTTGCAGTCTCGGCCGATCGGATGCCCAATCGAGGCTCGTGGCCAGGGGATCGGAGCGCCGAAGTGCTGTGGGGGAGACGGATGACGAAGTCTGCCGGGATCGAGAAAGCTTCCGGTTCGAAGCGAGCGACGAGTGCCATCCTCGCCTGTTCGCTACTGTTCGGCGTGTTCATGCTGCCCCGCTCCCTTCCCGCCCAGCCGGTCGAACTGCAAGACTCGGACACGGTGCAAGACTCGGACACGGTGACGCTCGCCCAGCTCGAAGAGGAGAAGGCGCGCATCACCGGAGATCCGGGCCTCGATGAAGGGACTCGAAAGGCGGTTCTCGAGCGGATCGATTTGACCATTCTGTCCCTGAACAATGCCGCGAACTTCGCCGTGCGGAGCGAACAGCTGATCCGCGAGACGAAGGATGTGCCGGAGAGGATCAAGGGGATCACCCGAGAACTCGCCGCACCCCCCGACGACCCCAGAAGCGACGCCGCGGCTCTCGCGGCGCTCGATGCCTCCGCACTTCAGGCCGAGCTCGAGCGAATTCAGGCCGAACTCGCGATCGCGCGGGCCAAGCAGCGCGAGCTCACCGACGAATCCAGTGTGCGCGACCAGAGTCGCAACGTCATCGCCTCTCGTCTCGCCGCCATCGCTCAAGAGTCGACCACGCTGGAAGACACGATCACAGAAAAAGTTCTGGACTCGACGGCGGGTGAAATCGAGAGAGCGGCGAAAACCCAGGCTCTCGTCCGCCGACAAGAACTCAACGAAGAAGCGGCGCTGCTCAAGGCAGAGCGGGCCTCCATAGAGGCTCGCCGAGAGCTGCTCCCTCTGCGCGTCGAACGGGCCGGACGGCGAGTGCGCCTGCTCGAGAGCCAAGAGATCAATCTAGAGACCGAGCTCGCGAAGAAGAAGAACGCCGAAGCGACCGCTACCAATGAAGCCGCCACCGAGAAGAGTAAGAGCCTCGAGAAGATCATCGCGCAGTTCCCCCTGCTCGGAAAGGTCGCCAAGGAAAATCTCGGAAATGTCGCAGAGGATAACACCCGCTTGAGTGGTCGCAGGACCGGGGACGATGGTCTCCTTGATCGCATCGAGAAGACGAAGAAATCTGGCGAAGAGAAGCGCAAGCAATCGGAGAGTACGCGTCGCGCGTTCCGCTCGGTTCTCGAAGATGTGAAGTGGATCGGCCTCTCTGACCGTACGGGGAAGAACCTACGCGAGGAGCTCCGCGCTCTCCCCAACCCCGGCGTCGTCGCTCGCGAACTCGAACGAGTCGGAATCGACTACCATGAGACGCTGTATGACCTCAAGGTTCAGGAAGAACTCTTCCTCGCCGCAAACGTCACAGTAGAGCGGATCGACGCCCTGTTCCCCGCTGGCTCAGGGGGAGTCTCTTCGAACGAGGAGGCGAATCAGATCGAGAATGCCCGCGACGAGGCGGAGGCGCTGCTTCGAGTTCAGAAGGACTTACTCGAATTAGTGGTCGCCGACTTGAAGGAGCTCTCCAAGCAACAACGCGAACAGCTCGAGAGCCTGGCCGACTACCAACTGGTTACCAACGAGTTCCGCGCGTACATAGAGCAACGAGTGCTATGGGTCGTGAGCGTGCTGACTCCCGCGGGCGAGTTCGTCGGTGCGTCTCGCGATGCCATCCGCTGGTTGTTCGGTGCGGTGAATGCAAAGAAAGCCGTCACTCGAGAGCGGGAGGAACAGGTACCCAACTCCTGGAGAACGGCGTTTCGGCAGATTGGTACAGACCTCCGAGAGAGTTGGCTCCTCACCGCGCTCACCGCGCTCAGCGTGCTGGGTATCGCGCTCCTGTTCGCCGCGCGCCCGCTCCTCTGCCGGCGCTCCGCACACTTCGCCGAGCAGGTTCGCTACCACGGGACCGACTCGGTGATCTACACCTGGGGTGAGCTTGCAATCACGGTTCTGCTCGCCTCTCCAGTGCCCGCGCTCGTCGCACTCGGTGGAAGCCTTCTGTCGCGAAATCTTCAGCAGACCCCGGTCGCCATCGCGGTGGGGGAGGCACTGCTCGGGACGTCGAGCGCTCTTTGCGTGGTGCTCCTCACGCTTCATTTGCTGCGCCCGAAGGGTTGTGCCGAAGTGCACTTCCGGTGGCCAACGAGCACCGTCGCGACGCTGAGGCGCCATCTCAGGACCTGGATGGCCGTCATTCTCCCGGCGCTTTTCATCGTGCTGGTCTATGAGAAGATCGGGGAACAGGAGTTCTCCGACTCGATCGGCCGTCTCGCCTTTGGAGTATTGGTCGCCGCGTGCACGGTGTTCGCCTGGCGGACCTTTCGCCCCCACGGCCCAGCGCTCGGGACGTACATCGATCGGAACCCCAACAGCCTGATCCACCGGCTCAGGGTGCTCTGGTTCCCTCTCACGGTGGCCGGCCCCGCCAGCCTGGGAATCGCCGCTCTGCTGGGGTTCTACTACACGGCGATCGAACTCGGCTCGAGTGCGCTCGGCACCGTCGGGTTCGTGCTCCTTGTGATCCTCGTCCACGCGTTCCTCCTGCGTTGGCTCTTCGCCGCGCGGAGGCGGCTCGCGGTTGAAGTTTCGCGAAACCGCGCGAAGGCGCGGGCCGCGGAGCGCGCTGCCGCGGCCCCCGCCGAGGGAGGGGAGGCGATCGACGAAGAGGACAAGATCGATATCCCCTCCCTCGACGCCCAGACGAAGCAGATCTTCCGCGCGGGTCTCGCGGTCGTTCTCGGCATCGGTCTCTACGTGATCTGGGCGGACAAGCTTCCGGCACTACACGTCCTCGATCGGGTCCAGATCTATCCGACCATCCATTGGGTCCCGAGTGAGCTCGCGGAAGAGTCCGCGATCGAGCGGTACAAGTCAGTCCTCGCGGGGCCCGCCCCGAGCCTCGGGGTCGAAGCGAGTGCCGACGGAGTCGCGGGGCAGAGCGACGAACAGAAGAAGTCGGAGCCATCGTCGGCTCCTGAGATACCCGGGCTCCCCGGAACCGCGGGCGCATCTGCTCAAGCCACCTCCGAGAGCGGCGAACTGACCACCAACGTGGTCAGTCTCGCCGACTTCGGCCTCGCGATTCTGATCCTCTTCTTCATGGTGGTCGCCTCTCGCAACTTGCCTGGCTTGATGGAGTTCTCGATCCTCCAGCGCCTCCCCCTCGATCGCGGGGCGCGCTACGCGATCAGCACCATCGTGCGTTACCTGATCGTGATCATCGGGACGACCGTCGCGTTCTCCGCCATCGGAGTGGGGTGGGCGCGACTGCAGTGGCTTGCGGCGGCCTTCACCTTTGGCCTCGCGTTCGGACTCCAGGAGATCTTCGCGAACTTCGTCTCAGGCCTGATCATCCTCGTCGAGCGCCCGGTGCGGGTCGGCGACGTGGTCACCGTGGCGGGGATCGAGGGGCGCGTCACGCGTCTCCAGATGCGCTCGACCACGATTCAGGACTGGGAGCGACGCGAGTTCCTCGTCCCGAACAAGGAGTTCATCACGGGGAGCCTCTTGAACTGGACCCTGAGTGATCCGGTCAGCCGGGTCGTCATCAAGGTGGGTGTCGCTTACGGCTCTGACGTGAAACTCGCGGAGAAGCTGCTTCTCGAAACGGCACGTGACAACAAGCACGTGCTCAGCGATCCCGCCCCGAACGTTGTCTTCATGCAGTTCGGCGAGAGCACCCTCGATTTCGAGGTTCGACTGTTCATTTCTCACCGAGAGCTGTGGGCCGTCGCGACGAGCACTGCCAACTTCGCGATCGACGCTGCCTTCCGAAAGGCGGGGATCGAGATTGCGTTCCCGCAGCGTGACCTGCACATTCGCAGCGGACTCGAGGCTCTCAGTGGCGAGAGACCCGATTCAGCCCCCTCCGCTCCAGCGGAGAAAACGCGGTAGGATCTGCCCATGCGCCTCTGCATCATCGTGAACACGCTCGACCCTCCGGATGTCGGCGAATCGAACTTCCACCTTGCGGCGATCGCGGCGAACCGCGGTCATGAAGTGTCGATGGCATCAGCGGGCGGATTTGCGTTGGGCGCAGATGGCGTTCCCCGTTTGCGCGGGCGCACCCTTCCGCAGAGCGAAGCGATCGACGCTGAAGGTGCTCTCGAAGCGATCCGCGTCGGTGCGACCCACTGGTTGGAGATCGAGCGGCTCGATGCGCTGCTTCTGCGCAACAACCCCTTCGTGCAGAAGCCGTGGGCGCGCGACATCGTGTTTCGGTTCGCCGGGCTTGCGCGGCGTCGGGGGGTCGTGGTGTGGAACGAGCCGCGCGGGCTTTTTACCGCCGCAGACAAGCTGTACTTGCTCGAGCTCCCGGAGTCGGTTCGTCCGCCGACCCTGGTGACACGGCACTCCGGAAAACTCGAGAAGTTCATCGATACGCACAAAGACGTCGTCCTGAAGCCGCTCGGTGGATCGGGGGGACGCAACGTGTTCGGGGTCCGAGACGGGTCGAAGCGAAACCTCGGACCGATCCTCGATGCAATTCGACGCGACGGTTACGTGGTCGCTCAGAAGTACATCCCGGAGGCGGTCGGAGGAGATACTCGACTGATCTTGCTCGAAGGCGCGCCGATCGAGATCGAAGGGAAAATCGCAGCCGTGCGGCGAATCCGCGGCCCCGAGGACCTGCGCAGCAACGTCCACGCGGGAGGAGCGGCGGTGCGCGCCGATGTCACGAAAGGCATGCTCGAAGTTGCCAGAGCGGTCGGCCCCCGCCTCCTCGCGGACGGTCTGCACTGGGTCGGGCTCGACCTCGCCGGCGATTTGCTTCTCGAAGTGAATGTGTTCGCACCGGGGGGGCTGCGCGCAGCGAGCGAGTTCGAGGGGTGCGACTTCATGACGCGGCTGGTCGAGACCTTCGAGGAGGCGGTCCGCCGGGGGGTCCCATTCGCAGATACCGCTTCGGCGGGAAGGCCCTGAGGGGCGTTGTCTCTTAGCCACCGCTCCCTGAGTCTGTCAGTTCTTGGTCGAGGACGATGAGAAGTCCATTGGTGCGGACGAGGTGTCGAAGGTGACGACCGCAGACACCCCTTGAGCTCGAGCTGCTCGACAGGAGCAGGTCTCCGTAGTTTTCCGTCCCTGCAATCGGAGTCCATGCCGCTCCGAAAATCGTCGAGAGGTTCGAAGTGTCATTTGCGGTTTTGGAGTCGTCGAGCTGCGCCACGACGAGGGGATCGATGTCTTCGACTTCGCTCGGTGTCGAGCTGCCTGTGAAGGTGCCGCTCACACTTGTGGTGGACCCCGGACACACGGATAGACGAGTCCTCGAGTATCTCGGTCTTCCCCCCGCCGTTTCCGGCGGGCCAAAAAGCATGAGATGGCGCACCATCTCCTTGCTAGTCATTCGCCCCTCGCACATGATCGATCCCTCGAGCGAACTCGATGTTCCCGAACCACCCGATCGGCGCGAGGAACACTCCGCCGATGATCGCCGAGCGAGCGCCTCGCCAGGACTCGTCGCGACAGACAGGAGTGACCGTGTCGTTTCGATCGGTGAACCCCGCAACCGGGGAGACCGTGGCGACTTTCCCGACCACCACCCCGACCGAACTCGAACGGGCGCTCGAGAGCGCCCAGTCTGCGTTCGTCGATTGGTCGAGTCGATCGTTCGAACGGCGCGCTGAGCCACTTCGACGTGCGGCAACACTCCTGCGGGAGCGAAGCGGTACTCTCGCGGAGCGGATGGCGATCGAGATGGGGAAGCCCCTTTCCCAGGGGGCGGGAGAAGTCGAGAAGTGCGCGTTCGCCTGCGAGTACTTTGCCGACCACGCCGAAGCCTTCCTCGCGGATGAACCCGCCGCCACGGAGGAGCGCGCCTACACCGCGTACCGCCCGCTCGGGGCGGTGCTCGCGATCATGCCGTGGAACTTCCCGCACTGGCAAGCATTCCGCTTCCTCGCTCCGACCCTGATGGCGGGGAACGTCGGTCTTCTGAAACACGCCGAGAACGTTCCCGCGTCCGCGGAAGATCTCATCTCCATCGTGCGGGACGCCGGGTTTCCCGAGGGGGTGTTCCAGAACATCCGCCTTCCCGTCGAGTCGATCGCCGCTCTCATCGCGCGCCCGGAAGTGCGCGCGGTAACCTTGACCGGGTCGACGCGCGCGGGTCGCTCGGTCGCCGCCGCGGCGGGGTCCGCACTCAAGAAGTGCGTCCTCGAACTCGGAGGCAGCGATCCGTATCTGGTGCTCGCCGATGCCGATCTCGACCTGGCGGCGAACCAGTGCGTGACCTCTCGCCTGATCAACAGCGGTCAGTCGTGCATTGCGGCGAAGCGCTTCATCGTCGTCGAGAGTGTGCGCAAGGAGTTCACCGAGCGCGTGGTCGAGGCGATGGGGAAGAAGCGGTGGGGGGATCCGATCGCCGATCCTTCCTGCGATCTCGGCCCCATGGCGCGGGAAGACCTCCGGGATGAACTCCACTCCCAGGTCGAACGCTCTGTGGCGGCGGGATCACGACTCCTCCTCGGGGGGCACGTGCCCGATGGCCCTGGGTGGTTTTACCCGCCCACGGTCCTCTCCGAGGTGGTCCCCGCCTCTCCGGCTTATCACGAGGAGACCTTTGGTCCGGTGGCGTCGATCTTGACCGCGCAGGATGAGTCCGACGCGATTCGGATCGCGAATGACACGGCTTTCGGTCTCGGCGCGGCGGTCTTCACCAAGGACGTCGCACGCGGAGAGCGGATTGCGCGCGATGAGCTCGAGGCGGGGTGCTGTTTTGTGAACAGCTTCGTGAAGAGCGATCCGAGGCTCCCCTTCGGCGGGATCCGCGAATCGGGGTTCGGACGCGAGTTGGCGAGGCACGGAATTCACGAGTTCGTGAACGTGAAGTCTGTGTTGATTCAGAGTTGACCCTCCGATCGAGTTTCGGAACGAGCCGGATGCCAGAACGAACCGAGCGCCTGGGAGGCCAGGGAAATCGAGAAAACATGCCCATGAATCGGAGAACGACCGTCGTGTCCAGCAACAACGACATGTTCGAGCGGCGCGAGGCAGCGATCCCCCGTGGGGTCGGCAGCGCCTGCCGCATCGTGATCGACCGAGCCGAGAATTCCGAGCTCTTCGATGTCGAGGGGCGTCGGTACATCGACTTCGCAGCAGGGATCGCCGTGATGAACGTCGGTCATAGTCATCCGAAAGTCCGGGAGGCGGTGACGGCGCAACTCGAGAAGGTGGCGCACGCCTGCTTCCAGGTGACCCCTTACACCCCCTACATCGAGCTCGCCGAGCGCCTGAACGCGGCGGCCCCTGGACCATCCCCGAAGAAGACGATCTTCCTCACCTCGGGGGCGGAGGCGGTCGAGAATGCGATCAAGATCGCGCGCCGGCACACCGGTCGCTCTGCAGTGATCACCTTCACGGGTGGCTATCACGGACGCACGATGTTCACCCTCGGGATGACCGGCAAGGTCGTTCCGTACAAGGCGGGCTTCGGTCCGATGCCAGGGGATATCTTCCACGTCCCGTTTCCGATCGATCTCCACGGCGTCTCGGTCGACGCCTCGATGCACGCCATCGAGCAGGTCTTCAAGGGAGATGTCGAAGCGTCCGGCGTCGCGGCGATCGTGCTCGAGCCGATCTTGGGGGAGGGCGGGTTCTATCCGGCGCCCCCCGCGCTGATGCGCCGCCTCCGAGAACTGTGCGACCAACACGGGATCCTCCTCGTCGCAGATGAGATCCAGACCGGTTTCGCCCGAACGGGAAAAATGTTCGCCATGCATCATCACGACGTCGAGGTCGATCTGATGACCGTGGCGAAGAGTCTCGGCGGTGGGCTCCCGATCTCCGGCGTCATCGGCCGAGCCGAGATCATGGATGCGCCGACGGCGGGGGGGCTCGGGGGAACCTATGGGGGGAACGCGCTCAGTTGCGCCGCAGGACTCGCCGTTCTCGACATCATCGAGGAAGAAGGGCTGTGCGATCGCGCGGTCGCCCAAGGGGCGCGCATTCAGGCCCACATGAAGAAAGCCGCCGAACGACTCGAGGTGATCGGGGACGTGCGCGGGACCGGCGCGATGTGTGCGGTCGAACTGTTCCAAGACGCCTCGCGGAAGAAGCCCGCGCCCGAGCTGGCGAAGAAGGCACAGGCCCTTGCGCTCGAGGAGGGGCTGGTGGTTCTCTCCTGTGGGCTCCACGGAAATGTCCTTCGGGTGCTGGCTCCGTTGACGATCTCCGATCCCCTCCTCGACGAAGGGCTCGCGATCCTCGAACATTCCATAGAGCGTGCGATGGGGGCAATTTGAGCGTCTTCTCGATCGCCGGGATCCAAATGGGGGTCACCTACGGCCAAGACAACATTCCGAAGATGGAGAGCAAGCTCGCGATCCTCATGAGCCGCTTCCCCTGGGTGGAGATGGTGTTCTTCAGTGAACTCGCCGCCTTCGGCGCGTCGCTCGAGCACGCGCAGACTCTCCCCGGCCCGGCTGAGGATGCGTTTCGCGCCATGGCGCAAAAACACAAGATCTGGCTGATCCCCGGGTCCCTCTTCGAGCGAGTCGGGGATCTCATCTACAACACCTCGCCGGTGATCGATCCCGAGGGAAACGTGGTCACCCGCTATCGAAAGATCTTCCCGTTCCGCCCGTACGAGAAGGGAGTGACTGCGGGAACCGAGTTCTGCGTTTTCGACGTCCCCCTGGTCGGTCGGTTCGGGGTCTCGATCTGCTACGACATGTGGTTCCCCGAGGTCGCCCGCACCCTGGTCTCGATGGGCGCCGAGATGATCCTGCGCCCCGTTCTTACCGACACCATCGATCGAGATGTCGAGCTCGCGATCTCCCGCGCCACCGCCGCGCAGAACCAGTGCTTCATCTTCGATCTGAACGGGGTCTGGTCGGGGGGGAACGGGCGATCGATCGTCGTGCGCCCGACGGGTACCGTGCTCCACCAAGCGAGCAGCGTGGAAGAATTCATCCCGGTCGATCTCGATATCGCGGTCGCCCGTCGCTGTCGCGAGACCGGCATGTTCGGCCTCGGGCAGGTCCTCAAGAGTTTCCGTGATCGAGATGTCGATTTCGACGTCTACGACCGGAGTTCGGGGCGAGCCGCCTTCCTCGATACGCTCGGACCCTTGGTCGTCCCTGCGCGACGGATCCGCGCAGTCGAGGAGCATCACATTCCGAGGGAGGGCGAATGACCGACGTTCCCGGGTCTGGTGTGCCGGACCTGAGCGCTGCGCCATCTCTCAATGCGCACTTCCAGGCCTCTCGTCTCCGCTACGACACCTGGACCCACCTCAAGTCCCTCACTCGGCGTCTCGCTGACCAGCCCACCGATGCTCGGGCCCTCGCTCAGATCAGGGAGGCGCTCGAACTGCTCGCCCCCATCGAGTCGTACTGGGCGTTCCCCGGTCGGCGGAACTTCGCACAGCTCGAGCGCCTCCTCGAGGAGCCCGACTACCATCGGCTCAGCACGTTGGTCCAGCGCATCGCGCGCGCCCTTGCGGGTCAGACCTATCGTCGACGACACGTTCCTCTCGTCGAAGGAGAAGAGTGGGACGAGGACGAGGAAGAACGCGACTCGGTCCAGATGAGCTACGGAGCGAAGTTCGGGCAGGCTCTCGCCTACTTCGAAGTGGTGGTCGTGGACCAGATCTCGGAGCAAGCCGAAGAGGCGCTCCGCAGTGGGTTGCGTGCCATGCGGCGCCCGGAGGACAAGTTCCACTACGACGTCGTCGTCGTGCCCAGCTTCGAGGATGCGTTGATCGCAATTCTCTTCAATCCGAACGTGCAGGCGGTGGTCATCAAGTATGGCTTTCCGTTCCGATCGAGGCACGAGTTGGGGACGCTGGCAAGCTACCTCAAAGGACTGAATCAAGAGGTGTTCGACCGCAGCGAGCCGGAAGAGCGAGCCGAGCTCCTCGCCCGTCTCATCGCGAGTCTTCGCCCCGAACTCGACCTCTATCACGTGACCGAAGCGACGGTGGAGGAGAGCGCGGGGATGACGAATCCGATCTTCCGGCGCGTCTTCTACCGGCAGGAAGACTACCTCGAACTCCACCTCAATTTCCTGCGGGGAGTCCGCTCTCGCTACCGGACCCCCTTCTTCCATGCACTGCGCGAATACGCCGAGCAACCGACCGGGGTGTTCCACGCCATGCCGATTTCCCGCGGCAAGTCGATCCTGAACTCGCACTGGATCCCGGACATGGCGGCGTTCTACGGCATCAATATCTTCTTGGCGGAGACCTCGGCTACTTCGGGGGGGCTCGACAGCCTGCTCGACCCGCACGGAACGATCAAGGAGTCGCAAGAGCTCGTCGCCCGTGCGTTCGGCTCACGGCGTAGCTACTTCGTGACGAACGGCACGACCGCTGCGAACAAGATCGTGGTGCAAGGGATCACCCGCCCCGGGGACATCGTCCTCGTCGATCGCGACTGCCACAAGTCGCATCACTACGCCCTGGTTCTCACCGGAGCGCGTGTGGTCTACATGGATGCGTACCCGCTGCACGACTTCTCGATGTACGGCGCGGTGCCGATCTCGGAGATCACGAAGCGCCTGCTCGAGCTGAAGGAAGCGGGGGAACTCGACAAGGTCCGCCTCCTTATCCTCACCAACTGCACGTTCGATGGGATCGTCTATCACCCCGAGCGGGTGATGGAGGCGTGTCTCGCGATCAAGCCCGATCTCCTTTTCTTGTGGGACGAGGCCTGGTTCGGATTCGCGCGCTTCTCCCCGACCTATCGGCCGCGGACGGCGATGGAGTCGGCGCGTCGCTTGACTGAGCGGTACCGCAGTGCCGAGTATCGGGAACTGTACGAGGCGGCCGAGGACCCGTCGTCCCTCCCCGACCCCGATCGGGTGAAGGTCCGCGTGTATGCCACCCAATCGACGCACAAGACCCTGACCGCGCTGCGCCAGGGGTCGATGATCCACACCTTCGACCAGGAGTTCCACTCGGTCGAGGACGCCTTCCGAGACTCCTACATGACCCACACCTCGACCTCGCCCAACTATCAGATCCTCGCCAGTCTCGATCTGGGGCGCCGGCAGGTCGAGCTCGAGGGGTTCGAGTTGGTCTCGAAGCAGGTCGAGCTCGCGATGCTGCTCCGCGAGAAGATCCACCAGCACCCGCTCCTGACCAAGTGGTTCCGCTTCCTGACCGTGCGCGATCTCATCCCCGAGGAGCATCGCCCCTCGGGAGCGCTCGGGTACTTCGATGCGTCGAACAATTCGTGGTCTCCGATGATGACCGCCTGGGCCGATGACGAATTCGTGCTCGATCCGACCCGGCTCACGCTCTACATCGGGAAAACCGGCGTCGATGGTGACACGTTCAAGAAGGAATACCTGATGGCCCGCCACGGGATTCAGGTCAACAAGACCAGTCGCAACACTGTGCTGTTCATGACCAACATCGGAACGTCGCGAAGTTCGGTGGCGCACCTGCTCGATGCGTTGGTGCGCTTGGCGCTGGAGTTCGAGCGTCGTGACGAGGAAGAGAGCAGTTTCGAGCGGACCGCGCGGGAACGGGCCTCGGCCCACCTGAGTGTCGACCTTCCTCCGCTCCCCGACTTCAGCTGTTTCCACCCTCGGTTCCGTCAGAACCCGAAGACGTGCGATGGTGATCTTCGGACCGCATTCTTCCTCGGGAACGATGAAACCCGTTGCGAGTACTTTCCCCTCGGAGATCGCGAAATCGATCGCAAGATGGATGCGGGACGAGAGCTGGTCTCCGCCGGATTCGTCACACCGTATCCTCCTGGGTTCCCGATTCTCGTTCCGGGGCAGGTCGTCAGCCGTGAGATCCTCGCCTACATTCGAGCGCTCGACACGAAGGAGATCCACGGCTTTCGCGCCGAGTTGGGGTTGCGGGTGATCACCGAGGGAGCGCTCCGAGAAACCCCGTGCGGAAGTTCCGCGGCGGACGCAGCCACGGCGCGCCCCAGTTCCGATCGTTCGAAAACGACTCCCGAGAGGGAATCCATCCCTGAAGGTGAAGGAAAGCGATGACCCAGAAGAAGCTGAAGGGCCTCTCCGACATCCGTCGGTTCTTCCATCGGAACGACACTCCGATCTACTTCGTCAGCGCGACGAACTTCAACCTGTTGGGGATCGACGAATGGGTTCGAAACTTTCGTCACATCAACTACATCGATTGCTTCGACGGACGGCACCCGAACACCTTCGTGCCCACCCGGGGTCTTCATGAGGAGTTCGGAAGCATCGAAGAGATCGTCAACTACCTCCTTCAGCACAAGGAAACCGTCGAGTGGGTCAGGGAGCGCGCGCGCCGGCGGGACCTGACCGAGAATCCCGGGAAAGCCGTCTTCCTGATGTTCGACGAGAAGTCCGAGGAGATCTGCAACGAACTTGGTCTCGACGTGTGGTTCCCGGCGGCCGGGCTTCGTTCGAGAGTCGACAACAAGATCGAGACGGTGCGGATCGGCGACCGGGCCGGGGTCCCCAGTGTCCCGAACGTTCTCGCCGCGGTGAAGTCGTGGTCCGATCTGCAGAAGGCGGGGAAGGAACTCGGCGACGATTGGGTCGTCCAGACCGCGTTCGGAGATTCTGGCCACACGACATTCTTTATCTCGAACGAAGACGAGTACGCCGAGCACGCGGATGAGATCGCCGCTGAGTCCGAGGTGAAAATCATGAAGCGGATCCGCTGCCGCGGCTCCGCGATCGAGGCGTGTACGACGCAGCAAGGGACGATCGTGGGTCCGCTCATGACCGAGCTGGTCGGGTTTCCCGAACTCACGCCGTATCGGGGTGGCTGGTGCGGCAACGAGATCTTTGCGGGGGCATTCACCGAGAGCATTCGCCAGCAAGCGGTCGCATACACCTTCGCGTTCGGGGAGCAGTTGCGACAAGAGGGGTACCGCGGATACTTCGAGCTCGACTTCCTGGTCGATCTCGACGAGGACCGACTTTACCTCGGTGAGCTGAACCCGCGGATCACCGGTGCGAGTAGTATCACCAATCACGCGGCCTTCGCGCACGCCGACGCGCCACTGTTCCTCTTCCATCTCCTCGAGTTCTCGGGAGTCGAATTCGAATTCGATGTGGAGGACCTGAACGCGCGGTGGTCCGACCCCGACAACATCGACGAGTGGAGTCAGCTCGTCGTGAAGCACGTCAGCGACGATATCGATCACGTCGTCGAGGCCCCCGAGTCGGGGATCTGGCGTCTGCCCCCGGGTGGGGAGCTCGAGTACGCGCGGTTCGACTACCACCGTCGCGCGGTCGAGACCGAGAACGAGGGGTTCTGGTTACGGATCTGCGGCAAGGGGGACTACCGGTACGAGGGCGCTGACCTGGGCATCCTGATTACCCGGGGGCGACTGATGACCGAGGACTTCGAGCTGACCGAGCGTGCGCGCGCCTGGATTGATGGGCTGCGCGGACGATACCGGGGGGAGGCGCTGGGGGCGCGGGATCCGAGCGTCGAAGTGCTCTCGGCGGGGTCGTTCAAGATTCTCTGATCGGGACACCTGTTCGATCGCTCGTCGGTGGAATCAGTCCGTGCAGCCAGTTCTTTCATCGGGGTCGGCAGCAGGAAACGCAGGAGCCATGCGTATCGATGTTGAGGCGGTCGACGAGGATGAGCCGGGGCCGGCGTGGCTCGGGGCTTTCGAACGGCACGCCGAGGCCTATCTACGCTGGTACGCAACCCCGGGCGGCGGACCGCGACCGACGTTCCTCGAGTGCGAGACGGCGATCACACGGTACCTCCCGGAGTGGCTCTCCACTTGGAAACAACTCTGTGAGCTGGTCGGTGGGGGGGATCTCGAGGCGCGCTTTCTTTCCCTCTATCGACCTCCTCCGTACGTCCACGGCTGTTCGCAGGCGGTGCTGGCGCGACCGAAGCCGTTCCTCGTCCGCAACTACGATTACGCGCCGCAACTTTGGGATGCGATGCTGCTGCGCTCGTCGTGGAACGGGAAAAAGGTCCTTGCGGTCACCGATTGTTGGGTCGGAGTGCTCGACGGAGTGAACGAGGCGGGTCTCGCCATCTCCTTGAGTTTCGGAGGGAGCCCCGAAGTCGGAGTGGGATTCGGCGCCCCGCTCGTCCTGCGCGTCGCTCTCGAGACGTGCCAGAATGCGCACGAAGCCGCGCGCCTCTTTCGACGCGTTCCGATTCACATGGCCTACAACATCGTGATGATCGATCGGACCGGAGATTTCTTCACCGCGTTCACCGCGCCGCATCGTCCGACGATCGTCCGCAGAACGCCCGCCTCGACCAACCACCAAGATCGCATCGCCTGGCCGCGACACGCTTATGCGACGGCGACTCTCGAGCGTGAGCGACACCTCTACGCCCGGCTTGCCACTCCACACCTCGAGCCGGATGCGCTGGTCGATGCGTTCCTCATGCCGCCATTGCGGTCGATTCACTACGATCGCGGCTTCGGGACGCTCTATACCGCAGCGTACCGACCGACCGAGGGGGAGCTCGTCCTCCACTGGCCGGGGAATTCGTGGCGCCACACCCTCGATCAGTGCGACGTCGGCACTCGCACGATCGAGTTCCCCGATCCGCCAGGGGCGATGGTTTCCCCGTGATCTTCCTGAGAGAACAGAGGTCGGGGTGCCTGACGCAGATTCTCATTCAGCAGTTTCTCGGCGGGTGAATCAAAGCAACTTCACGAAACCGGCTTCTTGGAATAAATCATCACCCGATGAAGTGGACCGCGGCACAAATCCGGTAGCGGTAGCCCAGCGCGACGCCGGGTTCCGGCGAGGATCAGGACGCCCAGCAGAAGGTGCATATCCACACCACCCAGGGGCTCGAGCCACTCCAACCCCGGGTACTTGAAGAGGAACGAGGGGCCGGTGAATTACTTCTCGCAGTCGGACGGGAGGCGAAACGAGGTTCAGGGCAGTCTCGGCTCCAAGTATCCGACCGCGACCCGATGGCCCGGTGACGACCGTTACCTGGACGCGAGTGGTCTCGCGCGACCGAGAGCCGGCCACCCCCTCGCCATCGGAAGGACCGCCGCCGCGTTCCTGACCACCCGAGATCCCGGCGCACGGATGGTGAGCGAATTGCTGGGCACCGCATCGGTCCCAATTGCCCTCGAGATCCTCGTCCCGTGTTGGAAGTCTTGGTGCTCATTGCCCCATTGTCGGCAGAATGGCTTCGCAAAGTGCGCCACCTCTCCGAATCTCGAGTGGTCCTGCAGACGATCCCGAGCGAAAGGCCTTCATGCGCCTATCTTCGAAGCTGATCGCGATCTTCATGCTCGCGACGCTCACCATTCTGACCATCGACTCGGTGATCATGGTGAAACGGCAGATCGCGGTGTTTCGCGCTGATCTCGAAAACGATGCGGTTCGCGTCGTCGAGACGACCAGCGAGATCCTCGCCAAGGTCGCCCCCGTCAGTGGGGCGGAATTCGCGCTCTCGCTCCTCGACGGTGCCGCGACCTGGCCAGTTTCGATCCAATGCCGTCCTGTACATCTAATTATCCCTCCCTCCCAAAGAGCGATGTTGCAACGGTTTGAGATGCACTTCGTCGGGGTCGAGATTCGGGCACCATGCGCAGCAAGAACGACTCTATCTTCCCTTTCAGCTTGCACGTCGTCTCGGTTGCATGCTGGCTGCAGCAGCACCAAAACGACGCGACTCGAGTGGGGGTCGATGGTCTTCGATCTGGCGGCTTGAGACGGAGGATGTACACCGGGCGCTGAGGTCCGCCGATCGGCGGGTTTTCCCCGGTCATCCCGTTGCCGCGCTGCCTCGGGTGTGCGAAGACGCACCGGTCCGAACGCATCGATCCGCAGAAGCCCCTTCCCGAACGATCCGAGGTCCGCCGTGTCCACCGGAATCCCCACGCAGCCCGACGAGACCGATGAGCCCAACGAGACCGGCGCCGCCACCCCCGATCCCCATCTGCCCCTGCGCGAGAACGTGCGGCTCCTCGGCACGATCCTGGGCGATGTCATCCGTCGTCGTGAAGGGGAGCACTGCTTCGCGATGGTCGAGAAGCTGCGCCGCGTCGCGAAGCAGGCGCGCTCCGACGACGCGGAGAACGTCTCGGCGGTCCAGAGCGAGCTCGAGGGTCTCGATCTCGACGAGGTCGTCCCGATCGCGCGCGCGTTCACGCACTTCCTCGCACTCGCCAATATCGCCGAGCAGCACCACCGCACCCGTCGCCGTCGCGACTACCTCCGCGACCCGGCGCTCCCCGCGCAACCGGGCTCGATCGACGAGACCTTCGAGCGGCTCATCGCCTTAGGGATCGCCCCGACCGATCTTCACCGTGCGGTCCTCGACCTCCGGATCGAGCTGGTCCTCACCGCACACCCGACCGAGATCAACCGCCGTACCCTGCTGCAGAAGCACGAGGCGGTCGCCTCGCTCCTCGGCACACTCGATCGCACCGACCTCCTCGCCCACGAGCGCGGTCGGGTCATCGAGGCGCTGGAGCGTGAGATCACCGTGCTCTGGGACTCCGACGAGGTGCTCCGCGACCGGCCGACACCTCTCGCCGAGGCGAACTCCGGCCTCCTGATCTTCGAGCAGAGCCTCTGGGATGCGCTCCCGCGCTACGCCCGGATCCTCGACGAGCAGCTCGTGCGTCACACAGGCCACGCTCTTCCGATCGAGGCGGTGCCGGTGCGCTTCGGGTCGTGGATGGGGGGGGACCGCGACGGCAACCCGAACGTCACGCCGAAGATCACGCGACGCGCTCTCGGTCTCTGTCGTTGGCTCGCGACCGACCTGTACCTGCGGGAGGTGGCGGAGCTCAGGCGAGAACTGTCGCTAGAGACCTGCAACGAGGAGTTACGGGAACGGGTCGGACCGACGCGCGAACCGTACCGTGCGCTGCTCCGGCAACTCGAGGCGCGATTGAAGGAGACGCGGGAGCGCGCCGAGGCGATCTCGCACGGAGATGCGCCGCCCGCGGGGAAAGACCTCACCGCCGCCGATCTCTCCTCCGCCGATCTGGCCGACTTCCTCGATCTTGCGCGTCGCTCGCTCATCGAGACCGGGGCGGAGGTCGTCGCGCGCGGTCGCCTCCAAGACCTCCGGCGTCGAGTCGCGAGCTTCGGGACGACCCTCGTCCGCCTCGACATTCGACAGGAGAGCACGCGCCACACTGATGCAGTCGCTGCGATCTTCACCGCCATCGGGGGGGGCGACTACGTTGCCGCCGACGAGTCGCAACGACGCGCGATGTTGCTCGCTGCCCTCGAGGGGAACGTCCCCGCGCTCCCTACCACCTTCTCGCCGACCGAGGAGGTCCGCGACGTCCTCGACACCTGCGCGGTGATCGCCGAATCCGACCCCGCCTCGCTCGGGGCGTACGTGATCTCGATGGCGACCGCCGCTAGCGATGTGCTTGCGGTCGAGTTCCTGCAGCGGGTAACGGGCGTGGCGGAGCCGCTGCGCGTCGTGCCGCTGTTCGAGACACGGGACGACCTCGCCGAAGCTCCCGCGGTCGTCGACGCACTTCTGTCGATCCCCTGGTTCCGCGAACGGGTGCGCGCCGCTCGAGATCGGTTCGAGGTGATGGTGGGGTACTCCGATTCGGCGAAGGACGCGGGTCTGCTCGCCGCCGCGTGGGAGCTGCAACGCGCGCAGGCGGGGATGCACACCGTCGCGACGCGGCACGGAGTCGAGCTGACGATCTTCCACGGGCGCGGCGGCACGATCGGGCGCGGCGGGGGACCGACCCACCAGGCGATCACGAGCTTGCCGCCGGGGACCGCGGGCACATCGATCCGCGTCACCGAGCAGGGGGAGATGATCCAGAACCGCTATGGGCTCGAGGACATCGCCCTGCGTCAGTTCGAGGTCTACACGACCGCGATGCTCGAGGCGGCGCTCACGCCCGCGCCCCTGCCGAAGAAAGAATGGGTCGCGATGATCGGGGACCTTGCCGATCGATCCTGCGCCGCCTACCGCTCGGTCGTCTTCGAGAACCCCGACTTCGTCCCGTACTTCCGCGGGGTCACCCCCGAGCCGGAACTCGGCGCATTGAACATCGGCAGCCGCCCGTCGCGGCGCAAGTCGGGGGGGGGCGTCGAGTCGCTGCGCGCGATCCCGTGGAACTTTGCGTGGACGCAGACGCGACTCTTGCTGCCGTCGTGGCTCGGGGTCGGGGAGGCTCTGCGAGTCGCGCTCGATGGGGACGGACGCGACACCTTGCTCACGATGGCGCGCGAGTGGCGCTTCTTTGGTTCGTTCCTCTCCCTCGTCGAGCTCGTGCTCGCGAAGGCGGAGCCGAAGGTCCATCGCTTCTACGAGGGGGTGCTCGATCCCCCCGCCGCGGCGAGTCTCGGGAAGGAGCTGCGCGAGCGCTACGAGACGACGGTCGCGGCGATCCTCGAAACCACCGGACACGCGACTCTCCTCGAGGAGAGCCCGGTGATCCGTCGCTCGATCGAGGTGCGGAATCCCTACGTCGATCCGATCCACGTTTTGCAGGCTGGACTCCTGCGCCTCTTCCGGGCAGTGCCCGACGATCGGGTGCGCGACGCGCTTCACATCACGATCAACGGCATCGCGGCGGGGCTCCGGAACACGGGGTGAGGGGCTGTGACGATGATCGGGGGTGCCGCGGACGAGCCGCCGAGCCCGCGTCAATTTGTCGGATGTGACGCGCGACGTCGAGCTGGCTGCATCAAGAAACGCCCAATCCCCGTCGGGCGGACAGATCGGTGGCGTGGATACGCGCTCTTCAGGGCAAGCTACGCGGCGCGGTGATAGAACTTGAGAAGCCCGCCAAGGCGCTCGCGGCACTCAAGCTCGCCATCGGCGCACTGAGCTTGTTGCCGGGCCCTTAATGAATGCGCTCACCGTGAAAGTGATCGATGTAGTGGCCGGTGGCCCGTCGAATCGATCGCTCGCCAAAGAAATTGAGTCTGTCGAGGCACTCCTCTTTGATCGATCGCACGAAGCGCTCAGCGAAGGCGTTCAAGCTCTGATTTTGCCGAGGCAACCTGATGTTCACAACGCCGGAATCACTGAGAATTCCGATGCACTGGCCCGTGAACTTGGTATCTCGATCGTGAATCAGGGTTCGCTTCTCTCGAAGGAATCCTCAGGGCGCGCTGTCGGGGACCCGCCAAGTGGCGAGCACTCCGAGCTCACCCCCCGGCACAGCGAGGCCGCCGCCGAGGCTGTCCGAGTCGACCGCGAACTGGGCCGCGTTCGAGAGTGTCGCCGACTTCACAATTGCCGATCCGAACCAAGCCGAAGAGTTGTTGAGGGTCATTTCGTGTGCGACCGCATAGAGGCGGCCGTATGCTTGCGATAACTGGTTCAGCGAAATCTTGTCACTCGAACCATTCCCACCGAGGCTAACGATCTGATGGTAGCCACCGCTCCCGTTGTCGGTCACTTCTTGGCCGAGGACGGAGCCATTGGTCATCACCAAGTCGGCATCGGGGCCGAGGACGGTGAGAAGCCCATTCGACCCTCCTCCGGCGTCGATCTGGATCTTCGAGCCTTGGTCGAGAGTGAGATCATTGCCGGATCCCGTTCCGGCACCCTCTCCCACGTAGACGAGCGTGGACGGTGCGGAGGAAGTGTCGAAGGTGATGACCGCAGAACCACTGAGCTCGAGCCTGCGGAATCGATAGGTTCCGGGGGGGACCACGTAGGTGCCACTCGACAGGATGAGGTCTCCGTAGTTCTCGGTACCCGCGATCGGAGTCCATGCCGCTCCGAAAATCGTGGAGAGGTTCGAATTGTCATTTGCGGTTTTGGATGCGTCGAGCTGTGCCACGACCAGGAGATCGATGTCTTCGACTTCGCTCGGTGTCGAACTGGCTGTGAATGTGCCGGTCACGTTCGAAGTGGACCCCGAGACGAGGGTGCCGGACGCTTCGACGTCGCCGTACGCCGTCGAAGTGTTTTCGAGAATGACGCTCCCATCGACTTGGATCGTTGTGTCGAGAGGTGCACCGGGGTCAAAAGCGGCGATGGTCGAATCGTAGCTGCCGACGATGGTCGAGTTTTGAAGATCGAGAGCAACGTTGCCGGGGGATCCGTCTCCTGTCACTTGAAGTCGAGGCGGGATGATGACCAAGCTCGGGCCAAATGTCGCGGCAAGTGGGTACTCGATTCCATCGGAGCTTCCGACGATCACCGCGTCCCACTCGATCCCGAATGCGGTCGCGCTCTCGAGTCTGAAGTTCGCGTCGCCCATCGATTGGGCGCCGAGCGGCGCGGGGTTCAGAGTGAAGTACGAGGGGTCTGCGCGATACTCGCTGAGGAAGTAGGCCACTCCCGACTCGGCGGCGCGAAGGGCAAACTCAGTTGCCATGCTGCTGCGGGCTGCGCGACCTTGGTGCCAAGTCACGGATTGGTAGGCCGCCGCCAGCCCACCGAGCAGAATCATCAGCATCATGACCACGACGAGCGTGGATCCCTCTTGATTGTGCCTTGTCATGGGTCACTCGATTCCCGAAGAGCGGGCACCGGACGGGGTTGCTCGCTGGAACTGTATGTAAAGGGGGTGGGCCAGGGTCCATAGAAGAGTACGATGCTGCTCGAATCCCCTGCCAGTGGATTGCTCTCGCCGCGCCGGGATCGGAATCTGACGGCGTCTCAACGTTTGAGGGCCCCAAAGACTGAAGGAGCTCCCGGTGGAGGGTTGGATTTCCGCGATCGTGAGTTTTTCGTACTTTGGGGCGGTGGTCCTTTCGGTGATCACCGTTCTCGTGCGAAAGAAGGAGCCCGCCTCCGCGCTCGGCTGGTCCCTCGCGATCGTCTTTCTCCCCGTGATTGGGATCGGGCTCTTTCTTCTGATCGGGTGGGATCGTGTCTCGATTCGACTCAAGAAGAAGATCCTCCACCGCCTCGCCTTCCCCTCGCAAATCGACGAGTCTGCCTCCCTCCTCACCCGCGAGGTTCTCGACGAATCCCGAACCCCCGCCCAAGAGCGCTGGCAGCCGGTCGAGAAGCTCCTCACGGACATCGATCAAGCCCCCAGACGCACGGGCAACAGCGTGAAGCTGTATCAAGGGGGGGGCGAAGCGTTCGAGGAGATGGAAGCCGCGATCGCGGCCGCGGAGCATCACGTCCACGTCGAATTCTTCATTTTTCGTGATGATGAACTCGGTCAACGGGCAACCGCAGCCTTGGTGAAGAAGGCGCGCGAGGGGGTGGAGGTGCGGGTGATCGTCGATGGGGTCGGATCGCGGGGGAACCGTCGCCTTCTGCGAGACCTCCGGCGGGCGGGTGGGGAGGGGGTCCGGTTCTTGCCGATCCGTCTCTTCGGAAGAGCGACTCCCCATCTTCGCAACCACCGCAAGATCGTCATCTGCGACGGCAAGGTCGCGTTCTTCGGAGGCTTGAACGTCGGGATCGAGTACTTGGGGCGACGGCGCAACCGGGGGCGTGACTGGTTCGATCTCCACGTTCGGCTGGAGGGACCATCGGTGTGGGACCTCCAGGAGATCTTCCTCGAAGATTGGGACTTCGCAAACCGGTCCTCTCCCGACTCCGATCGCTACTTGCCATCCCCTTCGCTCGCCGGGAACGCCTCGGTGCAGATCATCGCAGGGGGACCGGACCAGCCGGTGAACGCGATTCGGCAAGGCTTCATCGCGGGGATTACCCGAGCGCAGAAATCGATCCGGGTGCTCACCCCTTACTTGGTTCCCGATCTCACGCTGCGCGACTCTTTGATGGTCGCCTCCCGAGGCGGCATCTCTGTTGAGATCGTCATGCAGTTTCCCCCCGCAGATCACGCGATCGTGCAACTCTGCGGCGAGCACTTCATGCATGAGCTTCTCGAGGCGGGGGTGAAGATCTACGGGTTCACCGAGGGGATGATGCACGCAAAGGCGATCATGATCGATGGCGAGTGGGGAATGATCGGCACCGCGAACCTCGACAATCGCAGCCTCCACCTCAATTTCGAGCAGATGGCGGTACTCGATGGCTCGAAAGAGATCGATGAACTCGAGGCGGCGTTCACCTCGATTCTCGCACGCTGTCGTCCGTACACTCTCGAGTTGCTCGCCGGGCGCCGCTGGTCGCGGAAGATGCTTTCGAATGTGGCGCGGCTGCTCGCACCGGTTCTATGAACTTCTCACGTTGGCTTTGGGGAGCACTTGAGCGATGGTCGCGATTAATGCGCGACGATCGATCGGTCGCGGGACGACCTCGGTGCAGCCGCTCTCGAGGCAGACTCTGCGCTCCGCCGCACCCGCCTGATTCGTGAGCAGGATGATCGGCCCCGCGAAGCCTTGAGTCCGCAAACTGCGAGTCGCTTCGAGTCCATCGAGACGCGGCATCCGGCGGTCGAGAACCACGAGATCGAACTCCTTCGTTGAAGCCATCTCGAGCGCATCGCTTCCGCTCTCGGCGAGAGTGACTTTCGCTCCCCCCTGATTCAGATAGAAATCGATGAGCCGGCGGTGGTCGCGCCCCGACGCAGCGACGAGCACACGTGCCCCGGCGAGCGTGGGGGAGCCGTCGCGGCCACCCGCCGAGTTCGCATCGGTTCCGACCGACTCGGCGCCTTCGCGAGCCCGACGCTCATCGCTGACGTCCTGGCCGTAGCCGACGATCTCGGCGATCGCTCCCCGCGCATCGAAGCGCGCATGCAGGTCGAGGGCGATCCAGGTGGGGTCTGTGGGGTCTCCGACCGCCACTTCGAGGTGCGCAGTGCTCTTGTTCGGCCCGAAGCCATCGAGTACAGCCCCGAGTGCACCTTCCGCTCCGCCGCCAAAGAGCGCGGCGAGAGAGGTGCCGACCAACGCTTCCCGGGGACGGCCGAGGTCGCGTGCGATCGTCGGATTGACGTATTCGAGCACCCCGCGGTAATCGGCGATGAAGACGCGCTCCTCCGGAGAGCCGGTCTCTCGGACGCGCGGTCGGCTGCGGGGGGGGACGGTTGCTCCGCCGTGGAGAGGAGCACGCAGGCCGTGGCGACGCGGTTTGGGTGTCCTCCGGTGAGCCCCCGTCAAGCGGCCGGAAACGCTCACGGCGACCCAGTACGCGAGACCTGTGCAGAGGAACGAGATCAAGATCTGGATCACCGCCGAGTTGGCGATCTCGTCGCGGCGCGCCTCGCCGAGCTGTTCGGTCTCCTCGAGTCCGGAGAGGAGCTGCTCGAGTCCTTTGGCGTCGCTCGGATCGAGAACCGCCGCGCGGTTCTGTTGCTCGACCAGCTTGTCACGAACCGTCTGCCACGAATCATCGGCGTCGCGGAGCGGTGCGACGGCGATCCAGCTCGCGCCGAGGCACGCGCAGAAGCCCAAGGTGAAGACGATGAGGAAACGGGTTCGGGCGTTCAAGAAATCTCGATTCAAACCGGAGAAGTCGGTGAGGCTCAGCGCTTGCGGCGGTTCGCCTCTTCGAGTGCACTTTGAAGTTCGGCTTTCATCGCCTGCGGATCCCGCGCATCGATCGTGGTGATGAAGTTCTGACTGCGGTCGAGAACCACGATCTCCGGCACGTAGCGACTCTGCTTGTGCTCCATCGCGTCCTGGGTCTTCCGAGGATCGATCTTGACCGCGACGAAGTTACTCGCAGCCACCTTCACGCCGTTGTCGGAGAACACACGGTTCTCCATCTGAACGCACGCACCTCACCATGCTCCCCCGTAGTAGAGGAGAATCGGTTTTCCAGAATCGCGAGCCTCACTGAGCGCATCGCCCCAGCTCGCCCGATAGGAAAGTGCATCGGCGGATCCAGAGGAGAGAAAGGCAATCGCGGCGACGATTACGCAAATTCCCGCCACGATGGGGAGTTTCAGGTCGTTCATCGTTCTCCTTGAGAGTGGATCGGTCGGTGAGACCGAGGCTCTCGAAGAGTAACATCCTCCGGAGAGACCGGCGGCTGAGGGGGCCAAAGGGCAGAGAGGTGCACTCCAGTGGTCGTCTACGCCCACCTTTGCGGAAGAAGGGATCACGGATGGGATCGCAGAGAGGTCAGGCGCCGACCGAGACCTCTTTCCTCGAATAGGGAGGACTCTCCGCTCGCACAGAGGCGCTCTCACACTCCTTCTTCAGCTGCACTACGATCGCTCCGCACACGTCGAGTCGCTCTGACTCCATCGCAACCTCGAGCCCCAAAACCAGCTCTTTGACCTCGCTCCAGTGCGCTCTGTCTGCGTCTTCCTGCTCCCTGAGGGTATGGGACAGATCTTCGAGCAGGCTCGCCTCCTCCGTCAGGTAGTCCTTCGTTCGGAAAGCCACCTTGTCGGGGCGCTCGCCATCGCGGAGCGCCCGAAGAACATGGCGGATCCGCACCAAGGGACCCACGAGTCGATGCGAAACGAACACCGAGTGCGCCGCCGCGATCACTAGTATCACGAAGAGAGCGGGCCAGAAGGACTGGTGGAGTTCGAGGAACAGGCGGGCGGTCGCCACTTGCTCCCCGCCGACGAGGCCGCCCTCGTCGAGTCGCTTCGTGAGGGGTCTGAAAACCAGGAAGCCCTGAGCGCAGATGAAGAGCGCGAGGTAGGCCCACTGCATCAAGACGATGCGAGCCTGGAACCGATCGATGATGTAGAGGCGACGTCGATGTTGAAACACGAGGACTAGCCTTTCACTTCACGGGCGAGAAGCGCGTCGGGGTTCAGGGACATCATCTCGAGGAATTTCCCCACGCATTCAGGATCGAACTGTGTGCCGGTCCCCGCTCGAATTCGGCGCAGCGCCTCCTCTTGGCCAATGCCCTCTCGATAGGGACGGTCCGTCACCATTGCGTCGTAGGCGTCTGCCACCGCGACGATGCGCGCATCCAGAGGAATGTCGGTCCCTTTGAGTCCATCGGGATAGCCATTGCCATCGAACCGCTCGTGGTGTGAGCGTACGGTGGGCAGGAGTGGCGCGAAGGTCTCGACGGAGCCGAGAATTCGACAGCCCGTGAGGACGTGCTCCTGGATCACTTCGTACTCACGCGCGCTGAGCGGGCTCGCCTTGTCGAGCAGCTCGATCGGAATGCCGACCTTCCCGACGTCGTGCAGGAGCGCCGCGCGATAGATCCGTTCCTGGTCGGTCTCCTCGAGTCCCATCGCCGCAGCGAACTTGCGGGAGGTGTGGGCCACGCGATCGGAGTGTCCCGCGGTCCATGGAGATTTCGCATCGACGGTCCGCGCGAGAACACAAAGCGTCTCCCAACTCATCGATTCGAGGCTCGAAATCAGTCGGGTGTTCGAGAGTGCGATGGCCCCTTGGTTGGCGATCTGTCGGACGAACTGCCTGCGTTCAAGGCCCAAGTCGTCAGAGACCACAATGGCCCCCAGAAACTTCTCCGTCACGGTCATCGGGAAGAACCAAGTCGCCGCATCACTCGAAGATGGACTCACCAGACGCTCGAGCCAGGCGTAGTCCCCAGCCACTTTGACCCAAGACTCTTCCAGCTCGAGAAGCTGTGCGCGGGGCACTTCGTCCAGGGCCACGATATCGATCACCGGGCGAACGTTCTCTCCGCCGCCTGGCAGCCAGTGCCGCTCAACCCCGATGGGAGCATCGATGAGCACCTGGATCGAAGCGTCGGGAAGGAGGCGTGGCAAGTGCTCCAGGAGGCGGAGGATGACCGCATCGAGCTCGGAGGCTCCTAGAATCGCTTCCGTCACCGCTCTCACAGTCGCGTTGGTATGGAAGTGACGTTCGAGTTGTTCGGTCATCGCATTGAAGTCGTCGGCGAGAACCCCGAACTCGTCGCGGCGATCGAGCTCGATTCGAGTCCGAAGATCGCCTCCCGCCACGCTCCGCGTGCCTCGAAGGATCACCGACAGAGGTTCCACCTGGCGACGGATCATCCGCAGGCCGAGAAAGCAGACCGCGAGAGCTGTGATTAAAACGAGACGGTAGAAGGTGCTCCGATAACCCCTGATCGGGCTGAGGATCTCCTCGCGGCTCGTACTCGCGATCACCGTCCACGGGGAACACCCGAACGTAAACTCGAGAGGGAGGGTCCACAGACTGCTGCGCAACACCTCTTCGTCGTGGGACCACTCGAACGGCTCGAGATCACGCGTACCCCAGGTGAGGATCGATGCGACGTCGAGATTTTCATCCATGGCTTCTTCACTGATCGGCCCCTCGAAGGAGAAGACGTCGATGCGGTCTCGATCGATCGACACCGAATCGGGCCCCCAGACCGCTTCCCTGAGCAGGACCGAGACGAGCCAACGGTCCGCATCGATCTCGTGGACGAGAACGAATCCCGCATCGGCGCGGGTCTTCGCCTGGACGGAATGAAGGACGGAGCGTCCCGACTCGAGGTGTCTTCGTTCTCGGTCGTTGAGGAGGGGGGGCGGTATTGCGTCTCCGGCGACCCACTCTTGCGTTCGGGCGTTGATCACCCCGAATGCGCTCACCAGGCCGCGCAGCGGGTCGAAGGCGCGGAGCTCTCCCTCGAAGCTGCCCGGGCGGTGGGACTCCTCGACGACGTGGTTTCCGACCCGCTCGGCGACCGTGGTCAATCGCTCGAAAATCTGCACCCCTTGCCACTTCGCCGTGGAAGCGAGTTGACGATCCCCCTCGGCGAGCAGCGACGTGGTGACACGTCCCTCGGTGAAGAACGCGAACCAAGTGGTCGGAACCACCGAGCAGAGAATGAAGAGTCCGAGGAGGCGCCGTGCGATCGGCCCTTGGACCGATGCCTCAGTTCGGGAGGCTTTCGTCATGGTGTGTAGTCCTTGGCGTAGCCCCAGAAGCCGCCATCGCCGGCGCGCACAACGTCGTCCCAACTCTCCTCCGCGGTGAACGGTACCTTGGTCTCACCGTCTTCCCCGGCGCTGTAGAGGTCGAAGGTTGAATTCACCGGTCTTAGGTTCTTGTCTGTTCGCCCGCCTTTCGGCTTCTTGCTGCCCCCTTGGTAGACATACTTCAGGTAGTGGTACGGATTCCCCCACGGGTCCGAGAGCGCCATCTTGATGTCGTTCAGAGAGTCGGGGAGCACTCCGTAGCGGCGGTCGTAACGCTTCACCTCCCGCTCGATCTCCTGCATTTCGGCGATCGCCTTGACCACTCGCGCACTCTCCACGGAAGTGAGGTAGGAGGGGACCGCGAAGGAGGCGAGGAGGCCGACGAATGCGACGGCGACGACCATCTCGATCAGGGTGAATCCGCACGTCTCTTTCGCTCGGTTGATGATCATGCCGTCTCCCAATCGCCGGAGGAGACCGGCTCTTGTGCTTGCGTTCCCGCACGGTCGAGCTCGGGTCCGTTCCTTGGTACCTCGAAGTGGAACACCGCTCCCCCTCTGGGGCGGTTCTCAGCCCAGATCCGTCCGCCGTGGCGCTCGACGATCTCACGCGAAATCGACAAGCCGAGACCCGTCCCTCCCGAATCCGACTTCGTCGCGCTCGACTGCACGAATTTCTCGAAAACCGCGTCGATCTCTCCCTCGGGGATGCCGGGCCCCTCGTCTGCGATGGAGACCCGAAGCTGATCGGAGCCGACCTGAACGACTGTGAATTCGATCGTGCTTCCGATCGGGGAGAACTTCAGAGCATTCCCGAGGAGGTTTCGCATGACTTGCTGGAGCTTCTCGTGGTCGAGAGTCGCCTCTGCCGCCTCGAAGCGGGTTTCGATGATGACCCCCTTCTCGGCGCTGAGCGGCTGGAAAATCTGGTGGACACCATTCGCCACTTCTCGGATGTCCTTCTGCTCGAACCGGAACTCGACCTTCCCCGCCTCGAGCTTCGAGAGATCAAGGAGCGCATCGAGGAGTGCGAGGAGCGTGTTGCCACACGCTTGAATCGTCTCGAAGAATCCCTGGAGGCGCCCACGATCCTCTTTCGGAGCTTTGCGGACGCCGAACCGGGCGTAGCTCAAGATGCCGTGCATCGGGGTGCGGAGTTCGTGGGACATGTTGGCGAGGAATTCACTTTTCGCGAGATTCGCGGCCTCGGCCTGATCCTTCGCGCGCTCGAGTTCGCTGGTGCGCTCTTCGACTTGGATTTGCAGCGTTTGGTTCAGGTGACGCAGCTCAGTGCTATGACGCTGAACCGATCGGCGCATCGCTTCGAAGGCATCGCAGAGATCACGTACCTCGCGACTTCCGGTGATTTCAACCTGATGGGAGTAGTCCCCTTGCGCGATCCCTCGGCTGGCAGCCAGGAGGCGCAAGAGTGGCTCCGACCATGACTTCACCGCTTTGAGGACGAACAGCGTGGTCGCGAGAGCGGCGACCAGAGCGAGGGTGATCGTGCCGAGGATCTCCCGTTTGATCACGGCTTCGACTTTCTCGGTCGTGCTCGCGATCACTACTTGCCCGAGCACCCTGCGCTTGGCTGGATCCTCCGACTCGCTCTCGAAACCGGATTCGACGTCGAGAGACTGGGGCACCTCTTGGATGACGTTTCGCGCGACGAGGAATCCATCCTCCTCGGTGGGTGCTCCGCGGCGTTCGCGCGGCCCCGCCTCGGGAGCCGATGCTCTCAGCACTCCTTCGTCGTCGTAGATTCCGACGAAGATGATGTCGTCGGTGTGGAAGAGCTGACAGAGCTGCCGGAGCTTCTCTTCGTAGCCGACTGCGAGCGGTTGCTCTGCGGAGCTCGAGAGCGCCTGGGCGATCGACTCGAGTCCGCCCTGGCGCGATTCTCGAATCAAGTCCCCGCGCAAAATCAAACTCACCACGGACACGATGCAGAGGGGGACCAGCATGGCGGCGACGACGGTGATCGTCGCCTTCTGACGTAGGCTCCAGGTGGAGAAGCGGCCGATGCTCATCCGCGCTTCTCCGTTCCAACCCGCTCGAGGTCTTTTCGCTCGAGAAAGAGCGGGTTCGCGTCGAGTTCGAGGAGCTCGAGAACGGAGAGGTTCAGGATAGAAATGGGAGCCACCGTTTCGTGCAGTGCCGGCGTTCCGTGGTTCGCGGGCTTCTCCGCACCGCCCCAACTGTTCCACGTCTCGAGCGTGCACGACCCGACGCTCGCGCGAGTTTCACTGAGTTCTGCGCGGGAATCTTCTTCGGCTGCGCGGTAGGCATCCGCATCGGAACTCCGAACGATCAGAACTCGACGGGGAGGAGGGGTATCGTCCGCGGTTGCAGATGGGGAGACCCCGACGAGGAATCCCAAGGCAACTATGGCAACGAAGTTCCTTCGACCCCAACGCAGATGACGACAGAGAGCAATCGAGACGCCTTGATGGGCGTCGGGCTCGGGGGGGCGTCGTTGATCGTGGGTCCGCCGTGAGCGGCTCATGCTGGGCTCATCCCTTAGAACTCAACCTGCGCGCGCAGGATCGAGTCGAAGTCCTTCTGTTCACGGGGGTCGGTTGGCGCGACGCGGAAACCACGACTGGAATGTCCTCGAAGAGGAGCAGCTCGTCATCGAGCTCGCCCAGGCCGTCACCGAGAAGATCCAACTCTTCGATCGCGGGAAGCGCGTCTGCTCCGTCCGGGGACTCGGCCTGGTTCGTGCCCGACTCGTCCACGGCCATCACTGCGCTCGACGAGAGCAGGTGACTGCTCACGAAGGTGATGACCCCAATCAAGGCTGCGAGACTCCTGTGGGTTGTTTCGTTCGTGCGCACGAGCGCATCCTTTCGAGACGATCCGAAAGGGAGAGTTCCTAGCCCGACGATGAACTCACCCGACCGGTCGCAGTGGGGACCGGCCCCGACTCGACGACCACGTTCTCCATGTGGGCGGAACGGATGGCATCGAACTGATTCTCGATTTGAGAGAACGCTTCGACGATCCGTGGGTCGAAGTGAGTTTCTGACTCGCCGAGGATGATTCCCCGGGCGATTCCGGCGTCATACGCAGCCTTGTAGACTCGCTTGGACGTAATTGCGTCGTAGACATCAGCGATCGCGACGATCCGCCCGGCGAGCGGAATGTCGTCGCCGATCAAGCCGCGGGGGTAGCCAGTGCCGTCGTACCACTCGTGATGGCACCACGCGATGTCGCGCGCCATCTCGAGGAACCGCGCTCCGGGATGCTCCGCGAGTGCGCTCGAGAGCGTTTCCGCTCCGTAGGTGGTGTGGAGTTTCATGATTTCGAACTCGGCGTTGTTCAGTCGGTCGGGCTTCAGGAGAACGCAATCGGGGATCGCGACCTTGCCGATGTCGTGAAGCGGACTCGTCGAGTAGACGAGCTGCTCGTACTGAGCATCGAGTTCGTCGGGGAACTGGCCCATCACTCGCAGTTGCCGGCAGAGGGCGCGGCAGTAGAGACGCACGCGCTCGAGGTGCTCCCCTGTTTCGGGGTCGCGTGCCTCGGCGAGTCGAGCGAGCGCGAAGATCGTCACGTCGCGACTTTCGAGGGCGAGCATTCGCTCTCCGGCGCGCAATCTGACGATCAGCTCTTCGGGACTGAACGGTTTGGCGACGAAGTCGTCAGCCCCAGCGGTCATCCCCTCGACCAGCTGCTCTTGGCCGCTGTTGCTGGTCAAGAGAACCATGTAGACGTAGCCCTGGTGCGCACGAGCGCGGACTTCGCGACACAGTTCAAGTCCACCCATTTCCGGCATGATCCAGTCGGTGACGACCATGCGGATGTCTTCCTTCTCGAGCACTGAAAGCGCAAGACGCCCGTTCTCGACGGTGGTGACCTCATAGCCGTGCTCGAGGAGCACCGAAGAGACCATCTCGCGCGAGATCAGATCATCGTCGACGACCAGAACCTTCATCCGAGACTCCTCGGCCCGAGCGGCCCATCCGTCGTCGAGTGTTGTTCGAGGGCGAAGAGCGGGTCTGATTCTCGGAACCGGATCAGCTCGTCAGAGGCTCTCTCGAGGAGCGCTCGCAGCTGATTGCCTTCGGGAGACTTCTGAGCCGTTTCCTCGACCGCCGTGAGGGCGGCGTGCAACGCGGCGGCGCCGAGGTTCCCGGCCGCACCGCGCAGGCCGTGGGCGATTTCACGGACCCCCTTCCAATCTTCCGTGGCGATGCGCTCGGCGATCATCGGGATCTCGCGCTCCCCTTGCTCGATGAGCATGCCCACGAGGCGTTTCGCGAGATCGAGATTCGCGGCGCAGCGTCCGAGACACTCCTTCGGGGAGAAGGAAGGGGGTGCGACACAGACCGCCTCGCTCCCATGCTTTTCAAGTGGAGCGTTTTCGCTCCCTCTGGCGGGTCGGAGGTAACGCCCGATCACCTCGAGAAGGAGTGCATCCTCGAACGGCTTGGTGATGTAGTCGTCCATCCCGGCTGCGAGGCAGCGCGCCTGGTCGCCGCGGATTGCGTTCGCGGTGAGAGCGACGATCGGGACGTGACCACTTTCGTGACAGAGTACGCCGCCCGCCTCGAGCTCTCGGATTCTCTTGGTTGCCTCGAATCCGTCGAGGACCGGCATCTGGCAGTCCATCAACACGAGGTCGAATTGGTTCTCGGTGATCATCTCCACCGCCTCGAGGCCATTTGTGGCGCACTCGAGGTGGATCTCAGTCTCTTCGAGGATCTCTTCGACCACCATCCGATTGATCTCGTTGTCCTCGACCAAAAGGACGCGAGGCGGCCTCCCGCCTGGGGTCATGCTGAGGTCGAGCTCTGGCGCCGTACGCGTCGGTTTCTCCACAGTTTTCGGATCGCCTTCGACCATCGAAGCGGCCCAGACCATCGCGTCGAAGAGACACGAATCGACCCCTTCGACGACGCGAGTCGACGCGCCAAAGCGATCGACCATGCCGAGCGCCTCTGGCGAGGGATTCACGAGGATCCAAACCACCGAAACCTCGACACCCGCTTCAGCGATCGCGATGCTCAGATCTTCGATCGTTGCGGCGGCCGGCTGGTCGAGTAGGACCAGCTTGCGCGGCGCACCGGGTGCGCTTCCCGACACGAGGGCAACCGACATTGAGGCGAGGGATCGTTGGACACGAACGTCGAATCCCCACCCGGTCAGTTGTGCCTCGACACTGTCGGGAAGGTTCTCCTGGCGTGTATGCAGGAGAACTTCGGAGCGAAGAATCCTGGCGAATGCGCCAGACCCCTTCGGGGGACCGGATTTTTTCTCTTCGGGCATTTCGCCCACCCTTCGAACGGCTTCGTGGCTTCTGCGAGTGTTGTAAGGGAGACAGACCCGTACACATCTGGCCCGCACGCATCGGGGACGCATTGGTCCCGGTCCCCGGTCTGCTATCGGGATTCTTCATCCGACAACTTGAGAGTGGGAAGCGAGCAAAGAGTGAGCGGAGGCGAAAGCACTCTTTCACGGGTTGCCAGTCCTCAAGTCGGAGATACTTCCGAGCCGAAAGAGGATGTCAGCGGCTCTCCCGAACGCTCCGCGGTCGTCGCGGGATCAATCTCGGCACCCTTTTCCCCCGAGGATCGAACCATGAAGCAATCCAACATGATCACGACTCTCGACGGAGCGGTCGGTCACCTGCGCGACCAGATCGAGAACTTCGAAGAGGCGGTCGGATCTGCGGCCGTCGACCCATCGCACCGTTCTCTTCTCGCCATGCACGTCGATGCGATGCTCGAAGCTCAAAAGGTGCTGGAGCAAGAGGTTGCGATTCTTGGAGTGCCGCCGGTCGAGGTGATCGAAGAGATCTCGGCGGCTGAGAACGATCTCGAGGGAGCCTTCGGCCACCTGCGAGACCAGGTCGATAACCTCGAAGAAACGATCGGCTCGAATGCAGTGCGACCCGCTGAGCGGGGAATTTTGGCCCTCCAGGTCGATGCGATCCGCGAAGCGTCCGTGGTGCTCGAGAATGAGACACGCAAAGTCGATCGGGAGCAGGGGGAGGCGGTGACCGACGTGGCGCTGCTCTCGGTGCACCTCGACGAGGCCCAGGTCGAGATTGCGCGGGCGACCCGCGAGGCGCAGAACACTCGCGAAGCGATCGGCAAGCTGATCACCACGATCTCAGACGATCTCTACATGCCCCTCGAGGCGTTGGTTCGAAACGTGCGCGTCGGCTGCGAAGATCTCGCGAAGGGAGAACTTCCCGCCAAAGACCAGCTCGAGCACTGGTCGCGGATCGAAGAGACCGGCAGCCAGCTGCTCGCGAAGCTCGAAGCGATGCTCGGACCGCGCCGCGACCACTGAGCCCCTCGGAGGCTGTCGGGAAACTCATTCCGACCGTCGGTTCGAAAGCAGTTTCCCGACAGCCTCCGAGCAGCTTAGAAGTTCTCGAAGTCCAGCTTCGGCGATGCCTTGGACTTCAGCATCCGCACGATCAACCAAGCCCCGATCGTCAACCCGATCAACATGGTGACCACCGCCAGTACGGCGATGAGTCCAGAGAAGATCGTGTCGTAGCGGAGGAGGCCGGGTGCTCCGAGCAGGTAGTTCCAATCGTGGATGATCCCTCCCTGCCCCGACGTGTCTCCTCCCGGCATCATTCCCATTCCCGGGGCGACCAAAGGGAGCGCGAGCGCGCGGGCATCTCCCATGTAGACCGATACTCCCCACAGATTCGTCGCGAACCAACAGAGTGCGACCGACATCCCGAAGAAGTCCTTCTGTTTCCTGAAGATGAACAAGGTGGCGATCGGCGCCGCGAGCTGGGTGATCGTTCCCCCTGCGATGTGGAACCACTGCCCAAAGTGGCGGAAGATCGCGTGGCCCGCTTCGTGAATGCCGAGATTGATGCCATCGAACATGCTGCGGTATGGCTCGCTCGAGCCGAGATGGCGCGCGAAGGTCGACGCGAGATAGAGCCACAGCAGGATCCGAAACCACGGCATCCGCCCCTCGCACCACTCCTTAGCGAGAGCCGGCTGCCGGAGCGCACTGGCCATGATCGCCGCGGAGAGGGTTGTCGGGCGGGTGGAGACTCGGGTCTGGGTGAGGCTCGTCTGGTGCCCGTTTGGTGGGGGCCTGGTCGGTGGGGCGGGCGCATTCAGGATCGGATCCCGGACCTCCGGGTCGAGTCCCGGCTGTGGCGAAGACCGGTCGCTCTCTCGGGCGAGGCAGGTCGGGCAGACCGTTGCTCCAGCCGCGTCGGGCGTGAAGCTCTCGAGACATCGAGAGCAAAGGCTGCGGGTGTGGGGGACTCCGGACATCAAACCTCCTCTCTCCCTCCATCGACCTCTCGAGGGCGTGCGCTGAAGCGTTTCCCCGAGGGTCCGCACGGCCGCTCCGATGAACCGAGACTTCTCACGCGAAGTTCTGACTCAGGGCAGAGGGACTCCGGTACGATCGGTTCGAAACAAGGAGGCTCGGTGGAACACGCAGGGTGGATTCGCGACACGATTGAGAGCTGGGTGGGGGAGTACCTCGACGCCGCGGCGGGGCACGCGATTGCCGGCTCGATCGTACCGATCGCGGAAGAATTGCTCGTCACCTACCTCTTCCAGGCGTGCGCAGTGCGAGGAATCCCCCCCGGAGAGCTCGAAAAGCGCGACCTCAAAGAGGCGCTGCTCGAGGGGATGCAGAGCTTCAAGCTCGCGGAGAAGCTCAGAAAGAGGGTCCCCCAGACGATCGGCGACTTCATTTCGGACCTCGGGCGGCGCGGGCGTCTCTTCGATGGAGAAGTGCTCGGGAAGTATGTCGGGGCACTGCGTGAGGCGTATCTCGACGCGACCGCGGAGAAACCGAAGCCGGTGGTCCGCCCCGCCGACAAGATTGGGCGGAATGACCCGTGCCCGTGCGGAAGTGGCCGGAAGTACAAGAAGTGCTGCATGAGTGGAATGCCGTAGCCGCCCGCTCCCCGCCGCAGAGCTCCCCGCCCCTCAACTCCCCGGAACGAAGACGATCTTCCGCACGCCCTCCGCCCTCCTGGCGAAGCGTCGATAGGCATCGGGTCCCTCGGCGAGGGGGACCGCGCTCTCTGAGATCATCGCTTCGACCGGCACCGCTACCCGTCCCGCCACGACTTCCGGCAGCAATCGATCGAGGATCGATCGGACCGGCGCGCGCCCCGCGCGATAAGTGAGGTTCTGGTCGTAGAGATCTCCTGGCGAGAAGGAAAATGCCGACTGAGTGTGCACCCCGACCGTTGCGAGAGTTCCTCCCGCTGCGACGAGGGTGAGCGCGAGCCCCTGCGCGGCGGGTGAGCCGACCGCTTCGACCACCGCCATCGCACCTCCCGTCTCCTGCGTGCGGGGATCACGGGCGAGCACGGCCGCGGACTCGTCGGGGTGCGCGGCGACGGCACCGAGGGTGGCAGCGACGCGGCGCCGCTCCTCGATCGGATCGATCGCGAACACTCGAGCGACCCCGAGTTGCAGCGCCGCAGAGACCGCCGCGAGCCCCACCGCGCCACACCCGACGACGGCGATCGTCATCTCTTTCGCTTGCTCGGTCCTCGAAGGGTACCGGACGCCGAGCGCGCTCTCCGCCGCGAACCACCCCGTCGTGAAGTTGTCGCCGAGAAGTAGTGCCGTCTCCTCGCTCACCATCGGCGGCACGCGGACCAGAGTGCTGTCGGCGAGAGGGATGCGCACCCGCTCCGCCTGTGCTCCGTCGAGGCCCAGCTCTCCCACCTCAGGCCTAAAGCCGAGGAGCGCTCCCTCGCGACAGCGTGCGCTCAGCTCATGCCGACAGGGGTGGCAGCGACCGCAGCTGCTGGTGAACGGAGCGAGAACCAAGTCACCCGCCGAAAAGGCGTGCATCCCGTTCCCCGCGTCGATGATCGTCCCGACCAACTCGTGCCCCGGGATCGTCCCCGCTCGCATCGGTTCTCGTCCGGTGTAAGGGTGCAAGTCGGAACCGCAGAGTCCGGCGAGTCGCACCGAAACGATGGCATCGCGATCGGCGACCACGACCGGCTCGGGGAGGTCGCGTCGAAAGTCGATTTCATGAGGTGCGGTGAAGACGAGACCGTTCATCCGTTCCTTCCCGATCGTGGGGTTTCTGCCTGACGACCCTATGATCAACGATCCTGGACCTCATCGCCCAAAAATCTCAACTCGCACCGCGGCTTGCGTTCGCTGCTCCGATGAAGAAGACTCGTCCGTCACAACCGTCGCGCAGCTCCTTCGTCAGATGTGAGCCGTCCCACGCAGAACGAGAGTCAGAACGATGCACGACTTTGCAGACCCGATCGATCGCAACTCTATGGGGGGGCGCCTCCGCCGCCTGATCGGTGGCTGCTTCATCTCGCTCGCGCTCCTTCTCTCGGTCGGGTACGGCGCAATCTGGTGGCAGATGCGAGCCGCCCAGGATGAGGCGCGCCGCTCCCTCGAGTGGCCGCGCGTGGCCGCCGTCATCACTCAAAGCGAAGTCGGCGACATGACGGGGCTCACCCCGACCGACGCTCGCCCGACTCGACGGACAGGCCCGGCCTACCGCGCGGTCCTCGAGTACACCTACGACCTGGAGGGGAATCTCTACACCGGCAATCGCCTGCGGGTGGGGATCACCATCGAAGAGACCGAACAGGCGGCGCGCACTCTGTTGGCTCCGTACCCGGTCGGCACTCAGACGGAGGCCTCCGTCGATCCGGAGGATCCGAGTCGTGCGGTCCTCGTCGCGGGACCCGCAACCTTTGACAACACGCACTTCTACGCGTTCGGCGGTGGCTTCCTCGCGATCTTCATCGCACTCGCCTTTGTCGCGCGTCAGATCTTGCGCGCGGGGGACCCCGTGAAGCGCAGATCGCGTCCCCCCCCCTCGGTCTAATCGTGCCTTCGGCGCGCCCGAGGGGTGAGCGGCGACCCGATGCTTGACGGCGCCCATTCTCTGCGTAACGATGGAGCATCGCTTCACCGTACAGGGCTGTACACGCCGATCGACAACCCGGTCCGAGCCGCTCTTCCGCGGCTCGTCATCCTCGTTCCCCGAGGAGGTCTCTTCGTCGGAACGAGAGTTCGACGAGCGGAGGACCGATTGCGTGATGGCCGAAGCGGAGACCTCTCCTCTCCCCTCGACTTCCGCGACCCCGATTTTCAGTTCGAGGGTCTGGAACGTTCCCGCAACCGAATGCTTCGCTGTTCTTCTCGAACCTCACGCTGACCGGGAGCGAGACCGATGCCGGGCCCCTCTTCATCGATATTCCGATCTCGGTCCAGTCGCCGACGAACGTGCAGGCGATCTCGTTCGGTGTCGAACTCAAGTTCGGGCTCTCGTTCCTCGATGCCTTTTTCACGCCGGCTCCGGGGGTCGTCGTCGATGTCGTCGGGTTCGAACAGCTCGGGGATCGCTACTTCGTGTCGATCGCCTCGACCTCTTGTGACAGCTCGATTCAGTCGATCATCGACGTCGATCCGTCTCCGATCGGAACTTTGCATCTCACCCTCGAGGCGGGAGTCCCCTTCCGCAGGATTCAATTCTTGGAGGAAGCAACGATCGCGGGAGAGCTGCGCCGATCGACCATCGTCGACGACCTGCGCGCAGACCATCAGCCGCAGATCTTCGTGGGGGACGGCGCCAGATACGTGCGAGGAGGCG
>CALEHF010000311.1 GCA_937876125.1 uncultured bacterium
AGGTCTTCGTGGAAGGGGTGGGGATCGACCCGTTCGCCACCGAGCTCTCCGAGATCAGTCAGGCCTGCGAGCGGCTCGGAGTGCCGCTCCCCGCCGATTTCAACGACGGGACACTCGACGACGCCCTCGACCTCCTCCTGGTCGGCCACCTCGAGCCAACCCTCGGGGCCCGGGCGCCGCTCTTTGTCCATGATTACCCCAGAACCCAGGCCGCTCTTGCCCAGATCCGTCCAGACGGCGAAGATGGCCGCGAGGTCGGAGAGCGGTTTGAGCTGTACATCCGCGGCGTCGAGCTCGCGAACGGTTATCACGAGTTGGCGGACCCGGCGGAGCAGCGGCGGCGATTTGACCTCGCGAATCGAGTTCGAGAAGAGACGGGGCGATCCCCTCTCCCCATCGACCTTGCCCTGATCGACTCTCTCGGAAACGATTTCCCCCCGTGCGCAGGGGTGGCGCTCGGCCTCGATCGGTTGATCATGGTCGCCGAGGGAACCGATGATATTGCCGACGTGCGACCCTTTCTGTTTGAGTAGAGTAGGTGCGCCCAGCAAGCCGCCGGTCCGTTGCGAGGAGAGCTCCATCGACGAGATCCTGATTGCCCGCCTCCGCGAAGCTTGGCGCACGAACCACCGCATCACGCGATTCGTCCTCGACAAGACGAGCGACGAGGGGCTCCTGTGCACGCTTTCAAAGAAAGGCGGGCGCAACGTCGCCCGTCAGTTCGCACACCTTCACGACATCCGGCTCGCCCACCTCGAGAAGCGCGCGACGGATCTCGCCGAGGGTCTTCCGAAGTTCGCGTCGAAAGACACGCCGAGCCGCGGCGACCTCGAAGGCGCGCTCACCGCTTCGGCGGAGCGGGTTGAAGAGTTCTTGGTCGGCTCCCTCGAGCGAAAACCAAAGCGAACCGGCTTCAAGAAGGGGATCTTCACAACCCTCTCCTACTTCGTTGCGCATGAGGCCCACCACCGCGGGAGCATCCTGCTGACCTTGAAGGAGTGCGGGCACAACCTCGAATCGGCCGACCGGATGGCGATTTGGGGTTGGGATCAGATGTAGGCGGCGGAGCAGATCGGGGCTTTCATGCGACTCATGATCATCGCGTTGTCACTTCTCGTGCTCGGCCTTGGGTGTATTCCGAATCGTTCGGTTTCCAATCCGGCCTCGCCTGGAGGAGTGGAGTTGCGCGTCTCTCCCGATCCATTCCACTACCGAGTCGAGGGGGAGGAACTCCGGCTCACCCTTGTGAATCACACGGAGACGGCGATTGTCGCGGTCCAACCCGGAGATGGCAGCAACGGCGGTTCGCGGACTCCCATTCTTCGCTTCACCGCGCGCTCGAGTCAGTCGGGGCAGATTGTTCCTCCCCGTCAGCCGGAAGGAGGCTGCGGAAACATCAACTCACTCCACTCCGATGAGGTCTTCACGGTCGAGCCCGGAGCCTCGGCGGAACTCAGTGGAACGTGGGTCGACCCCTGGTCTGGCCTGCCCCCCGGCAGCTATCGTGTCACCCTCGAGTACCACCACGAGCCGACTCTCGAGTGGAGCGGCATTCCGCTCGGGGAACACGATGCCGAGTCGATGCAGAAGATTCAGGGGAGTGCCCCGTACCGATGCGTCAGCGCTCCGTTCACATTGATCGTTCCGAAGACCCGCTAACAGAGACCCGCAGACTTGATCCTGACCGCACGCCTCAAACTCATCCCCGCCACGACGGTTCACCTCGAAGCCGCCCTCGACGGCGAGAGCGCTCTCGGCGCTGCGCTCGAAGTGAGCGTCCCCGAGACGTGGCCCCCGGAGTTCCTCGATGAGGCCGCGTATCGATACACACTCGAACGCGTCGCCAAGGGGGGGCCGCACACCCAATGGTGGCTGTACTTCGTGATTCTTGGGGGTGAGCGCCCCGCCCTGATCGGGACCGTCGGCTACAAGGGGCCCCCAGCCGACGGGACGGTCGAGGTGGGCTACGGAATCGTGCGCGAGCATCAGAGGCGTGGCTATGCGACCGAGGCGACCGAGGCGCTGATCGCGCGAGCCTTCGAATTTTCGGAGGTCACGCGCGTGATCGCGGAAACGCTCCCCGAGCTGACAGCGTCGATCGGGGTCCTCGAGAAGTGTGGGTTTCATCGAGTCGAGGAGAGCCCAGAACTGGAAAGCTCAGAACCGGGCGTGATTCGGTTTGCGCGGGAGCGCTCGCCCGCTCAGTAGCAGCTGATTTCCTGCTCCCCACTCGCAAAGTCGAAGAGTGGTTCAGCTCTGGTATCGAAGACAACCCAACGACGAGCCGGTGACATCGCGAGAAGGACGCAGGGCAGCAGAAGTTCGGGAAAGAGTCGCTCGCCCCGCATCACCTCAGACTCCTTCCGCGATCGCCACGACCCACCGCCCCGGCCCGTGGACCCCGGTGATAAGAATGCCTTCGATGTCCGCCGTCTTCGACGGGCCGGTGATCCAGGTGCGCGCGCTGGGAAGATCTCCCTCGAGTCGCAGCGCGTCGATCAAGTCGGGGACAATTTGGCTTTCGAGGACCACCGCAACGTGCACGTCGGGGAGCAGCGAAGTGCCGCGAGGGGATCCCACCGACGCATCGAGAACCACGGTGCCGGTCTCGGCCACCGCACACCTCACGCACGTGATGCCCGCGGTCGTGACAGGTCGTTCGAGCGCTTCGGGGCGCGCAACCGGGGCGGCAATCTCGATCCCTGCGCGCTCACACGCCTCCCGCAAACCGAGCCGCTCAGCCGAGAGATCGAGGACCGCGCAGCCGACGTCCTCCCCGGAGAGCCAACCTGCGAGAGTGGCGGGGAGCACCCCCGCTGGAGCGCGAAGGACGATGCCTCCCGCCGCCACAACCTGAGCGGCGAACTGAGTGGAGAGCGCGGAGAGAGCCTCTCCCCCCTCTCCGCTCTGCACGCCATCGACCCTGCCTTCCCCAGCAACTCTACGCACCAACCCTTCGTCGAGCGGGGGCGATGTCGGAACCGGAGCCCCCAGACGACGCCCCAGGGCCGCCGAAACCCGCGCGAGAAACTCGGACCGAGGGGTCGTTGGCTCGGAGAGCCCCTCACCGGCTGGTTTCATGGCGAGCCCTCCTTCCGCACGCGTCGCCACCGCGCCCGGAACGTCTCGGCGGCGGGAAGAGGGAAGTTGCGCTCTCTTGTCCACGCCTTCCCCGGCCCGGGCAAGTGCGCGATGCTCTCCCCGTCCCCCATCGCGCGCGCGAACCAGCGGAACCCCCACTGCGCCCAACGCATCCGCCCAGGGGTCGCAAATGACCAGCGCATCGCGCGGAGGAGCAGTCTCTTCGAGAAGGGCAGGGGGGCGGCGAACGGCGAGATCACGGCGGAGCGAGATGAGCATCCCCGGCAGATCAATATCGACCGGGCACGCCTCGCGACAGGCACCACAGAGACTCGATGCACCCGGTAGATCGGGGTAGTTCTCGAGCCCCTTCAAGAGCGGCGTGATCACCGCACCGATCGGCCCCCCGTAGACCGAACCGTACGCGTGACCCGTCGCCTTCCGATAGACGGGGCACGCGTTCTGACACGCGCCACAGCGGATGCAGCGAAGAGCGGCGCGGTACTCCTCATTTGCGAGGATCGCGGTGCGCCCTGCGTCGACCAGGATAATGTCGAGCGTCTCCGGACCATCCTTCTCGCGTTCTCGACGGGGCCCGGTGAGGAACTGGGTGTAGACCGTGAGCGGCTGACCGGTCGCGGAACGCGCGAGCAGTTTGATGAAGGGGGCGAGGCGCTCGAGGTCTGGGATCACTTTCTCGATCCCGACCATCGCAATTTGGTGCGCGGGGGTAGTCGCACAAAAGCGCCCGTTCCCCTCGTTTGTGCAGATGACGAGGGTGCCGGACTCGGCGAGGAGGAAGTTCCCGCCGGTCACACCGAGATCGGCGCGCAGGAACTCCTTTCGGAGGTGCGCCCGCGCGATGGCGGTGAGCTCGGCGGGATCCTCGGTGTACGCACTCCCCAACTCACGCTCGAACGCACGGGCCACCGCGGTGCGATCTTTGTGGATCATCGGCATGACGATGTGGCTGGGGGCATCGCGATCAAGCTGAATGATGAATTCCCCGAGATCTGTCTCGACGGTCTCGATTCCCGCGCGCTCGAAGGCGCCGAGGAGGTGCGTCTCTTCGGTGACCATACTCTTCGACTTCACGCAGAGCTTCGCGCCGTGACCGGTGGCGATGTCGACCGCAATTCGATTCGCCTCCTCCGCGTCCTTCGCCACATGAACGGATGCCCCCGCGCTCTCCGCCCGATCGATGAAGAGAGCGAGGTAATGATCGAGATGATCGAGAGTGTGCTGCTTGATCGCGGCGGCGTGGCGTCTCCAGTCGTCGGTACGACTCCCGAACGCTTCCGCACACGCCGTGCGACGCCCCCGATCCTTCACACTCGTCGCATCCTCCACGAACCCTTGGACCGCGGCGTCGGCGAGGAAGTGATCGGCGCGTTCACGCCAGTGGTAGGGAAGCTCCGGAAAGAGCGTCGGCTCGCCATCAAAGGCTCTCGCGCGCTCGCCGCCGTGACGATCGGTCATGGCGCCTCCCCCGGAATCGCGAGCCCGAGCGCCTCTGCCAACAGCTCCGCGATGTGCGCGACGCGCAGCGGCTTCCCCATGCGAGAGAGGGTTCCAGCGATCTGCAGCGCACACCCCGAGTCGTTGCAGACGAGAATCTCGGCCCCCGTGATGCGGACGGCGTTCCCCTTGTCGCGCCCGAGGGAGGCAGAGATCGCGTGCTCGTCGACCGCGAAGGCGCCGCCGAAACCGCAGCACCGTTCGGCCCCCGGAAGCGGAACGACCGCGAGACCAGAGATCCCCGCGAGGAGTCGGAGAGTCTCATCCGTTCCCCCCAGGGAGCGCAGATGACAGGAGAAGTGCCACGTCACCGGAGTCGGGAGGGACCGGGACGAGGAGCCGGGCCACTTTGCCCCCAGCTCCCGAGGATCGAGTTGGAGATCGTCGAGGAGGTACTGCGAAAACTCCCGGGTTCGATCGGCGAGAGACTGGACCAGTACGGCATCGGGGTCATTCACGGCGAAGAGCCCCGACGCGTGTTCGACGATCATGGCGGCGCAGGATCCGCTCGGCGTCACGACCGGCCGGTCTCCCGTGAACACGCGTGACATACGCCGCACCAGTGTGCGCGCATCTCCGGCGCACCCCGCATTGTGGTGCGCTTGGCCGCAGCAAGTTTGATCCGAGGGAAAGTTCACCTCGACCCCGAGGTGTTCGAGCACAGCCACGGTCGCCAGGGCGGCGCGCGGATGAAAGGTGTCCGTCAGGCAAGGAATGAACAGATCGACCTCTGGCACGAGCGACTCCCCTCGCGGGGCATTGTCGCAGTTCCCGAGAGGTCGTGGAATCGCAACGGAAGAGTCCGGGGGTTTTTGCATCGCGATGGTGATTCGGTCCTGGGGCAGGCCGAGCGGAACTCCGGAGGACCGCGGCTACGACTCCATCAGCTTCCGCGCGAAGGCAACGACGTCTGCGATGCTGCTCCCCGTCACGAGGAAGTTTCCTTCGGAGAGCGCCAGTCGCTCGTGATTCGATCCACCGACGATGATCGCAATCTTGTGTGCAGCGAGACGATCCCGCAGTTCGTGAATCTCGGCTCGCAAGCTGGTTGTGCGAATCGCATGAGAGACACTGATCCACACGAGGCATGCTCCTTCCCGCACCGCGGCCTCGGCAAGCCCCGTCAGAGGGAAGTTGGCTCCGTAGTTCACCGCTCGGAAACCTGCCGCGCTCACCGCAGCCGCGACCATCGCCGAGGCGAGCACATAGGGGTCTCCCGCGGGAGCGGCGCCGATCGCAACGCCGAGACTCTTCGGTCGTTCGATCCTGCCGCGGAGATCTCCGATGAGGTGGGAACAGATGTCGGTCGCGCGGTGCTCGATCGCGATCCCGTGCGGATCGTCGAGCCACAACTCACCGATCTGTGCGAGTGCAGGCTGGAAGACTTTGTCGAACATGTCGGCGAGAGGACAGCCGGAGGCGAAGAGAGACAGGGCCAGTGCGCGTGCTTCATCTTCTTTGCCCTCGTGAAGAGCTCGACGCAATCGCTCCGTGGGAGTGGGGGCGATCTCCCCCTCGCCGCCGGGAAGTCCGGCACCATGAGCGCGCCCGGCACCGTCGACACGCACTCCCTTGCTGCCGCCGCTGCCGTTCCCCCTACCGCCGAACTGATCATCGAGCTCTGAGTCACGGCGCGGAGCGCCACCCTGTCGATCGACAAAGCTGAGATCCGCGGCAGAGATGCCGAGCAACTCGGGGCGCACAACGGTGAAGCCGGCTTCACGAATAAAGCGCAGCGCTTCACGCCGGTCGATCCTGCGGTGTCCCCCGGCCGTGCGGTGGACACGTAGGATCCCACGGTCCGCCCATCGCTTGAGCGATGACTGGCTGACGCCGATCGCCTCGCCCAGAGTGCGAGGGCTCAGTTGCGTTCGATCCATAGAGACCTCGGACGCAGCAGGGTGATGATTTCATGAACGGGGCGAGCCAGCCCCGGAAGTTCATCCGAAATGATAGCGCCCTATCCTGTGCGAGGGGAGCACCGACCACAAAGAGAGTTCCCCCCGAAGCGCAAAAGAGCGCTCTGGGGGGAACCCAGATCTCTGACAGGCGATCCAGGGCTCCCGCGGGAGCTCGTTCGCCGGTCTCTATCGCATTTCCGACAGCCTCTTACGGCCCGATCGGCTCGAGTGTGAGCGGATCGCGCAGGGGCAGCTCGGTCACCCCGCCGTCGAAGAAGTCCGCCATCTTGGCGCGTCCGTTGAGATCGCCCGGCGCGATATCTGCCCATTTGCCGATCACCAAGATGGCAACTTTCGACGGATCCAGGTGCTCGCGCGCGACGCGCTGGATGTCCTCGACCGTGATCGCCGCCACTCGGTTACGGTAGTTCTTGTAGAAGCCATCCACATGCGGCCGCCACTCCTCGCCGACGAAGAGATCACGGACCGACTTCTTCGACTCGAACGCGCGGGGGAACGTCTCGATCACCGACGCCTTCGCGACGTCGAGTTCTTCCTGAGTCACCGGCTTCGTGCGAATCCGCTCGACCTCATCGAGGATCAGTTTCGTCGCAAGCGCGCAGGTCGAACTCTTCGACTCGACGAATGCGCGAAACTCACCCGGGTAGTAATAGTTCGGGCTCATGGAGCTTCCCGCTGAGTAGGCCAGCCCCTCTTCGGTCCGCACTTTGTTCGTGATCCGGCTCGTGAATCCACCACCCCCGAGGATGAGGTTCATCACTCTGAGCGTGGTCGAGTCGGGGTGATCACGTTTCACACCACGCATGCCGATGGATACCTTCCCCTGGGGGATGTCCTTCTCGACATAGTAGACCCCGGGGGAGAGTTCGTGAGTCGGAGCGGGGGGGGGCGCGGGGCGCTCTCCGGCCGGCCAACCGTCGAGTGCCGCCTCGAGCGACTTCTTGATCGACGCGACCTCGAAGTCTCCGGTCACTCCGATGACCAGGTTGCCCGGGTGAAAGATCGTTTTGTGGAACGCGCGCATGTCTTCAATGGTGATCGACTCGATCGACGCGAGGGTCGACTGGCGCGCCTCGAAGTGATCGCGACCGTACATGAGTGCCTGCCACTCGCGTCCGAGAATCGAGTTACCGTTGTCGTTGCGCTCCTTCATCCCTTCGATCACCTGGGTGCGCAATGTCTCGAAGCGCTCCGCGTCAAAACCCGGGTTCCTGAGCATGTCCATGAAGAGCATGAACGACTCGTCGAAGTTTTGGACCAGCGAGTCGAGGCTCGCCGACGCGGACTCTCCACCGATCCCCGCACCCGCTTCTGCGGCGAGGAAGTCGAAGCGTTCGTCGAGCTCCTCGGGAGAGATGGTGGTCGTTCCGCCACGCCGCACCATCGCGCCGGTGAGCGAAGCGAGTCCCTCTTTCCCGATCGGATCGAGGTAGTCGCCTCCAGAGAACGAGAACGAGATGTTGATGAGGGGCAGAGCTCGATCCTGAAGCAGGTAGAGGACCACACCGTTCGAGAGAGTGCTCTTGAACTCGGTCGCCGACGGTGGATCGAAGGTCAGCTCACCGAAGTCGATGGCCTCGGGACGCACCGGCAGCTCATCTCCCGCCTGGAGAGAGTGCGACATCGCGGAAAGAGAAGAGAGACAGAGGGCGAGCAGCGCCGCCCTGCGGATCAGTCCGGCTGGGAAAAGCATCACTTGCCTCCTTCGTTGATCTCATCGAGACGAGCGGTGACCTTCTCGAGGACGTAGTCGAAAGCCTCCTTGATGTCCGCTGGCGCACCCGGGGGGGGCGCACCCTCGCGCCCGGCCGCGATCTGCGCGGCCATCTGCTGGAGCTGCTCCGCAGGCATCGTCTGAATCATCTTCTGAACCTGTTCGATCATCCCGCGAGATTCAGGGGTGAACCGAGCCAGCTCTGCGTTTTCGGGTGTCGCTGAGCCCTCTTTGCGAAGGTACACCGCGACGGACCGTTGCTCCGGTTTGAAGTATGCGTTCGCCACCCGAATGATGTCTTCGGAGCTGACCGCTGCCATCTCCTTCGGGCTGTGGTTGATGTACTCCCACCCGCCGAGAGCTTCGTAATAACCGAGCTGTAGAAGCAGATTGAAATTCGTTTCGAGGCGACGGAAGGAACTCGCGAGGATCTGGTTCTTGACCTTCTGCAGCTCACGCTCGTCGACCTGTTCCTCCTGCATCCGTTCGAGCTGCTCGTACCACGCGGACTCGAGCATTTCGGGGGTCGACTCTCCCTGGCACTCGCCGGAGAAGGAGAACGCGCCGCCGTACTTGCGGCTGTCCTGACGGACGCCGGCGCCGGTCGCGATCTTTTGATCCTCGACGAGCGCTTTGTAAAGACGCCCGGTGCGGCCGTTCAGAATCTCAGCCATCACTTCGATCGCAGCCTCGTCGCGGTGCCCAAAGGGCACCGACGGGTAGCGCACCTCGACCTGGGGAGGGCAGTCGCACGTGACCTTCATGCGCTTCTCGGCGAGCTGCGGTTGCTCGAGCGTGATCACCGGCGGCGGAGCGTCGCGGCGCTCGAGACGGGCGAAGTACTGAGTGATCTGAGTCTTCGCGGTCTCGAGATCGAAATCTCCGACCACCACGCCGCAGAGGTTGTTCGGCGCGTAGTAGGTATCGAAGTAGCTCTGCGCCTGTTCGCGGGTGTAGCTGTTGAGGTCGGTGGGCCAACCGATGACCGGCCAGGAGTATGGGGAGCTCTGCCAGAACATGGCGTCGAACTGCTCCTGATAGATCCCGGTCGGCGTCGACTCCGTGCGCATGCGACGCTCTTCGTGCACCACATCGCGCTCTTCGAAGAACTCGCGGAAGACCGAGTCGCTGAGGCGATCCGATTCCATCCAGCACCACAGCTCGAGTTTATTGCTCGGAACATTGATGAAGTAGAAGGTCAGGTCATGGCTAGTGAAGGCGTTCATGCCCGAGCCGCCGAGACGGGTATAGATCTGGTCGAACTCGTTCTTCTTGGTGATCTCCCGCTGCTCGTCCTGCACCTCGCGCAGATCGGCGCGGAGCTTCGTCATTTCAGGAGTGTCGAACTCGGGGTTCCACGGATCATCGATCTCCCCACCCTTCCAGCGGGCGTATTGCTCGCCGAGGTGGAGCGCGCGCAACTTGCCGCGGATCCCGTTCTGCTTCTGGGTCAGGAGTGCGTCCTCTGCCGCATTCTCGGTCCCGATCGTCGTCGTCCCCTTGAACATCATGTGCTCGAAGAAGTGACTGATTCCGGTGATCCCAGGCCGCTCGTTGACACTTCCGACCTTCGCCACCCAGCCAGCAGCGATGCTGTTCGGTTGGTCGGCGCGGGGCAGGAGGAGGAACTTCATTCCGTTGTCGAGGGTGAACACTTCAGGCGAAACTTGCTGAGCTCCGAGGGGGAGCGCGAACAAGAGCCCGAGGAGCAGACCTCGGATGACACTGCGCATGGCGTCTCCAATAAAGAAGAGGGAGGTGGACCTTCCAAACGTAGGAAGGCCGAAGAAAGCGGAGTCCCGATGCACCCCCGAGAGCCGGGCCGAGTGCATCGATGCGGAGAGCCTAACCGGGCCCAAAGTGTCGCGCAATGTGACCCAGAACGACGGAACGCTTGACTCGATGGGGAGTTGCGCGAACACTTCGGGCTCACACGACTGAAATGCTACGAAAACTGCCCCCAAGGCCCTCCCCTGAGCGATGGGCCCGCTGGGCACTCCCTGGGAACCGGAGCCACTCGATGGTGCAAGAACTCGCGAAAACCTACGATCCCGCGTCGATCGAGACAGAGATCTACTCCCGCTGGCTCACCGCGAAGGCGTTCCACGCCACTCCCCAAGGTGGAGCACGCGGAGCCGCGGCAAAACCCTACGTCATCATGATGCCGCTCCCCAACGTCACCGGCGCTCTCCACATGGGGCACGCGATGGACAACGTCATGCAAGACTTGCTCATCCGTTGGCACCGGATGAAGGGCGAGAACGCGCTTTGGATGCCGGGGACCGACCACGCCGGGATCGCAACTCAGGCCGTCGTCGAAAAGCGCCTTTTCGAACTCGAGGGGAAGACTCGCAACGACATTGGGCGCGAGGCGCTGGTCGAGCGGATTTGGCTCTGGAAGGACCAGTTCCAGAAACGGATCGTGTCCCAGCAGCAAGCGATGGGTTGCTCGTGCGACTGGGAGCGTCAGCGCTTCACCATGGACGACGTCTGCGCCCGTGCCGTGTTCCACACCTTCCACTCGATGTTCCGCGACGGACTGATCTACCAGGGCAACCGGATGGTGAACTGGGATTGCCACTTGGAGACCGCCGTCGCCGACGACGAGATCGAGCACATTGCGATCGACGGGCACTTCTGGCACCTCCGCTATCCGGTCATCGATCCGAAGCCGGGGGAGCCGGAGTTTGTCACGGTCGCCACCACCAGGCCCGAGACGATGCTCGGGGATACCGCGGTGGCGTGTCACCCCGACCCCGGCGCTCGACTCGAGAAGAAACTCCTCGAGGCGCGTGAGAAACTTGCAAAAGCGAATGACAAGGGTCGCGCGGCTGCCGAGGAGGAGGTCGTTCGACTCGAGAAACGGATCGAGAGCCATCGCGCACCCCTGGAATTGCTCGCGGCGATGGCGCGCGACGGGCGCAAGGTGCGACTGCCGATCCACGACCGCCCCATCCCCCTCATCACAGACGAGTGGGCGAAGCCGGACCTCGGATCGGGTTGCGTGAAGATAACGCCGGGACACGACCCCAACGACTACGAGGTGTGGGGACGGCACAAGGCGACGGTCGAAATCATCAATATTCTGAACATCGACGGCACCTTGAACGAGAACGCCGGCCCCTGCGCGGGAACCGATCGCTTCGACGCCCGCAAGGAGGTGGTCCGCCGCTTCGAGGAGCTCGGTCTCTTAGCCTTGGTCGAGGATCGTAAAACCGAAGTGGGCCACTCCGATCGCTCGAAGACTCCGATCGAGCCGTTCGTCTCTCGTCAATGGTTCGTCGCGATGGGTGACGTCCCCGGCGGCATCGTGCTCGGGCGCGGGACCGACAAAGAGTTCTCCGCACCCGGCCTCGCCCAGGCGGGAATCGATGCGGTCGATCCGACTTGGGCCACCTCGACCGGCCGCCGCCTCAGCTTTTTCCCTGACGAGCGCTACACCGGCACGTATCGGTCCTGGCTCGCCGAGAAGCGCGACTGGTGTATCAGCCGACAGCTGTGGTGGGGGCACAACATTCCGATCTGGGCCGGCGAGCTCAATGGTGCGGCGCGGAAAAAACTCGTCGAGGAGCTGCTCGGTGAAGCGCGGGAAGACGTGACGATCCGTATTCGGCTGAACGAAGCGGAGACGGTGCGGGTCGAGAGCGCGAGGGACCTGCCGTCGACCGACCAGCCTCTGCGCACTCTGGTGTGCCTCCGCGACCCGAACGAGCAAGAAATGGACGCGCGTGTCCTCGCCGAGCATCAGTTGGAGCGCGACCCGGACGTGCTCGACACATGGTTCTCGAGCGGTCTCTGGCCCCACTCGACCCTCGGTTGGCCCGACCCCGAGACCGCGGGGATCGAAGACGATCAGGCCCCCTTGGGATCGGTCGACGGCGACCCCGACTGCCTGGAAACGTTCTATCCCGGGAACTGCCTCGTCACCGGGCGCGACATCATCACGCTCTGGGTCGCTCGAATGACGATGATGGGTCTCTACAACTTGGGCGACATTCCGTTCACCGACTGCTTCATTCACGCCTCGATCCAAGACGGGAACGGGACTCGGATGAGTAAGACGATGGGGAACGGGATCGACCCGGTCGACATCATCGAGCGCTACGGAACGGATGCGATGCGCTACGTGATCTGCGAGATGCAGACGGGGACTCAAGACATTCGGCTTCCGGTCCAGGCCGTTTCTCCTTTCACCGGAAACACCATCGAACTCGCGAAGGCGAGTCACGGCCGCAGCAAGTTCACCTACATCTGCCCCGAGACGAAGAAAGAGTTCGACGTCCTCGGCACGATGGAAGATCTCCCGAGCGCGAAGTTGTTCAGCGATCGTTTCGACGTCGGCCGCAACTTCTGCAACAAGCTGTGGAACGCGGCCCGCTTCGCCCTGATGAATCTCGAAGGAGCATCCTTCGAGAAGCGCGACGTGGCGACTCTGCCTCTCGAAGATCGGTGGGTGCTTTCACGCCTGACCGCGTGCACGGAGGAAGTGGAGAAGCAGCTAGAACTCTACAACCCGTCCGCCGCGGTCTCCGCCGCCCGGGAGTTTTTCTGGACCGAACTGTGCGATTGGTACCTCGAGTCGATCAAGCCGCGTCTCGCCGCGAGCGGCGACAGTGCCCGAGCGGCGCAGCAAGTTCTCGCGACCGCGCTCGATCAAGTGCTGCGCCTTCTCCACCCGATGACTCCCTTTATCACGGAGGAGCTGTGGGGAGCGCTCGGCGAACACGCACCCGTGCGTGGGATCGACGTCCCGCTCGAGACCGGCGACCTTATCACCTTGGCAGCGTGGCCGAGCCCGCGCACCGAGTGGCGCGATGAAGGCCTCGAAGGCCGATTCTCCCTGGCGCAGGAGATCATCCGAGGAGCGCGCAACGTGCGCAAAGAGGGAGGCCGCCCGCCGCGTGAGGCTCTCGACATGCTCGTGCGTGCCGAGGCCGAAACGTGCGCCGCGCTCGAACCGCTCTCTGGAATGATGACGCATCTCGCGGTGCTCAACTCCCTCGAGATGTCCCCCACCGCCGAGCGCACGCAAGACTCCGCGGTCGTGGTGATCGGTGAGATCGAGGTCTACCTGCCCGGTCTCATCGACATGGTGAAGGAGCGCGCACGACTCGGAGATCAGCTCGCGGGGCTCGAGAAGCGCCTCGGAGGCTGCCGCGGGAAGCTCTCGAATGAGAACTTCATCGCGCGAGCGAACCCCGAAGTGGTCGAGCGAGAGCGCGAGCTCGAGAAAGAGCTCATCGGCCAGATCGAGGCCTTGAAGGCGAACTTGGCGGCCCTCGGCTGAGAACTGCGCGAATGGAGAGGAGTCGCCGGCGGCGGGTTCGGCGCGAAACAACCCCCTCTTCTCCAGAGAAGGAGAAGGGTATCCTGGTCGCCAGGCTCTTCGTTTCGCATCACCGAAAGGACGATCAGATGGGCGCTCGACTCGCTTCTCGGCTCCCCCTCGTACTCTCCGCGCTGCTGCTCGCCGTGTGGGTCATCGTGCCGACCCCCGCCAGCGCGGGCGGCTCACCTTTTATCCGAGGCGATGCGAACGCTGACGGTGACGTGAACATTGCCGATGCGATCGGCCTCCTGAACTCCCTGTTCGTCCCCAACACGCCGCCGCTCCCGTGTGACGACGCTGCCGATGCCAACGACGACGGAGCCAAGAACATCGCCGACGCGATTTCGATCCTCGGTTTTCTCTTCTCCGCCGCGGGCCCGCTCCCCGAGCCCACCACCTCCGGTTTCGATCCTACTCCGACCGACCCCTTCACCTGCGGCGACGAACCGGTGGTCGCGGGACCCGGTGCACTGGTGCGGATCGCCGCAGGCCAAAACTCGAACGCCGCGGCTGGGGAGTACGTCATTCGAGATCAGGGCGAGTGGGACGTCTTCTGGTCGTCGCACACGACCCAGGGTCAGAACCCCCCAAATGTCGATTTCGTGTCCGACATCGTGATCGCGGCGGTGCGGAACTACATCAACATAGATCACTGCGTCGAGATCATCGCGGCGGCGCCGAATGGAAGCGTCTCGATTCGTGACTTCCACTCCATTCTCCCCTGCGCCATCTCGTTCGTTCCGAGCTCTCCCTTCGACATCATGCTCTGGGAAGATGCGCAAGTCGTCCCCGCACTGACCTTCGGTCTCCAAGACGTCGACGCGTGCCCGCTCTCTTGCCCGTAAGCCTCACGCTCAAAACGCAAAAGTGGGACGAGCACTCAAGCGGTGCTCGTCCCTTTTTTCGCCTCTCCTCACACATCAGTGGGTGCCAGAACAGCCCTGAACCCCCAGAATCGGCAGTCGCGGGTCCTTGGAGGTCGATGCGCCCTCCGGTTTCCTACCAGGTCGGCTGCGCACCCCGGAGCTCCGTCACCCTCGGTGTCGGTCGCGCCCCGGGATTCGACACCGGTCCTCCTCGTCGATGACAACTGCGAGGGCTGGAATCCTGAAGACTGGAATCCAGATGTCGGTTGCTTGCTTCCTCACGGCTCGGGAGCGACCATCCCCGTGGGATCCCTGTTCGTCGACACCTTTTAGAACCCCGACGATGAATCCTCATTGAATCGCAATGTCGCACAGGGGCGAGCCACGACATCTTCCAGTGGGAACGCGAGGGGAAAATGGAATCGATGCGCGATCGCGGGGGTCGGCGGCGAGCACCCGAACCACCGAAGAAACCCGCCAAGATCCTGCTCGTCGAGGATCACCCGCTGATGCGAGAGGCGATGGCGGAGCGATTGAAGTCCGCGACCGACTTCGAGATCGGCGGCGAGGCCGCGGGGGTGCGCCAAGCTCTGAACTTTCTCACCGAGGTCGAGTTCACCGCTGCGGTGATCGACATCGCTTTGCCGGACGGCAACGGGCTCGATCTGATCCGGAGGATGAGCAGGGAGTTCCCTGCGGTCCGGACCCTCGCCTTCTCGATGTACGACGAGGAGGTGTACGGGGTCCGTGCCATTCAGGCGGGGGCAAGCGGGTACCTCAACAAGCACGAGCCGTCGGTGAAGCTGACCGAAGCGCTCCGTACCATCATCCGGGGGGACTACTTCGTCAGCGCGAGCCTGGGGCAGAAGCTGATCGGCATGCAGTCCGAGGGGTCTCGGAACGGCTTCGCGGGCGATGAGTCATGTCTCAGCGATCGCGAACTCGAAATCTATGGGTTGATAGGAGAGGGACTCGCGACGCGCGAGATCGCGGAACGACTCCACCTCAGCGTGCACACGATCGACACTCATCGCGAGCACATGAAGAAGAAGCTCGGCAATCTCACAGGGAACGAGCTGAACCGATCCGCGATTCTTTGGCGGGTGGAGAACGCCTGAAAACTCATCCAACCAAGCGGCTGCGACGCCGGCTCCTAGTCTTTTCCACCATGGCATATTGGTCCAGCTCTCGACTAGCTGAGCACACTCTCTCTGCGATGATGACCAGTGTGTCGTTCGGAAACTGTCTCTTTCCTTTGAGAGGAGTCCATCATGGAATGGGCAAAAGTGAAGACGAGCTGGAGCGCCGTTCAGAGCAAGGTCCACACGAAGTGGGACAAGCTGCCGGAATCCGAGCTCAAATCGATCGGCGGGCAACGCGACGCCCTCGTCAAGAGCCTTGAGAAGCACTACAAAATGGATCATTCCAAAGCGGAGAAGTCCGCGGACGAGTTCGTCAAGACCCTATCCTGATCGCAAAAGCGACGACTCGGGGTAAAGCACCCTGAATCGCCGCTGACGACGCTCGCTCGCCCGAGACGGAAGTCCCGGGCGAGCGTGTGCTCGATGGGGAGGGCCACACTGCAACGCGTATGGCCTCGAGGAGGGCGAATGGGAAGGGCCGAACTGCTATCCGTGGTCGCGATCGCCTGTCACGACTCAGACACCTTGAGGCAGGGACTCGAGAGCACGCTCCCCACGATCTGCCGGTCGTTGGGGTGGACTTCGGCGACAGCCTACTTTCCCGATCTCCATGCCCCGCGTGGATTGCGAATTCTCCGCGCGCAGGAGGACGAACCTCCGTTCGAGCCCGAACTCCACTTGGCGAAACTTCCGGAGGTCGTCCGACGCGTACTCGGCAACGGGTCGCCGGAGATCGACTTCGACCGCGCCACCCGACTCCGTGGGGGGGAGAGTGAACAACACCCCTCGGAAGGGGCCCTGTTCTACCCGGTCCTCTACCGTGGCAAGGTGATCCTCGTACTCGAGTGCTGGGCCCGAACGCGCATCCGCCTCGACAGAGGCCTCCAGGACCTCCTTCAGGAGATCTCCGCGCAGTTCGCACGCCTGGCCGAGCGCGAGAGATTCCGAAAGGACATCATCGAGGCGGCGACCGCGCGTGAGACCGAGATCTGCGAGGAGTTGCACGACAATCTGGGGCAGGAGCTCAACGCTCTCCGCTACGAGCTCGAATTGCACGTCGAGCAGCTGCAGGAGAACGCACCGGGGGTGGTGGAGCGCGCGCTCCGGATGCGCGACCGGGTTCAGTCGATCCTGCGCTCCACGACCAACCTCGCTCAAGGAATCGCCATTGTTCCCGCCTCACCGGAAGGGTTGCAGAGCGCCCTCCTCGGGCTGGCCCAACGCACCGGTCAAGTCTCTCACATGAGTTGCTCTTATCGGCAGATCGGAGACGTCTCGCTCGATGATCGCACTGTCGTTCATCTGCTCCGCATCGCACAGGAGGCAGTGACGAACGCCCTCAAGCATAGCCACGCCCACGAGATTTCGATCGTTCTCGAGGCTCGGGATGGTGTGACCCAACTTCACGTGGAGGACGACGGGTGCGGGATCGAGCCCGATCGCGGGAAGAGAGATCGCGGGCTCGGCTTCCGGAACATGACCCATCGTGCGAGCTTGATCGGGGCAACTCTCTCGGCCGAACGAAAGGGCGGCGGGGGGACGGTCATTACCTGCAACGTGCCGCAAAGACATTGAGACGGTGGCACCATGGCAGACTCCAAACTTCCGTACCTCGTGCTTCTCAAACTCCCGCGCACAACGCCGAAATCATTGAGAATACCGATGAGCTGGTTTGTGAACTTGGTACCTCCATTGTGAATCAGGATCCGCTCCTGTGGGGTCCATCAATTCGTCGCACGCGCATCTGACGGTGATTTCGGAGAATGCTGGCCCTGCGGAGTTTTGGGGACAGCAGCTGCAGTCGGAAATTTCGGGTGATCGGAGAGTCTCACCGACGGAAACGTGATCGCAGCGCAGATCGGTGGCGTCGAGATGGGGGAGAGAGGCCAAGTTGTCGGAAATCACGCAGCTCGGTCGTAGAACTTCAGCGATCCACCGGGGCGTCGGTGACATTGAACCACGCCGTCTCCTGAGGACGTCTCGCCTTCGATCAGCCGGTTGTCGAGTCCCTGGTGATTGCGCTCTTCGTGATAGTGGAGAGCGTACTCTGAGCAGGCTCGACGCAGCGAGTGCTCCCCGAACAGGATCAACTTGTTCAGGCACTCGCTCTTGATCGACAACATGAATCGCTCAGCGCGGCGTTGAGGTTCGGGCTTCGGCGAGGGAGCTTCACTTTGCCTACGTCTGAGTGCTTGAGGATGCGGAGGATCTGCTCCGTGAACTTCGGATCGCGATCATGGATCAGGGTGCGCTTGCCGCGGAGGAAGCCGTCCTCGTAATCGACCAGATTTCGTGCGATCTGCGCCATGAAGTTCCCATCGGGGTTGGGGGTGATCCCAACGATCTCCACGCGACGGGTCGACAGATCCAGCACGAACAATACATAGTACGTGAGCAGACCCCTCGGACTCCACACCTCAACCGTGAAGAAGTCAGTTGCTGCCAGGACGTCCCAGTGGGCGGACAGGAAATCGCGCCAGCGTGTCCGTTCACCGCGCTCGGGTGCCGGAGTGATGCTGTTCTCCTTCAGGATGTTGGCGACAGTCGCTCGCGCCACGACATGACCCAGGTTGTCGAGCGCACCCATGATGCGGGTGTAGCCCCACGAAGGAGGTCGGTGGCGAAGCGAACGACGAGTTCGCGGATCTCGACCATCACCGGAGGTCGGCCAGGTCCACGCCGCGAGGAGTAGTCGTGCTTGAGAGCGACGAGCTTACGGTGCCAGCCGAGGATGGTGTCTGGCCGAAAGAGGGTGGGGATCTCGAAGAGCCCCTTGCGGCCGACAGCCTTGCCCTTGATTGCAAGGCGTCGCCGTTGATTGTCGGACAGTCGAGGGCATTTGCCATCGTGAAGCTCGAGCAGAACTCGGTTCTGCTCGATCAAGAACTCAATGACGTCAGCTTGCTGTCGATTGAGCCAGCCCGCGGTCGCAGCGATGAGCAGGTGGAATGGCGTAAGGATTCGGTTCATGCCGGAGATGGTAGTCCGTTCGCGGTGTCTGAGGGGCGACTTCGAGTCGTCTCCCAAGGCGAGGTCTGGGCGTAAGTTGCGGCGCGCGACGAATTGATGGACAGTACGCGATCAGGATCTTCGCTCGGCCACCCTCGACTTCTTCCGCGAACGTGAGTTGGTCGAGGTCGCGCGAGTCATCATTATCGATCGAGCACCAGAGGAGCTTCCTCAAGTCACGCACCTCCGATCCGAGAGTTTGAGCCTCTCCAGAAATGTTTTCGAGGGAGGCAAGTGCGACCCGAGAAAATTCCGGTTCGAAGCCGCGTTCTCGCATCGCATCCGATGCCAGGCGGAGCAAGAACTCCCGATGCTTTCCAGTCGAAGTCTTCATGACGGGTCTCCACTTCCAGTTGCCGTTTCGTTGCGCACCGAAGATGTGCCAGGTTGCGGGTCGCCGCTGGCTCGGACACAAGTGGCGGAGTGGGCAAACCCCAGGGATTCACAATCGGCTTCATCGGGGATGACGGCCTGTAAATGCTCGAGCGCCTCACTTGGGTCATCGACGAACTGGAACAACTCGAGATCTTCCGCGCTAATCACGCCGTGCTCGACCAGGGCTTGGAAGTTGACGATCTCGCGCCAGTACTTTGAACCGAACAGGAGGACCTGGACTGGCCGATCGAGCTTCCCTGTTTGAGAGAGGGTCAACATCTCGAAGAGCTCGTCCATGGTTCCGAACCCGCCGGGGAAGGCGACGATCGCTCGAGCCGTGTGCGCGAACCAGAGCTTGCGCATGAAGAAGTAGTGGAACTCGAAGCTCAGTTCCGGGGTGACCCAACGGTTCGGGTGTTGTTCGTGGGGCAGGCCAATATTGAGGCCGATCGTGCGCCCCCCCGCTTCCGATGCACCTCGGTTTGCCGCTTCCATCATTCCCCCTCCGCCGCCGCTGCAGATCAGGCACTGGAGAGCGGGGGGTCTGGTTCGCAACGACCACTCGGTGACGAGCCGTGCGAGAGTCCTTGCAGCTTTGTAGTAGCGGCCGAGAGGTCCGTCTTCGGTCTGCCGAGCGGAGCCGAAGAAAACAACGGTGTCGTGCACACCTTGGCGCTCGAGTTCTGCGAGGGGGTGGAGGTACTCGGCAAGAATGCGAAGCGGCCGCGCTTCACGGCTTTCGAGGAACCTAGAATCGTGGTAGGCGAGGAGGGGGCTCGGTGGGAACCCGTCCGGGCTCGGCGGAGGTTTCTGGGTCCGAGGCTTTCTCGCATCCGCTTCGGTCATGTGAGCATCCCTTCGACGGAGAGCGAGCAAGATGGAATCGAGGCCAGGAGTTCGCTGGTCGAACTGGATCGCGGGCTCGCGATCTGCTGATGGTAGTTCATGTACAGGCGGGTAGCCATTGAGCTGGCAACTTGATCGTAAAGATCATGCCGTGGGGTCGTGTCGCGAGATCGATGTCGCACGTCGAGTGGGCAAGATCGCGGAGGCGGTGGCGGTTTCTCCGCAGGGTTCGAGCATTGTTGTCTATGTCTCGAGCATCGCTCATGAGGTGAGTGCGACAACGAGTCCCGACAGTGCTTGCGCCCCTTTCGACCGCCAACCTGCCAGGGATCCGACGCGAACCCGCTCCTTCGAGGCAGCCTTACTTATAAGAATCGCTCCTTTGTTCCCCCGGTACTCGAGTTCCGATCAAGTGCGTGAGATCGCGCAAGATCCGCGGGAGGATGAATCCGCCCGGTGATGCCAAGTACCGCGAGCTCCAGACGGGATCGAACTTCTCCTTGTACCTTCGCAAGCCCTCGAAGCCGTAGAAGTGCTCCCCATGACGATAGATCAGACCTCCGACCCGGTTCCAGAGCGGTGCGAGCGGCCGATCCTCGAACCCGGAGAGCGGGGCCATACCCAGATCGAACCACGCGTAGCCGCTCTCGTGTCCTCGCATCATCAACTCGCAGAAGAGGTAGTCCATTACCCCGGGAGGAGCGGCGATCTCTGATGCTGACCCGGGCTCTCGTGGCACGTAGCGCATCAGGTCACAAGAGAGCTCTGCGGCTGCTCCCCCGAGCCAGAGGTTCGTGAACGCGACGAGGGTTCCTTGGCATCGAACGACGCCGCAAGGGAACCTACTGATGTAATCGGGATCGAAGTATCCGAGCGAGAACCCCTTTTCGCGTCCTCCCTTCTGCGCGAGCCAGCGGTCGGAGACTCTGCGGAGTTCGGGAAGCACGGCGATGACGGCGGGGGGATCCAACCACTCGAACGTGCACCCTTCGCGAACACAGCGTCGGTGAGAGTGACGGAGCGCCCTCCGGGCAGGGACCTCGAGATCGAACTCCGCGAGCGGCACCTTGGCGCCCTCTCCGAGTTTCTGGAGCGACAGTCCTGCATCGACGTAGGTGGAGAGTAGGCTCTCGTCGACCTGGTAGAAGACCGGCCAGCCATCGTCGCGGTCCACCGACTCGATCCACTGCCATACCAACTCCCGTTGGCGTTCTCCTGGACCGACCGGGTTCCCCATCGAGATCCAGGAGCGTCCTTCGACGCGATACATCACGAAGGCGGTGCGCTCTTCGTCGAACAGGAACTCCTTGTCCCCGAGAAGTGCCAACGACGCACTCGCCCGCGGAGATTCCCGAACGATCGGAGCAGCGAGTTCGAGGGCCTCTGCCCCTCCGATCCCGGCGCGCTTTCCCCCTCCGGCGAGGAGTCGACGAACGGCGAATGCGAGAAGAACCGCAAGGGTTCCCATCGATGCGCGGAGGAACCGCGGGGCGTCCCCGCGAAGTTCGAACCGCCACCAGAGGTCGGAGGAGTATCCGACGTTGCGGAAGGCGAACAATCCGATCCCGAAAGCGCAGCTGATGGCGATCGCGACCGCCGCGATCCAACTGGCCGAGAAGCGTTGGTGGACCAGCGAGCCGCGGCGGTAGAACTGATGACTTGAAGCGAGGAGCGAAGCGAGAAGGATGAGGAGGAACCCCGATTCGATGATTCCCCAGCGCTTCACCAAGGATGCGACGATGCCAAGCGCGACGAGCCCGACCGTTGCCCACCATGCCGAGTCGAGACGACGCTGGAGCCCGCGCGCGAGGAGAAGGAGACAGACTCCGGCGATGCTCCCCACGAAGTGGGAAAGCTCGACCCAGGGGAGTGGGAACAGCTTCTCCCAGCGGCCGAGCTGATCCGCTCCGGCTGGAATCCATCCCGCGCCAAGGAGAATCACGCCAGCGAGGAACGTCCCCATGGACAAGAGCGCCGGCGCAACGCTCGGAGACCAACTGACCAGCTTCTTCGTGACGACCGCAGCCCGACCGCTCCCGTGCCTCACTTCGTGGATCCCCACCATCAACAGCGCGCAGGCCAACGGCCCCCAGAGGTAGATGACCCGGAACGCGAGAAGGCCGGCGACGGTGGCGCTGTCCGCTGCCCCTCCGCCCACCGAGAGGATCGCGAGTTCGAACACGCCGACGCCGCCAGGGACGTGCGACACCCCGACTGCGATCACCGCGAAGAGGTAGAGGGCGAAGAATTCTCCGGGTCCGAGGGCGAGGGAATGGGGGAGCAATACCCGCAGCACGGTGGCGGCGATCAACAAGTCCGCGACTGTGAGCGCGACTTGGGCGATGGAGATGCGAACGTTCGGGATTCGGAATTCGGCGCCCCGAATCCGGAGGGCGCTCTTCCCTCGGATCGAGTACCCCCAGTAGACCATCGCGACCAGTGCGAACACCCATCCGAGGACCGTAATCGACCCGACGGGCAGTGGGATCCCCGCCGGCATGGGGAACGGTCGAGCGAGGAAGACCACAGCTCCCAACGAGACGATGCCGACCCAGTAGCTCCCGACGATGAATGCGAGGAGGCGAACGATCTCAATGGTCGAGAGGCCGTACCGGGAGTAGAGTCGGTAACGCACCGATGCACCCCCGAGGAGGCTGCCGAAGTTCCCCGAGCTGACGAAGCCGATCATCGAAGCGAATGCGATGCGACGGAGGGGCAAGCGCTTGTGGATCGACCGCAGTCCCAACCAGTCATACCCGACCAAAATCGAGTAGTTGAGTAGGGTGAGGAGAATGGCGAGGCCGATTTGCCGAGGAGCGATCGCCGCGAAGGCGGTGCGCACTTCCCGCAGAGAGAAGCGCGCGAGCTCGCGCTGCAGGAGCCACCCGGCGCCCACGAAGACGACAACGACGACTACGGCGGCCATCACTCCACGGTAGTGCCCACTCGGGCTCGCTTTGCCCGGTTCATGCGTCGGACCCGATTTCGCATTCATGAGCGGAATCCGCCCCGACCCCCGGTCCAGAGTTTCCGGGAACGACGCTCGTCGATCGCACGGGACTCGATCACTCGGTCTGCACCATTGCCTCGGTCTGCACCATCGCCTCGGTCCCCAGCATTACCTCGGTCCCCAGCATGCGATGCTCTTTCCGGTGGCTTCCCGGACCCAGCTGCGAACGCCCAACGGATCCGAGTGTGTTGCGAGGCCGGTCGTTATCGATCTGCCTCGAGCTCACGGCTCGGGGGAGTCTGTAGCGTCGCGCTGCATTTTGGCTTCGACCCGTTTCCGCGCACGATTCTGAGTCCACAGTATCACCAGGAACATCGGAGCGAGCGCGAATCACTGAAAAGGGCACGTCTGCCGAGACCGCTCCCCCCCCTTCGGAATCAATTGGATCTTCTCGCGCTGGCGGATGATGACGACGACGAACGCGTGGACGATCGATGGCAGCCGACGAGCGACAGGATCGCCGCTCTGGCGGAGAGCAACTCGCGCAGGCTCCACAAGAATCACGGGCTTCCTGTGGGCATCGCGCGCCAGCAGAGCGGGAGGATCACGGCGATCTGATCTGCGTGCCAGGTGTCGCGACGCCCACGAACTCGCCAGAGAGATACTCGCTTGCGAACCGTAAATCGTCGTCAGGAGCGGGCTCTCAGTTCGTTGATCAGCTCCATCTGCACTTCCTGGATCTCGACGAGTCGCTCCCATTGGTGCGACAGGATGTGATCCATCTTCTGATGCAGGTGACGAATCTCCAGCTCGGCCTTGAGGTTGATCTGGTAGTCACTGGTAGCCCTTTGTCGGTCTCTGGCCTCAGACCGACTTTGGCTCATCATGATCACTGGCGCTTGAATAGCGGCCAGGGAGGACAAAACGAGGTTCAGCAGGATAAAGGGGTAGGGGTCGAACGGTCGAGACGCGAGGACGAAAGTGTTGACGATCATCCATCCGAACAAGACCAAGCCAAAAAGTCCCATGAAAGGCCAGCTGCCGCCGAACGATGCGATTCGATCGGAGACTCTTCCGCCCAGATCGCTGCTCTTCGCGAATTCCTCTTCCGGATTGCTGGCGATGAGCTCGTGCTCGCGGAGGCTTTCGAGCACCGCCTCCTCCAGCTCCGTCAGCTCTCCTTTCTCGGCCTTAAGAACTTCCTGGACGTGGAGGTGCCGGAACTTTTGGAGGTCGTCGAGGCAGATCCAGCCATCTTCGTCCCAGGACCCTGTTTCCCTCCTCAGGACCTCGGCGACCGAAGGTCGCACGACGATTGCAGGACGCAGGGACCGGGTTGCTGAACTTCCACACACCTGACAGGATCGGGCTTCCTTGGCTCCTGCTTGGGTCATCTTCGTTCCTCCTATCCACATCCGTGCAGTCATCGAGCGGATGATCGCGAGCGAGGCGCAGGCGATTCGTCGCAGCACGAGGAGCAGCAAGGGGATCGACTTTCTTTGGTCCTCCCTGATGGTCCGACGATGAGGCAGCTTCGGGTGAAGCTTCAGGCCTGGACCAAACGAAGAGTGCTTCACCCGAAACTGTCGTGTGGCACCCGACCGATCAGATGAAGATCGAGACCTCGCCGAGCGACTTCCGTTTCAGGTCGGGGACCTCTGCGCCTTCGGCGGGATAGCCCACCGGGAAGAGTAGGAACGGTCGCTCGTTCGAGGGGCGCCCGAGAATTTTCGTGAGGAACCCCATCGGGCTCGGTGTATGGGTCAGTGTCGCCAGCCCCATGTGATGGAGCGCCGCAATGAACAGTCCGCACGCGATCCCGACGCTCTCCTTCACGTAGTAGTTCTTTTGCTTCTCCCCCGCAGCATCAAATCCATGCCCCTCTTCGAAGCAGACGACGATCCACGGCACGATCTCTAAGTAAGGCTTCTCGGGTCCAGTGCCGATGGGAGCGAGCGCCTCGAGCCAATCCGGGGGCATCCGGCCGCTGTAGTTCTTCCGTTCCTCCTCCTCGGCGGCGAGGCGAATCTCGTGCTTCACCTTGGGGTCTCTGACCGCGACGAATCGCCACGGTTGTCGGTGCGCGCCCGAGGGCGCGGTGCTCGCGGTGAGGATCGCGCGCTCGATCCAAGCGCGCGGCACGGGATCGGGGGAGAACTCACGCACACTGCGGCGGCGTTCGAGTTCGGCGTGAAGCGTCAGGGCGCGCTCGAGCGACACTCCCGGCGTAGGGCGTTCGAATTCGAGGGGGATCATGCCTGGATGCGGTGCTGTCATGGGGTCCTAGAACGCAATCTTCAGGGGGAGAGAAACGACCTCAGCGGTTGCGGCATACTCACCGCCACCGGAGAGGCCGGTCAACCCGTCTGTGGCGGAGCCCGCGATGATCGACCAGCGACTCTTCGCCACTCCCCCTTCGAAGGTCCCGGTCTGCTCGACTGCGAACGCACCCTTGGCCCCGGCGATCTCTCCCTCGATCCACTCGCGCCCGACGAAGATCGCACTCCCCTCGCCGGTGTAGGTCATCAAGTAGTCGGCGCATCCGGTTCCCACCAGGTCTCCCGAGTACTGATAGGTGACTCGAGCGCTGGTGAGTTTCCTCCCGCCCTTGTCTTCTCGAGTGACCTGCTCCTGCCAGTCGGTCACTTGGAATGTGCAATCGAGTTCGCGTTCCATCTTCGCCTCCCGCTATCGGTTTTGTGCCAGCCGAGGGCCGGGATTGTAAGCGAGGAGTCCGGCGCGGTCGATGCGGAGCCGAGCACCCGATGAAAAACGGACCCGGCAGGTTTCCCCACCGAGCCCGTCAATCCGACACTCAGTGAAACCACTCCACCGTAGTGTCGGCGCCACCGATCGTAATTCGATTACTGTTCTAGAAGCGCGTGCGCGCCGGCCAATTCGAGTTCTTCACCAACGCGTCGAGGGTTTCTTTGTCGACCAAGTCGACTTGACCCTCGGTCGTGCAATAGATGTACTTGTCGCCGTGAGTCGGCTGCACTCCGTGGAACAGGACTGCACCTTTGGCCTCGAGCGGCAAGCGACCGGAATAGACCCAAAACGGAGTTTCACCCGACCGGATCATGCTCTCATCGACGTGCCCTGCTTCGACCAACTCACCGAGTGTTTGAGGGTACGCGCCGGTTTGAGCGATCGCCTGTTGGCAACCCATGAAAACCATTTGCGCAAAGGCCTCGTGGTGGTGGACCGCCGCGGTCGAGCGCATCTCGGCCACCTGCTCCACCCCTCGCGTCGCCAGCACGACCGGGATCACTGCGCCCGCCGCGATCAGCGCGGTGAAGCTGCCGAGATCGGGGAGGGTGAACGGCAGCGGCCCGTGCGCCTCCCACAACCATCCGTCACCGGTACGACGGTAGCCGTGGATGTCTCCGAACATCCGCTCGTTGACCATGTAGGGGGGCGGGAGTTGACCCGCCGAAAGGCCCGTCACCTGTCCGCCGAGCCCCGCAACGCCCGCCTGAAGGAACGGTAAGAGGGTCGGGTAGAGTTCTGCGACCACCGCAGGAGTATCGGTATAGAAGAGCCCGTGCTGGTCGTGTGCGATCCGGGTGCGCCCCGACAAAAAGTCGGGGTTTGCGAGGATCGAGCGCTCTCGCGCATCCGGTGCATCGACCCGGTGGAGGACTTCTTCGAGGACCGCCGGATGGAGCGCCAAGAGGAGACGATCGCCGCGGGCCGCCCACGCGGGGGCGATCGGAGAGGGCGCACCGGAGGTCTCGATGAAGGAGATCCCGGCGCGCTCGTTGACGCTGACCCCGATCCCCTTCAGCCCGGCGATAGCTCCGAGTGACGTGGTCACACGGCGCACGCACATCTCGATCGTCTCGCCGTCGTTCGGCCGCAGGACCCAACAGATCCCTGGAATGATTCCGCTGGAGGTCGGCTCTTCGAAGATCAAGAAGCGTCGACCCAAGTTCGCGATGAGATCTTGCTCGAGACGGAAGCCGAGGAAGCCATCTGCGAACGCTTGGAGGCTGCGGACCTTGCGCCCGGCGTCGGGATCGATTCCCTCGACGAAGCTCTTCGCTGTCGTCAGAAGACCGGCGATGTCGCAGTCTTCGTAGCTGAAGAAACTCGTGTCTTTGGGGACGAAGACCAAGGTTTCGTCGTCGAGCGGCGGGCCCGGGTCGGCGTCACTTCGCCAGCCGATGAAGCAGCTCCGCCGGAACCCGTCTCCCTCGATCCCCACCGAGAAAAGCACCGATCCGAGGCGCCCGAGGGCATCGTCTTGGAGAAGTGCCTGAATCGGAGGAGGCAGCACGGCGTCGGAGTTCGCGAGGTGGTGCTTGGCGTGAGCGAGAATCCCCGCGCCATCGACATAGGCCCACTTCGCCGCGGTCGAGGCGGCGACGGTCTGTTGCCAGGCGCGCTGGAACTGAGGCTGGGTCGCGAGCGAGGGGGCCTCTCTGCGAATCTGAGCGATCGCGGAGCTTGCCGCCTTGTCCCCTATCGCGAGGAAGAAGCAGCCGCGCTCGACTCCGTAGGTGAGAAACGCGGGGAGGCCGTCGACGGACATCCGTTTTGCCGACGTGGCTCCTGGATAGGGCTCCGCGGGGGCATCCTCCCGCACGCGGATGTTTTCCATCGCTTCGTATATCCGTTTTGCGCCCGCCTCCCCGCGGAGGCTGATGGCGACCTGCGGCACCGGTTCTCCCTCGATGATCTCGAGCCCGAGGAATGAAACAGCGACCGGCTGGGCCCAGAGGAGTGAAAACGCTTCGCGAAGGAGTAGCAGGTACTCGCGCTCTTCAGCGTCGTCGGTCTTCTCGCGCAGGAGCGTCTCGATCGACGGCCACAGCGCTCCGCAAAGTTCTTGGACCCGCGGCTCGGCGATGATCTCACCGAGGGCAGTGTTCCGGAACGAAGGCTCGAGCGCATCGGCCCCGCTCCAACCGATGGCGATGAGCGCCTCGGCGGAGATGAGCTCGATGGGGGCGGAATGGCCCAGATCGATCTTCTTGTACATGTCAGGGAGAGGCTGAGCAGAGAGGGGAGCGACGGCTCCCAAGAGCAATCCGATCGCGAGGAACCTCGGATTGATTCGTCGGAGCGTCGGCACAACGATTCGATGCATATCGGCCACCCTTCCCTTCCCATCCCGTCGCGAGGAACTGACCATGGGCGCTCCTCGACGACCGGCGCCTCTACGCAATGCGATGGCCAACGGACCGAGTTCAGGCCTCACCACCCAAAGATAGGGAGACTGCGGACTCGCGAACCCTAGAGTCGTGACGCCGAGTTGTGTCCGACGACCGGAAAGGTGGTGAGATCCCCCACCGAGACGTGAACCGCGACCGATCGGAAAGCGGTCGACCGGCGACTCCAGAGCCCAAGGCCCCGAACGTCCCCCCGCGTCTCGATCATTTCCGTGGGAAGAAACCGTCCTTCTCGGCGCTTGAGTTTTTGGCAACATCCTCTTGATGAAGTCCCCGATTCGCGCCATTTTCTCGCTCGAGACACGCCGAAGAGGAGCCACCGCTTGAGCTGGATCGCAATGGTTCTCACCATCATCAACCTCGGTGCGGCACCGGTTCTCCCGGAAGCTGCCGTCGTCACGCCGCCGCCAGCCCAGGTGGCCAACCCCGACGAGCAGGGCGCGAACTCGGACGGTTCCCAGCCTCCGGTCGACGAAATTACCGTCACTGCGCCCCGGATCTTCCGCCCGGCGGATCGGCTCCCGTTCCCCGTCCTGATCCCCGAAGCCGTAGGGGAGGACGCGGTCACCCTCCCCGAAGACATGGGGAGCATGCTCGAGAGTCTCCCCGCAGTCAGCGTCCAGCGCACCGCCCGCGGCCAGTCTTCGCCCTACCTCCGCGGGTTCACCGGATTCCGGACGCTGACCCTGATCGACGGAGTACGGCTGAACCAAGCGATCTTCCGCGACGGTCCCAATCAGTACTTCCAACTGGTCGATCCGTGGTCGCTCGAGCGTGCGAGCGTCATCGGCGGTCCTGGTTCGGTTCTCTACGGAAGCGATGCGGTCGGGGGCACTGTGCTCCTCGAGAGCGCCCTCCCCCGCCCGACCTTCGAGGGACTCGAGTCGACCGGCCGACTGCGCGCCCGCGCCGCCAGCGCCGAACGCTCGATCGCCATCCGCACTGAGAGCCAAGTCGCGACACCCGATTTCGCGGTGCGCGTCGCGAGCACCTGGCGCGAGTTCGGTGATTTCTACGCCGGCGATCACGAGGGGCTAGAGCGCAACACCGCCTACGATTCATGGAATGGCGACATCGCCGTCACGGTTCCCCTGACCGATCGCCTCGAGCTGACTGCGATGCTCCAGCGTTTCGACCAAGTCGATGTTCCCCGCACCCACTCGACGATCGATGGTTCCTCGTGGCGCGGCACCGCTCCCGGCTCCGATCTTCGCCGGGACTTCGACCAACTGCGCGAGCTCGAGTGGGTGAAGCTCAGAGCGCGCCCGAACGAGGCGCGCACGATCGAGCTGCTCGTCTCCCGCCATCGATTCTGGGAAGAAGAGGATCGCGTGCGATCGAGCGGGCGCAGATCGCTCCAAGGCTTCGATGATCTCGCCCACGGTGCAAGCCTCACGTGGACCGAGGCAACCGACTTCGGATCGATTGCCGCGGGGATCGATTGGACCCGCGAGGAGGTCGATTCTGAGTTCGTCGAGTACGCGGCGGACGGGTCCCTTCTCGAATTGCGCTCCCGCGGGCCGGTCGCTGACGATGCGCTCTACGAGACGTTTGGGCTCTACATCGAGGATGAGTTCGAAGTCGCCGAGGCGACTTGGCTCACCGCGGGAGCGCGCGCCTCCCAAGTGCGGGTGAACGCTTTGGATGTCGACCCCGATCCGACCGACGCTACTGTGTTCGGTCCGGTGCGGGAGACGTTCTCGAGCGTCGTCGGCAGCGTTCGCGCGAGTCACCGAACCGGCGGGGGGTGGACGCTGTTCGCCGGAATCGGCCAAGCGTTCCGGGCGCCCAACCTCTCTGACCTCACGCGATTCGACGTCTCCCGCTCCGGTGAGGCGGAAATCCCGGCCCCCGACCTCGACCCCGAAAAGTTTCTCACCTTCGAGAGCGGTGCGCGGTTTGCCAGCAGCTCTCTCCACGTTGCCGGCTCACTTTGGTACACGCAAATCGACGGTTTGATCATTCGATTTCCCACCGGCACGACCGATGTCAACGGCGATGCAATTGTGACCAAGGACAATGCCGGCGACGGGTATAGCGTGGGGATGGAACTCTCGGTGGACCTCGACCTCAGCTCGGAGTGGACCGTGGGCGGAAGCCTCGCTCTTGTCGATGGCGAAGTGGAGCAGCTCATCTCGCCAGGGGTCGAGCGGGATGAGACGCTCAGCAAACTCGCGCCGACCCGCGGTGAAGTGCACGTGAGGTACACACCGGAGCTGGACTTCGATCTCGAGTTCGAAGCGAGGATCCGCTTCGCCGACCACCAGGACGATCTCTCGAGTGCGGACCAGCGTGACACCCAGAGGATTCCGCCGGGCGGGACGCCGGGATACACGACCCTCGACCTGCGGGCGACCTACCGAGTCAGCCCGGATCTCCGCCTCTTCTTCGAGGGTGAGAACCTCACCAACCGCGACTATCGGATCCACGGCTCGGGGAGCAACGAGCCCGGATTGAACTGGGTCTTCGGGGTCGATATTCGGTATTGAGCCCGCGGCACCTACGAAAGAAGGAACGCCGGCGCGCTCCTTCCTCGTGTCGACCCCACACCTCCCGGGCGCTCCCTGCCTACGCTTGCTTCTGCGGATTCTTTGTCGACGCGTCTTTCGCGCCGGTGGTCCGTAGAACCGTAGGAGAAGTCTCGAGGAACTCGCGCATGTCTGCACCTTTGGGTGGAAGACAGTTTCTCGTGTCGACAACGAGCGGCGCGTACCTCGCGACCATAGAGTAATCAACGTCTGAGTGGTCGGTGACGATGAGGACCAGGTCGGAGTTCGCGACCGCCTCCTCATCGAGTGGCACCGACTCCATGCTGTGCGGAAAACCGGGCCCCGAATTGAGAACCGGGACGTACGGGTCGTGGTAATGAACCCGCGCGCCAAGTTTCCGTAGCTTCGAGATCAGTTTGAGAGCGGGGCTCTCTCGCGTGTCGTCGATGTTGCGTTTGTACGCGACACCAAGAATCAAGAGTTCGCTCTGCGAGATGGCCTTACCGACCTGGTTCAGCTCGTTCACCACCTGCGAAATCACGTAGTCCGGCATCGCTGCGTTCACTTCCCCTGCCAGGTCGATGAACCGCGTCGACATTCCGAATTGCCGAGCACGCCAAGAGAGGTAGTGAGGATCGACGGGGATGCAGTGTCCTCCGAGACCTGGACCGGGGTAGAACGGGTGGAACCCGAACGGCTTGGTGGCTGCAGCGTCAATCGCCGCCCAAATATCGATCCCCATGCGATCGAACAGAATCTTCAGCTCGTTGACGAGTGCGATGTTCACCGAGCGGTAGGTGTTCTCGAGCACCTTCGCCGCTTCGGCGGTCCGCGCGTCGGCCACGCGAACGACCGTTTCGACGGCGGCTGCGTAGAGATGGTGGGCAAGTGTGCCTCCGATCTCATCGACTCCACCAACCAGTTTCGGAATGTTGCTGGTCGAGTAGCTCGGGTTCCCCGGGTCTTCTCGCTCAGGGCTGAATGCAAGGAAGAAGCCTTCTCCACACACCAGCCCGCTCTCCTCGAGGATCGGCTGAACGATCTCCTCGGTAGTGCCCGGGTAGGTGGTCGATTCGAGAACGACCAGTGTGCCGGGGTTCATGTACCGGGCGATTTCGCGGGTGGCGGCGTGGACGTAGGTGAGGTCCGGCTCTTGGCTCTCGGTAATCGGGGTTGGCACGCAAACGAGCGCGACATCGACCTGACGGAGCTCTTTGGGATCGGTCGTGACTTGGAGGCGGCCTCGGTCACGCATCGAAGCGATGTCGGAATGCGGGACGTGGGCGATTGGTGAACGCCCCTCCTGCAGTGTTTGCACTCTCGTCGCATCGGCATCGAACCCATGAACCCGAAAGCCCGCCTGGCAGAAGGCACGGGCCAGCGGAACACCGACATAGCCCATGCCTAGAATCCCGACGCGCGCGGTACGATCGGCGATGCGGCTCTCGAGCTGCTGGGCGCAGTTCAGAGTCACGCGCGACGGTTCCTTCATCTGAAGTTCCTTGCGAGCTATCCTCCGCCTTCCCCACGCTAGTGGGGTCGGGGGCCCGAGAGTGTTGGCTCCGGGGCGGATTCTCCGGCTGGCGCACTCTAAAATCGGAGTGGGCTCGACCGGTTTTTTTTCGACACGGTAGGTCCGATGCCGGCGGATCGCCCTCGGGCGGGTCCGTCACACGGACTCAACCGAGCCCAGATCACACATCGGAGTTATCGGGTGAGGTCGGGCCGGGATTGAGGACATCTGAGCAAGGGTTCCAGATTGCTCGGATTCGCTCTCTTGAGGCCCTGGCGGGCGGTTCTTGCTCATTCTTGAGCGGCGATCGCCAGAGCGCATTCGAGCGCGGTCTGCCGCTCCTGCCAAGAATTACGCAACCGCGAGGGCTGAAGAGCGAAGATAGGGCGCGATCCCAATGACAGTTCGAGGAGTGAAACGGAGACTATGCGACTTTCCACCCGCCGGCTCGTCCTCACCGAGGAGGACCGTCTCGCCGAAGTGACCCTCGAAGATGTCGAAAGGGCCGGAGGCTGGCCGGGGATCTTCTCTTCGAGTGCCCCCCTCTCCGTCGAGATCGGTCTCGGCAAGGACACGCACATCCTCGAGCAGGCCGCCGCTCACCCCGACCGCCTCTACGTCGGGTTCGAGTACGCACGGAAGAAACTCGACAAGATCCTGAAGAAGATCGGCTACCACGGAAGCCTGCCGAATCTCCGCGTCGTGTACGCCGACGTCACTCGAGTGTTCGCCGTACTCTTCCCGGAGGCGAGTCTCTCTCACGTCTACGTCTTCTTCCCCGATCCGTGGCCGAAGAAGCGCCATCACGGTCGGCGGACTTTGAACTCTACTTTTGTCTCCGAGATTGCAAGCCGTCTCGCGCCGGGGGCACCGCTCGAAGTGCGGACCGACAACGCCGAGTACGTGGAGCAGATCATCGAAGTGCTCGATGGTGAGCCGACCCTCGAAAACGCCGTCGCGCCCCAGGCGTACCTCCCCGATCCGATCCCTCTCGACGCCGGGGACCCCGAGAGTCACATCCCGACCTTGTTCGAGTCTAAGTTTCGGGAGCGCGGGCTGCCGATTCACTACTTCTACTATCGCAAACAGACCTGACCAAAACGTGGGCGAAGCGCATACCGGACCCTCCGAGGCCCTGAGAACGAAGATCGACGGGCTCCCGACCGAGCCCGGGGTCTACATCTTCATCGACGCCATTGGCCGGGTGATCTACATCGGCAAGGGCGTGAATCTCCGATCACGGGTGCGCAGCTACTTTGCTCCCGGTGCGAGTGACGGACGCGTCTTGTTCACCGCGATCGTCGGTCAGACTGCCAATCTCGATTGCATCGTCTGTCAGAACGAACTCGAAGCTCTGCTCCTCGAGAACAACCTGATCAAGAAGCATCGCCCGCGCTTCAATCTTCGGCTGCGCGACGACAAGACCTACGTTTCTCTCCGCGTGACCGTCTCCGAAGCGTGGCCCCGGGTACAGGTGATTCGTCACTGGAAGGACGATGGGAATCTCTACTTCGGGCCCTATCCCTCGGCTTCTTCAGTGCGCGAGGTCCTTCGGGTCATCAAGAAGTACATTCCGCTTCGCACCTGCACGAATGCGTTCTTCGACTCTAGACGTCGGCCCTGCCTCGAGTATGAGATTGGGCGCTGCACTGCGCCATGCGTGGGTCACGACACCGAAGAGTCCTACGCAGAGCTGGTCGAGCAGGCGCTCCTTCTCCTGCGCGGCAAGGACAGGACTCTGATCGCAAAGCTCGAGGCGCGCATGGACGAAGCCGCCGCGTCGCGCGAGTACGAGCGGGCGGGAAAGCTGCGCGATCAGATTGCCGCGGTTCGCCATGTTCTCGAAAAGCAGAACGTCGCAGAGGTTCCCCACGGCGATTGCGACGTGTTCGCGATCCACCGCCACGACGACTTCGTGTCCGTGCAAGTGATGTTGGTGCGCGAAGGTCGGTTGCTCGAAAGCACTGCGCATTCGCTGAGGAGCGAAGATCCTGACTCGACTTTGCTCTCGGCATTCCTCGGCCAGTTCTATCTCGGAGACAAGTTCCTCCCCCCGGAGGTATTGGTTTCCGTGGTCCCCGATGACCGTGATTTGCTCGAGACCTGGCTGTCCGGACGCGCCAGTCACCCCGTGTCGGTACGTGCTCCACAGCGTGGGGGCAAACGTCGCCTGATCGAGATGGCGCAGAAGAACGCCGCGGTCAGCGCGACCACCGACGAGTTGCGCCTCGAAGCGCGCGAGAAGATCGCCCACTCCATCGCCGAGCACCTCGGCCTCACCGAGCCGGTTCGACGTATCGAGTGCTACGACATCTCTAACATCCAGGGGAGCCTCTCGGTCGCGAGCCGCGTGGCCTTCGAAGATGGCGAGCCCGACCCCGATCTCTATCGCCGTTACCGCATTCGCACCGTCCGCGGGGCCGACGATTTCGCCTCGATGCGAGAAGTGCTCGACCGGCGGTTCCGCCCCTCCGAAAAGCGAGACCCGCTCCCCGATCTGGTTCTCGTCGATGGCGGCAAGGGGCAACTCGGTCGCGCGCTCGAGGCGTTCGCGAAGCACGGAGTCGATGTGGCTGTCGCGGGGATCGCGAAAGAGAGACGGAAGGGAGGAGAGAGTTCAGTCGAAGAGCGCATTTTCGTGCCCGGGCGATCGGAGCCGATCGACTTGGGACCCGACACGCCGGAGTCGTATCTTCTGCAACGGGTGCGAGACGAAGCGCACCGCTTCGCGAACACCTATCACCGGGAACTCAGGCGGCGAAGCCACTTGGTCAGCGGGTTGGAGGAGATCCCCGGAATCGGGCCGAAGCGTCGAAAAACACTGATCCGGCATTTCGGAAGCCTGCAAAAGATACGCGAGGCGAGCCTCGAGCAAATCGGGGCGACGCCGGGGATGACCCGAGCCGCAGCAGAAGCGACCTATCGGTTCTTGCATGCAGATGAGGAGCCGAACCTCGAGCTCCTCGATCCGCCTCCCGAGAGCCCCATAGGGGTGGACGAAGCACCGCCAAAAGAAGCCGGGGCGTAGAGCCCGAGCAGCTCCTGAGAGGAGTCACTCGAAATCGCTAAGCGATCTGCTCGAGTGTCTTTGTCGCTTCTTCGATCGTGTCCATCACGGTAAAAATTTGGGTGAGCTTCATCAGGTCGAGAAGCTCGTAGATCTCGGGTCGCACGCGAGCGAGGATCAAATCTCCACCGCCGGCGCGCGCCTTCTTCAGGCAGGCGACCAAGCGACCCAGCCCGGCACTCGACATGTACTCCACGACTTCGAGATCGAGCACCATGCGAAGATTCTGACGGTTGTCCATCACATGCCCAAGCTTTTCGAGAGCGGCGAGAACGCCGTTCTCATCGCGGAAGGCACCTCGGGTCAGCGAGGCGATGACCACGCGCCCCTCGTTCTTCAGTTCGATGATTTCGTCACTCTGCTGCGCCATCTCACTACTCTCCCGATCCAAGTCTGGAACAGCGGCGCACCATGTTCACGGTGCGTCCGCCATCGAAGTACGTGACCTCGTCCATGTAGAGGCACATCAGCGCGATGCCTCGCCCGCTCTCTTGCCAGAGCTGCTCATCCGCCTCAAGGTCGGGGACAGCTTCGCGAGTGAAGCCTTCGCCTTCGTCTGTTACGACGATTCCCCACCGATCGCCATCGAGGTACAGCTGAACGTGTACCATCTTCTCAAAGTCAGAGTCGTTCCCATGCGTGACCGCGTTGGTGATCGCCTCGTCGAGGCACAGCTCGACCTTGCGTCGATCGTCGTCGGGAACACACCCATCCTGAACTAGCCTCTCAACGAGGCGGCAAACCAAGGGGATCACCAGTGTGACGTCACTGGGGATCTCTCGGGAGTCCAGAACATTGCCCGGAACTGTCGGGGAATCTGCGAGGATCTCCATCGGAAACTGCTCCTTCGGGGACAGGGTCTCTCTCCCCAAGAGTGCAACGCTATCCCCCAACCCGTCAAATCGGGGGGCCGTTCCCCCCGCTTTCAGATCACCTCGAGATGTCTCCTCTTGGCTCAGATCGGCGGATCCTCCCCGATTGGAGTGCGGACGGTCGTCGTGAGGTGTCGAGATGAATGCCGCGCGGTTTGACGAAACTAGGCCCGACGTCCTACGCTTATGGGAAGGGAGTGCGCCACCGATGCAAAAGATCCGGCGCCGCAAGTTCGGAGAGATCCTCGTCGCAGAGGGCGTGATCTCCAGAGAGACCTTGCAGGCTGTACTCGACAGACAACGCGGATCGGGATTGACGGTCGGGGAGCTTCTCCTTCAAGAGGGAGTCATCTCCGAGTCCGATATCGTTCGTTGCGTCTGCTCGCAGTACCAGCTCCCATTCATTCGGCCGTCGAGTTACCAACATGAGTCCGCACTGATCAATGAGTTCGGTGCGGACTTCCTGTTCAAGTACAAGGTCGTCCCCCTCGACCGCATTGGTGACTGCGTGATCTTCTCCGTTGCCGAAGTTCCCGAGGAGCGGGTCGAGAAGATGCTCATCGACAAGTGTGGGTGTGACGTCTACTACTACGTCTCTCCGCTCACCGATGTCGAAAACACACTCCGGAAGCACTTCAAGCTCGGCCAGGACAAGATGATCGCGCTGAACGAAATGCGCCGCAGCGAGCGAGCCCAGGGGCAGCTGACCCAGCGCTCACCCGGCCCGAGCGCCAATACGACTCCGCAGCGTCCCAAGCCGAAGGCTCCGGCGCGTCCGGAGGCTCCGGCGGATCCGAGCCAGAACAAGCTTCTGCAGTCGCTCGATGCCTCGTGGGAAACCATCTTCGACGAAGCGGAACAGAACCTCCACGAAAACGAGTGAACCCGATCGCGTGAAGGGCGCCTCCATCACACGGTCGCTCGGGATCCGCTCCTCATGGCGGCGAGGAGCTCACGCTTTGCCGCCTCGTCTGGAATTCCCCAGTCGCGTTCATACTTGAACAGCTTCCGTATTGACTCCCCACCGAACCGCGCATCGAGGATCTCGATCCGATCCGCCCCGACCAGCGCGGGATGTTCCACGCCACACGCCCCCGCGAGCCTGTGCAGCTCCTTTCGCAACACCGTGATGTAGTTCGCGAGGCGCACGGACTTCGACGTCGGGTCGAGTCCATGCATGAGCCAAGGGGTTTGAGTTGCCACCCCGGTCGGACAATGCCCGGTGTGGCAGCGTTGCGCTTGGATGCAGCCGATCGCCATCATCGCCTCACGGGCGATGGCCACCGAGTCACAACCGAGGGCGAATGCGGTCAGCGCGTTTTCGGGAAGCCCGAGTCTGGCGCCGCCGATCCAGAACACCCGATCCGCGACCTGGGCCTCGGCGAACACTGCGTATACCCGTGCGAATCCGGCACGGAAGGGGAGCGCGACATGATCGGTAAAGACCAGCGGTCCCGCGCCCGTCCCCCCTTCTCCCCCATCGATGGTGATGAAGTCGACGCCGCGCGACCCTGATTTCATCGCCTGGGCGAGATCGTTCCAGAACTCTATCTGACCGACCGCCGATTTGATCCCCACGGGCAAACCCGTCTCGGCCGCGATCTTCTCGACCAGATCGAGCAACTCATCGACAGAGGAAAACGCGGAGTGGGAGGAAGGGCTCAAGCAGTCTTTACCGATCGGTATCCCGCGGATCTGGGCGATCTCTGGTGTGACCTTCGCCGCCGGCAGGATGCCGCCGAGTCCCGGCTTGGCGCCCTGGCTCATCTTGATTTCGATCGCGCGCACGGGGTGCTTGGAGCAATTCTCGACCAGCTTCTCCATCGACAGCTGACCATCGTCGGTCCGGGATCCGAAGTACCCGGTGCCGAGTTGGTACACGAGATCTCCGCCGTGGAGGTGATGGGGAGAAATGCCCCCCTCCCCGGTGTTGTGGAGCGCCCCCGCGAGACTGCACCCCCGATTCATCGCTTCGGTCGCCGCCGCGCTCAACGATCCGAAACTCATCGCCGAGATGTTGACGACGGAGGCAGGGCGAAATGCGTGGGTGCGACCGCGCGCGCCACCGAGAATTTTGGCCGCAGGGAGGGGATGGCGCGAATCGTAATCGGGATCCCCGACGTGGGATTCCCTGAGCGGAAACGACGCGTGCCGAATCACCAGATAGTGCGCGGCCTGTTCCATGTCGTTGTCGGAGCCGAACCCGAAGTAGTTGTTCTCCTGCTTCGCCGACGCGTAGATCCAGCGACGCTGGTCGCGGCTGAAGGGACGCTCCTCATCGTTGTCGGTCACGATGTACTGTCGGAGCTCGGGGCCGACCGCCTCGAGAATGTAGCGAAAGTGGCCGACGAGCGGAAAGTTCCTGAGGATGGCGTGCTTCTTCTGGCAGAGGTCGTAAATCAAGACTCCTGCAATGAGCGCACCGAACAACAGGCCGACCCAACCCCAAACCCCCATGCGCCCGTCCTCTCCATGCCGACAAGCTCGATCGCGCGATCGGACCGTGTCCGAGATGCCGCGCCGCGGAGTGTCTCGAAGAACCGCCCAGGAAGCGAGTGTCCTTGACTCAGAAGTTCGCGCACTTCCTTGCCACAGGGCAATCGATCGCGATCATCCCCCCATGATCACGATCACTTTGGCTTCCCAATCGCCTCGCCGCCGCGCCATCCTCGAACAGGCGGGGTTCACCGTCGAAGTTTGCCCACCGGACGTGGACGAGAGCGCCCGCCCGGGGGAGGACCCGATCGCACTCGTCGAGAGGCTCGCGCGCAGCAAGTGTGCCGCGCAGCAAACCTCTCCCGACAGAATCGTCGTCGCCGGTGATACTGTGGTGATCCTCGCGGGAGAGGTGCTCGGAAAACCGTGCGATGACAGAGAGGCTGTCGCGATGTTGCAGCGCCTTTCGGGAAGCGTCCACCAGGTGGTCAGTGGCTGGTGCGTGCGTCGAGGAAGCCATCAGATCTCAGGGGTTGAACTGACCACCGTCACGTTCCGCACTCTCACCGAGTCGGAGATTGCGGCCTACGTCGCAACCGGCGAACCTCTCGACAAGGCGGGGGCGTACGGGATCCAGGAACGGGGGGGAGCCTTCGTCGAGCGGGTAGAGGGGAGCCTCGACAACGTGGCCGGCTTACCGCTCGAAGCGGTAGTCTCCGCGATCGAGAAAGTGGCTCCCGCTTCTCCCGCCCCGTAATCGAGCCGGCCCTTCTGCTCCTCTCGCCCCGACCCATTGCTCGCGCGGCGAAGGATCAGTAGCCTCGGGGCCTGTCGCGGTCGCGTACCGGAGGCGATCCCGGCGGTGTGGAAACCGAGACACCGCGACAAACGAAACTGCTCCTACTGACTCGAGAGAGGGCACTATGCTCGCGCTGACCTTTGATTTCTCTGCCCTCTGGTCGCTGATCGGCAAAGTCCATCCGGTTCTCGTGCACTTCCCGGTCGCTCTGATCACTGTCGCGGGACTCCTCGAACTCTGGGAGTGGCGGAAGGGTCACGGGTCGAGTCGCGAAGGAATGTTAATGCTGCGCATCGGCGCGCTCGCCGCGGTCGTGAGCGCAGTCGCTGGCTGGAGCTTCGCGCAAGAACATTCTCCGTCCCAGAACTTGTTCCTCCACCGTTGGGGTGGGATCAGCCTCGCGACCCTTGCTGTCGTCGCCACGTATCTGTCGCGGGGCGGATTCCCCGCGCGTGCGTACCGACCGCTAGTTCTTCTGCTCGCTCCGCTGGTCGGGGCGGTCGGACACCTCGGCGGCGAACTGAGTTGGGGTGAGGGATATCTGCTGAACGCAGTGAAGCGCGTTTTCATCGAGGCGGCGGTCGAGCCGACCGCCGTCCCTGAGTCCCCCGAAGAGGAACACTTCCTCGCGTCGGTCTGGCCGATCTTTCGCGAACGCTGCATCGGCTGCCACGGCGAGACGAAGCAGAAGGGGGACCTCCGTCTCGATCGAAAGGAGGTGGCACTCGGAGCCGTGGGGATTGTGATTCCTGGGGATGCGGCGCAGAGTGATTTGATCTTCCTGGTCCGATCCGACTTCGAAGAAGAACAGATGCCCCCTGCCGAAGAAGGCGCGCGACTCACCGAAGAGCAGATCCAGACTTTGGAAAAGTGGATCAACGACGGCGCCGCCTGGCCCACGGGTCCCTTGCCGACGGCATACGCACCCGCGAAAACCCCATCCCCCACGAACACTCAGCCGCCTGCGCTGTTCGCGAGCATCTTTCCGGTCGCATACGCGGAGACGCCAGAACCCAAGCTCGCAGGCGGTAATCTCATCGGCGGGGATCTCATCGGCGGGGATCCCGCCCCGGTCGAGCAGCTCTTCCGCGAGGTGGTTCAACCGATCTTCGCCACGCGCTGCGCCGGATGTCACGGGGAGAAAAAGCAGAAGGCGAAGCTGCGCCTCGACACCCCTCAGATCGTCTTCGATCCCGACCGCGACCCGCGGATCGTGGTCCGCAACGATCCCGAAGCGAGCGCGCTCTTTGAGCGGATCTCCCTCCCCCACGACGACTTCGATCTCATGCCGCCCAAGGGTGACCCGCTGACTGTGGATCAAATCGCGGCGATTCGCACCTGGATCGAAGGAGGAGCGCCGTGGCCGAAAGGAAGTGAGCCGCACGCGGAATCAGTGACTCCGGATATTGAGTCCGGAGACGAAGTCGCCCATGCCTTGTCCGATACCGAGGTCGCGGAAGTGCTGTTCCGCGCTGCGATCGAGCCGCTTCTCATCGAGCGTTGTAGTGGCTGTCATGGCCCCAAGAAATCAGACGGGGACTTTCGGGTCGACGTCGAGAGAGTGCTGCGCTCTCGGGTGAGCTTCCGGAACCCGAAGGAAAGCGAACTTTACCGACGCCTCACCCTTCCCGCGGGACACGAAGACCACATGCCGCGGAAGGGGCGCCCTCTCACGCCGCTCGAGCAAGAGACGGTTTGGACCTGGATCCAGGCGGGCGCGCCGTACCCCAAGGGGGCCCCGAGTGAGGGAGGTGAAGGCACGACCCCGGTCGCTCGCCTGCCAGCGCAGATCGCCGCCCCCGGAGCGGTGAGCAGCCCGGTGATCACACTCGACGCCGACTCCGAACTCCGGGTCACTCGGGCGCTCGCCGAGCTGAATGCGGTGGGGATCCGAGCAGCTCGACTCTCCCTCGCGGGGCCGGGGGTCGAAGTATCGACCGCGTTAGTCGGAGAAGCTGCGACAGATCAGACCCTCCTGCTGCTCCACGGTCTCGAGCCCGCCCTCCTTCGCCTCGACCTCTCCGGCAGCCAGGTCACCAATCAGGGAATCGAGAGCCTCGCCGCATTCCGAGAACTGCGAGTTCTCCACCTCGGCCGAAGCAAGATCGGTAACGCCTCCCTCCTGACGATCGCATCGCTTCCCGCGCTCGAGGTTCTCAACCTCCACGGGACTGGGATCGGGGATCCAGGAATCAACGCACTTCACACCCACCCGACCCTCCGCCGGATCTACCTCTGGCAGACCGATGTGACCGATACCGGCGTTCAAGCGCTCGCCGCGGCTCGCCCCCAGCTGAGGATCATCCGCGGCGACTGACTCCGCGCCGAGCGTTGTCCTGTCATTCCCCCCATCGATCTCCCACCCGACATCTGCCCCTTTGAGTCTCATGGCACTCTCCGTGCACTCTCCATCGCAGCAGGGTGCCGAGGCGCGCCTCAGACTCTCACGAAACCCCAGGAATGCGCTCCCAAAGCGCCGGAGCGCGGATCGAAGCCGCCCTAGCCCTACGGTAAGAACGAAAGCCCCGACGTGAAAAAATTACCGCTTCGCCAATGGCTTCGCTTCGCCTTCGGCTTGGGGCTCGCCGTCTTGGTCGCGATCCAGATCGTCCCCTACGGCCACGCGAGCGCGCCCGCCGGCTTCACCCGGGACATCCACTGGAACTCCCCCCGAACCGAGGAGCTCGTCCGCCGCGCCTGCTATGACTGCCACAGCAACGAGACCCGGCGCTCTTGGTACTCGCGGGTCGCCCCGATTTCCTGGGTGGTCCAAAGCAACGTCGAGCGAGGCCGCGCCCATCTCAACTTCTCGGAGTGGGATCAGGTCCAACCGCACATCTTCGACGCCGCGAGCAAGCTGATTGCAGGGGAGATGCCGCCGTACTCCTACCGTCTCTTTCATCCCGAAGCTCGACTGTCGGTCGAAGAGGAAGAAGAGCTGATCGACGGGATCTTCTCGACCATGGGGATCCGCCGGGTCATCCGCTACGACGATCTACTCGGCAAGAACGAGTAGCCGGGTGGTCGCGCGGGCTCAGAGCTGCGCGCGCCACTTCGAGATGCGCTCGAGCGCTTCGAGCGGGGTCATCCCATTCGGATCGAGCGCTTCGAGTTCCCGGATGATGTCATCCCCCCGCGTCGCGAACAGTCCGAGCTGCATCACTGGGGCAGGGTCGAGTCGGCGCGGAACCGCGGCCGGAGTGCCGCGCCCGCCCACATGCTCCTGTTCGAGGTGACCAAGGATCTCTTTCGCTCGAGAGAGCACTCCAGGAGGAATCCCTGCCAGCCGCGCCACGTGTATGCCGTACGCCTTGTCGGTCCCCCCCGGCACGATCTTGTGGAGGAAGACGATCTCATCCTTCCACTCCCGGACCGCGACGTTCAGGTTCTCGACCTTCCCCTCGTGACGCTCTTCCAGCTCGGTTAGCTCGTGATAGTGCGTGGCGAAGAGAGTGCGCGCCGCGACCGGTTCGATGAGATGCTCGCTGATCGCCCACGCGAGGCTCACACCATCGAGAGTGCTCGTTCCGCGCCCCACCTCGTCGAGGATCACGACCGAGCGCGTGGTCGCGTTGTTCAGGATGTTGGCCGTCTCGATCATCTCGACCATGAATGTCGATTGCCCGCGCGTTAAGTCATCCGCGGCGCCGACGCGCGTGAAGATTCGATCGGCGATTCCGACCGTCGCCCGCGCGGCGGGTACGTACGAGCCGAGCTGAGCGAGCAGGACGATCAACGCGGTTTGACGAATGTAGGTCGACTTTCCCGCCATGTTGGGGCCGGTGATCACCGCGAGGGTTCCATGATCCCCACCGAGCCCGGTGTCATTCGGAGTGAAGTCGGTGCGACCGCTCCCCGCCGACAAGACGGGGTGGCGCCCCTCCTCGATCAGGAGGATCGGCTCCTCTACGATTTGCGGGCGCACGTAGCCCTCTTCGCTCGCCATCGCCGCAAGACTCGCGAGGGCATCGATCGTCGAGAGCGCCCCCGCCGCCCGTTGGAGGCTCGCGAGCTCACCAACCAACGTGTCGCGGAAGTTCTGGAACAGCTCGAGTTCCAGAGACTCGGCGCGTTCCTTCGCGCCGAGCACGCGGTTTTCTTGCTCCTTCAGCGAAGGGGTGACGTAGCGCTCAGCGTTCTTGAGGGTCTGTTTGCGAGTGTAGTCGTCGGGGATGCGATCGCGATGAGTATGGGTCACCTCGATGAAGTATCCGAACACCCGGTTGAACCCGACCTTCAAGGTGGGGATTCCAGTGCGTTCAATTTCATCCGCCTGGAACTTCGCGATCCAATCGACGCCCTCTCGAGAAATCGTGCGCAGCTCGTCGAGCTCGGGCTCGAACCCGTCACGGATCACTCCGCCATCTTTGACTGTGACCGGCGGTTGTTCGACGATCGCCCGATCGATCTGCAGGGCAATATCGAAGAGCCGATCTTGATCGAGATCCTCGAGCACTTCGGTGATCACCGACGCCTCTACGGACCCAAGAGCCTCCCGCACCCGCGGAATCGCCCGTAGCGATGCCTCGAGCGCGCGCAGGTCCCGGCCGTTCGCGCGCCCCATCGTGAGTCGCGAGGTCAGACGTTCGATATCGCGGACCGGACCGAGCGCCTCGCGCACCTCGCCGAGGACCTCGGCATCGTCGACCAGCGCCGCAACCCCCGACTGACGGTGCAATATCGCATCGCGCTCTGCCAAAGGTGCGGTGAGCCACTCCCGAAGGAGCCGTGCCCCCATCGCGGTGCGGGTGCGATCGAGATGTCCGAGCAGTGAGCCGCGCCGCTCGCCCGTGCGCGAAACCGACAACAAGTCGAGAGCTCGGTGCGTCGCGGCGTCGAGCCCCAAGCGCTGCCTTCCCCCGCCGGTGCGCAAGCGTGCGATGTGCGGAAGCGCTTGGCGCTGCGTCTCGCCGAGGTAGTGGATCAGTGCACCGGCGGCATCGAGCCCGGGTCCGAGGTGCTCACATCCGAACCCTTCGAGTGAACGGGTGCCGAAGTGAGCGAGCAGCCGCTCGCGCCCCGTCTCGTGATCGAAATGCCATTCGGGGTAAGGGGTCAGAGAGCACTCTGATTGATGAACCGAGAGCCAGTGAAGAGGAGGAACCTCTGCGGTCGGGCGCCCTTCGGCGAAGAGGCACTCCCGCGGTGCAACTGCGAGCAGCAACTCTGGCCAACGCGTGTCGGTCGGCAGGTCCTCGGCGTGAAAGCGCCCGGTCGACAAGTCGACCCACGCGACACCGATCCCCTCGGAGCGCATGACGAGCGCGGCGAGATGGAGAGGCTGATGCTCATCGAGCGCATCTTCATCGACGAAGGTCCCGGGGGTCACCACACGTACGACTTCGCGGTCGACGATCCCTTTCGCTTCCTTCGGATCCCCTACTTGCTCACAGATCGCCACCCGTCTGCCTGCGCGCACGAGTCGGCGAATGTAGTTGTCGATCGACTTGACCGGGATCCCCGCCATCGGAATCGGATCGCCGTTCTTCTCTTTCGAACGAGCGGTGAGCGTGATCCCCAACAGCTCAGAGCACGCACGCGCGTCCTCGAAGAACATCTCGTAGAAGTCCCCCATGCGGAAAAAGAGGATGTCGCCGGGGTGCTGCTCCTTTGCGCGAAAGTACTGGCGCATCATCGGAGTCTGCTCGGTGTCGGCCGTGCTCCGGATCATCGGTGGGGCTCCCTGTCGGATTGAGGCGGCTCGAATGGGGCGCGAATTGTAGCGGCTCACCGCGCCGATGCCTGCGCTTCCCATCGAGTCCTTTGGACACGGCGAGAGACCGCTCACGCACGCGTAAAGAGCAGGGAGAGCGGCACTTCGAGCCAGCGGGGAGCGGGCGGGGGCCGGGGCATCGTATTCTTTCGATGGATCTGTCCGTCGAGGCTCTCCCCCATTTGTTCTTCCGGGGGGCACTAGCCACCGAAATCGAACCTCGGTTCGATCGCAGTTTCCCGACAGCCTCCGAGGAGCCCAATCGATGACATTCGAACCCTTTCGCAGCGTCGTGCTGTCGGGCGGAACGACGCAGCCAGCCCCCCCGGCCAAAACCCCAACCAGCGAAACCATCGTCGAGCGCCCCGGGGTTGGCCCCACGAGCAGCGGGGAGTCTCACCCGGTGAGCTCCGAGCGCCCCGAAAGCCTGCATCACCTGGAGCGCAGCGACAATCTAGAAGAGATCGTCCGTCCTGCTTCGACCGTTCTGACCAAGGAATGGGTCTTTGCCCAGACCCAAGACGATGTCGAGAGCGCACTCGGAAAGGACGGGCCCCGCGAAGCGACGATTTCTCCCGCTCAGATCCCCGCCGCGCGCCCGGCCCCCACCGCGCCACTCGCGCCGCGCACCGATCGGGTCGCACCGGTCGCCAACCTCCACATGGCACCGCTCCCGGCGCAGGGGCTCCGGGAGGAGACGACCGGCGGTGTCCCGTCCCTGCACGGCTCCGACTTCC
>CALEHF010000312.1 GCA_937876125.1 uncultured bacterium
CCAGGGTCTCGAGCAGGTCGAGTTCCTCCGGCACGGCTACGCGGTCGAGTATGATTTCTTCCCTCCGCACCAGATTGATGTGACCTTCGAGTCGCGGGTCTTGCCGGGGCTCTCTCTGGCGGGCCAGATCTGCGGCACTTCCGGGTACGAAGAGGCCGCGGTGCAGGGCTTTCTCGCCGGTGTGAACGCGGCACGCTCCCTACGCGGGGACGCACCGTTCATCCTCGGGCGAGACGAAGCGTACATCGGTGTTCTCGCCGATGACTTGGTGCGGTGCGATCCTCGCGAGCCGTATCGAATGTTCACCTCGCGGGCGGAGTTTCGATTGCTCCTCCGGCACGACAACGCAGACTTGCGCCTGATCGAGCACGGAGTCGACCTCGGCCTGGTCCCCGCCGAGCACGGAGCGCGGATCGTCGAGAAGCGAGCTCAGATCGAGTCGACTCTCGAGCGCCTACGCCGAACCTTTGCGGGAACCGAGCAACTCCTCGCACGGCTCCGCCGCCCGGGAGCGACCTTTTCCGAGCTCACCGAGCTTCACCCAGAGATCTCCGAGTGGAACCTGGGACCGGAGGTCGAGGAGCAGGTGCGGATCCACGCACGGTACGAGAGCTACATCGACCGGCAGGCGGGGTTGGTGGCGCGAATGCACCGCCTCGAGGAGTGGCAGATCCCCTCCACCCTGGATGTGCGCTCCATCATTGGGTTGCGCTCGGAGGCGGTGGAGAAGCTGACACGGTTCCGCCCTCGCACGCTCGGAGCCGCGCGAAGAATCGCAGGAGTGACACCTTCCGATCTCTCGATCCTTATGATCGCGCTCCGGGCAGGCGTGCCCGGGACCGGCGAAGTCCTTCAAGAACCGCCGGCAGAGTTGGCCTCCGGAGGAGACTCCGGTACCCTCTCCGAAGCCGCGAAAGACCAAGAAAGAAGTGAGGACCGGGAGTGACGCCGGAGCAATCTGAGAGACGAGATCCAGAGGCTGATTCGCCGAAAAAGCGGGAGGGCAGCCCGATCGTCGATCCTCGGTTCGAATTGGTCGAGGAGATCCCCTCCTACAAGGGTGTTCGCTATGCGATGCATCTCGTCCGGGAGAAGCTCCCCGACGGGAAGATTGCCGAGCGGGACGTCGTCCGGCATCCCGGGGCTGCTGTGGTGATTCCCATTCTCGATGATGGCCGTGTGGTTTTGATCGAGCAACATCGCACCGCGCTCGGGGAGAACCTGATCGAGATTCCGGCGGGAGTCCTCGAGGCAGGGGAGGATCCGAGTATCGCCGCGGCGCGGGAGCTTGAAGAGGAGACTGGATACCGCGCGCTGAAGATCGAGCGGCTTCTCGATTTCCATCCCTCGGCGGGATTCAGCGACGAAATCATGTATATCTTCGTTGCCACCGGCCTCGAACCGACCCAACAGAATCTCGACCCCGACGAATACATCACGGTGCATGTGCGGACCTTTGATGAGGTGCGTCAACTCGTGCGCGATGGGGAACTGACCGATGGCAAGACCATCGCAGCGTTCCTCTACATCCTCGCCTTCCGGCCCGATCTCACGGGACGAGACGGGAGCTCCCGGCCATGATCCCCCGGATCGCCATCGTCGGCCGCCCCAACGTGGGAAAGTCGACTCTCCTCAATCGTCTGGCGCGGAAACGCATCAGCATCGTTCACGACCAGCCGGGGGTGACGCGGGATCGAGTATCCGTCGATCTCGAATTCGGTGATCGCATCGTCGAGCTGATCGACACCGGCGGCATCGGCATCGTGGATGAGATGCAGCTCGACAATGACATTCATACCCAGATCGAAACCGCGATCCGGAGCGCGGAGCTGATCCTTTTTCTCGTCGATGGGCGCGCTGGTGTGCACCCACTCGATGAACAAGTCGCGACGAAGCTCCGCGAAGGAAATCGACCGGTGATGCTCGTCGCCAACAAGTGTGAAGCGGAGTCGACGCGCGACGATCTCGGAGAGTTCTACTCTCTCGGACTGGGAGATCCGCACCCGATTGCTGCCTCGCACGGGGATGGCGTCGCCGATCTGATCGAGGCCGCCATTTTGCGCCTCCCGCCGGGAGAGAGTCTCAAGCGAACAGATCCTGCCCTCAGGATCGCGATCGTCGGGCGCCGAAACGCAGGGAAGTCGACCTTCGTCAATGCGCTCCTCAATGAGGAGCGCGTCATCGTTTCCGACATCCCTGGGACCACGCGGGATGCGGTCGACGTACGCTTCATCAAAGACCAGAAAGAGTTCGTCGCGGTCGACACGGCGGGGATTCTCCGCAAGGCGAAGCTCAAGGACGACATCGAGTACTACGCGCAGGTGCGCGCGATGGAGGCGATTCGAAGCGCCGATGTCGTGATCTTCGTCATCGACGGAGTGCACGGCGTCTCGCAGCTCGATAAGCGTATCGCTCACGAAATCATGCTGCACCATCGCCCGACCGTGATCGCAGTGAACAAGTGGGATCTGGTCTTGGAGCACTCGACAACCGAGAAGTACGAGAGTTACTTGATGGAGCAGCTCCCCGCGCTGCACTTCGCGCCCGTGGTCTACATGACGGCGAAGGACTCGAAAAACGTCAGCGCGTGTATCGGCTTGGTGCAATCTCTGGCGAAGCAGGCGAGCCAGCGGGTCGGCACCGGCGAGCTCAACCGTGCGATCGAGAAGATTCGCGACCACGTGCGTTTTCGTGCCCGCCCAGGCAAAGCACCGAAGATCTACTACGGCACTCAGATCGAGGTCTTGCCGCCGAGAATTGTGTTGATGGTCAATAAGCCGGGCTACTTCGCACCAGCTTACAAGCGGGCGATTGAGAACTCGTTCCGCGAGATCCTCCCCTTCCCGGAAGTGCCGATCCACATTATCTACCGTCGCCGCGAGGGGAATCCCCGGTGATCGCGAGGAGCGAGCGGGTGGTGCTCGGAGTCGACCCCGGCCTGGCGAAGATGGGTTGGGGAATCATCGACGCGAACGGACCTTCGTTTCGATTGATCGAGTACGGCTCTCTGAAAACCAGCCCCGACCTCCCGCACCCGAAGCGTCTCCTTGCGATCTATGAGGAGTTGGTCGCTGCCATCGCGAAATACAACCCGGGGGTCATGGCGGTGGAAGAGGTCTTTCAAGGAAAGAATGCTCGAAGCGCCCTGCTCGCCGGGGAGGGTCGCGGCGCGTGCATCCTGGCCGGGGCGAATGCCGGATTGCCGGTGATCGAGATTTCAGCGAGCGTGGTCAAGCTCGGGGTCACCGGAACGGGGCGGGCGAGTAAGGTGCAGGTTGCCTCCATGGTGGCACGCCTCTTGGGCTTGTCAGAGCCCCCCAAGCCCGCAGATGCTGCCGATGCCCTCGCCGTGGCCCTCACCTACGCCCAGAGGCGCCGCTCCCCGATTCCTCGCTGATCGAGGAGCAGAGGATCTGACCTTCTCAGGTTCCGTAGCGTGCGGTGAGAACCCCAGATACAGTAACGTCGGCACACCCGTCGAGAACCCTCTGAGCCAGCGCTTTTTGCGAGGCGACTCCTCAGAGTTTGCTCAACCCGTCGTTCGGTTGACGCATGATTTCCCGGTGAAGTTCCCGGGTGGGCACGCTCCGATGAGAGGAAGTTCATGGCGAAAGAAGAACCGATTGAGGTTCAGGCGGTGGTGACTGAAGCCCTGCCGAATACGACATTCCGTTGCAAGCTGGAGACCGGGCACGTGGTGCTCGCCCACATCTCTGGAAAGATGCGGAAGCACTACATCCGGATTCTTCCCGGTGACACTGTGACCCTCCACGTGTCTCCCTATGATCTCACCCGCGGCCGGATTGTTTACCGCGAGCGTTGAGCCTCGGAGATCGGTATTCGTGCCACCGAGCCGAAGCGGCGATCCCCTCGTTCCCTCCGCATACCTCTGCCGCATACCGCTGCCGCATACCGCTGCCGCATACCGCTGCCGCATACCGCTGCCTCAGACTTCCCGCCCCGGCAGGCTTTCGTCCCGGTGGACGCCGTGCGCGGCTCTCTCTCGAGCACGCGTGCCGTTTCCCTCGGAGAACCTTAGTCTTCCTTCGAAGTCTGCGCCCCATCGCGGATCGCCTCGACGATCTCTGAATTCGCGAGAGTTGTGACATCGCCGAGCTGCCTCTTTTCGGAGATATCGCGCAACAGTCGCCGCATGATCTTCCCAGAGCGAGTCTTGGGGAGATCGGACGTGAAGACGATGCTCGCCGGTTTCGCAATCGGGCCGATTTTCGTCGCGACGTGTGAGCGCAATTCCTGGAGAAGCTCTTCGTTGCCGACGCGATCCCCTTTCAAAGTGACAAAAGCGGCAATCGCCTGACCGGTGCGGGGATCACTACGCCCGACCACCGCGGCTTCGGCAACTGCGGGATGGTCGACGAGTGCGCTCTCGACCTCGGTCGTCGAGAGGTTGTGCCCCGACACCAGCATGACGTCATCGACGCGCCCCAGGAGCCAGAAGTAGCTCTCCTCATCGAGCTTGCAACCATCCCCGGGGAAGTACCGTCCGGGAAAGCGACTCCAATACACCTCGCGGTAGCGCTCGGGATCCCCGTGAATCGTGCGGAGCATCGACGGCCAGGGTGAATTGACGACCAAGAAGCCGCCACCGCCGGGTGCCACTTCGTTGCCCTCTTCATCGACGACCGACGCGTCGATTCCTGGATAGGGGCGTGTCGCGGAACCCGGTTTCAAGGTGGTGACTCCGGGGAGGGGAGTGATCATGATGGCGCCCGTCTCGGTCTGCCACCAGGTGTCGACGATCGGGCATTTGCCCCCGCCGATGTGCTCGTGGTACCACATCCACGCCTCGGGGTTGATCGGCTCGCCGACCGATCCGAGGAGCCGGAGAGACGAGAGATCGTGTCGCGCGGGAAGGTGGTCTCCCCACTTCATAAAGGTGCGGATCGCGGTGGGAGCGGTGTAGAGGATGGTCACGCCATGGCTTGCGACGAGCGCCCAAAAACGATCTTGGTCGGGGTAATCGGGGCTTCCCTCGTAGATCACGCTGGTCGCACAGTTCGCCAGTGGCCCATACACGATGTAGCTGTGCCCCGTGACCCAGCCGCAGTCCGCGGTGCACCAGTAGACATCATCGTCGTGGATATCGAACACGTTTCGGAACGTCGAACTGACCCCCGTGAGGTACCCGCCTTGGGAGTGGGCGATCCCCTTCGGCTTCCCCGTGCTTCCCGAGGTGTAGAGGATGTAGAGGAGGTCCTCCGCGTTCATGATTTCCGGTTCACACGTCTCCGGCTGGCCTTGGACCAGCTCATCGAACCAGTGATCGCGCCCATCGGTCCACTGGACTTCGTTCTCGGTCCGACGGACGACGATGACATGCTCGACGGTCGTCTCCCCTTCGAGGGCAACATCGACATTCTCCTTTAAGGGGACAACCTTTCCTCGGCGCCAGGCGCCGTCGCAGGTGATCACAGCCTTCGAGTTCGCGTCCGCGTTTCGTTCGCGCAGTGCGTCCGATGAGAACCCGCCGAAGACTACCGAGTGGGGGGCGCCGATCCGGGCGCAGGCGAGCATGGCGACGACGATCTCGGGAACCATGCCCATGTAGATCGCGACCGTATCCCCCTTACCAATCCCGAGGGATCGGAGTCCATTTGCGAACTGGCACACTTCGAGGTGCAGCTGGCGATAGCTGATCTCACGCGTGTCGCCCGGCTCTCCTTCCCAGTGGAATGCGACACGATCCCCGTGTTCGGCGAGGTGGCGATCGAGGCAGCTTTCGGTCACGTTCAAGGTGCCGTCGGCGAACCAGCGGTAGAACGGAGCATCGGAATCGTCGAGCACCTGAGTGAACGGCTTCCGCCAAGCGAGCTTCTCGGCCTCCCCCGCCCAGAACGCCAAGGGATCTGCGGCCGCGCGCGCCACCAGCTCTTCCTTGGCGTTCGCGCCGTTCTTCATCACGTCGCTGGGCGGGAAGCGGCGGTCTTCGTGAAAAAGGTTCTCGATGGCTCCGGACACGGTGGCCTCCTCGGCTTGTCGGGGAGCGGCAGTGCGGGGCATGACTCCGCCGGCAACTGTCTCACTCGGGGAAGGAGGAGCAGGATACGGTGGTGTGGGGACCGGTCGCAAAGGTCTTTTCCATCCGTTCGGAGGCGCTCTCGGCTATT
>CALEHF010000313.1 GCA_937876125.1 uncultured bacterium
CTCCGCCCACGCATCCGCGTAGTCGGGATCGACCAGCTCCGCCGCATCCCTCAACGTCTCCGGCACCGACGACGCAATGCTCGCGACGGCCGGCGTCCCGCACGCCATCGCCTCGAGGGGCGGTGGGGTCCACCCCTCGTAGTAGGTCGGGAAGAGGAAGAGACTCGCGCCCCGTTAGAGGGAGACGAGGAACGGGTCCTCCGGCGCGAGAAGTCCGGTGGTGAGCACGCGCCCGAGGGCGTCGTAGCGATCGAGGGGCTTCTCCCACTCCTCCTCCGCGTACTGCTGATCGCCGGCGAGGATCAACGGGCCGTCGAAGACGCCGCGATCGCGGAGGATCTGCGCGAAGCGCCGGATTCTCACTTGCTCAATTGCCACTTGCGCCGCCGCACCGAGTCGATACCCTGGCGTTTGTTCCTGGAAATGGCCTGTCGGCCCGTGCCGACGAGACGAGTCTCGTGTCGAACGCAAGACCACAGTGAGGGGGAAACGTGACTAGAGTCTCTTGGTCTCGAACACTCTTTCTCGTTGGCGTCGTCGTCTTCGGAGTTCAGCCGTTCGCAAGCGCGGAGGACCTCTTCCGCGTACGATTGGAACAATCTTCTCAGGCGTCTCCTGGGCAGCCACACACGATCCAGGTCGTTCTCGACAACTCGACGTGGCCCCCCCCCCCCTCCTCGGATTCGAGTAGCGACTCCGTGGGAACTCAGGGTGTACGGGCTTTCACCCTCGGGATCCGCGTTCCCGAGGGACTGACGTTCGAGAGCGCCACCTTCGGAGGCACGGCGCTCGAGAGTGCCCTCCTCGGCGGCGAGCCCTTCTATTCGCTCGTCGCACCGACGGAAGAGGGGATCTTCGCAACGGTGATCCTGAGCGAGACCGGGTCGCTCGAGGTTCCAGCCGGGCTCGACCAACCGATCTTGAATCTCACCTTCCATGTCGAAGCCATTCCCACAGCTTCGATTCGATTGCTCGGCGCTCAATCCGAGACTCCCACGACTCTCACAACGGCCGTAGGAACCATTTCGCCGACTCGGCGGGCCCTCGCCATCTCAGGGCCACTCGATTCTCCGGCTCAAGCAGCGGTCGGAGAAGGGACGCCCGCGGTCAGCGAAGCAGACCTCCAATGGTCGATGTTCGAAGTGACGAGAGAAGGACCCGAAGCCCTACCCGAGGGCGGAGGCGTCGCAGCACTTGGCACCGGAGAAGGAGCCCCAGCGCTCTCGAGCGTTTGTGACTACGAGACGCTCCTCGGTGATCCAACTCGCACTCCTCCCCTCAATTCTGTCGATCAGTTCGTCACGCCCGGCGGATTGTCGATCCAAGACGCGGTCAACGCAGGCCATGCGCCGACCACTGGTGACTGGGTGATCTCTGTCGGTTCTGGAACGTACACACAGAGCGTTCAGATCGATCTCTCCCAGTTCGTCGGGCGCACCCTCTACATCTATGCCCCGACCGGGCCGGATGCGGTCACCGTTCAATCCAATTCGGGCAACATCTTCCGCGTGTTCGCTTCAAACCCCGCGGCACAAGGCAACTTGGTCTTGGGCTGGTCCGATGACGCCAATACGGACTCCATTGCTCCGACGAGCCACGCAGGCTGGTACGGATTCCGCATGGCCAATGCGATGGCAACAGCTCTGCACGTTGAGGGGATCACCTATGGAAGTGTGCGGATTCTCGGAAACTGGATCGATGACAACCAGGCCTTCTCACCGACCTCGGGCGATGGAGCTGTCCACATTCAAGATTCCGAAGATGTGGAGTTCGTCTTCAACGAAGTTTCTGAAAACTCCTACTTTCAGCGAGGCACGGGAGTTACTTGCGACCGCTCATGGGTGCTCCTGGCAAACAACTGGATTCACGACAACAGCTTCGTAGTCTCAGGAGGACCAAGCCTTCGCCGAGGCGGAGGCATGCTGTTGAGCGAGGGGAATTACAGAGCCTGCCGCAATTTCATCTATGGCAACAATGGGATCCAGGGCGGCGGAATCTACGCAAACTTCTTCGACTTCTCATTTGTCGATCGCCCGCCCGAGACTCTTCTTCACATCGAGGGGAACGAGATTCGGGAGAACGACGCTTATGCATCGAGCACTCCGACGATTCCGCCCATCGCTCCGTACCAGGGAGGCGGGCTCTGCATCCAGAGCATTGGATTCCTCGGCGTTCCGCCAGTCAACAATGAACGAGAGCTCAGGCTCATCAACAACTTGATCCGGGACAACTCGATCATTGCGCCCGCAGGAACGAATCCAGGTGCTGTGCCAACCGAAGTGGGGGGCGGGTTCTATGTGGATGTCTTCTACGGCGCTGACCTGGATGGTGAGTTCCATCCGGTGATCGAGGGGAACCGGATTGTTGGAAATGCCGCGAGGCTGCGAGCTGGCGGCTGGGACAGTGGTCTTCACTATCAAGAGCTCGACCCACTCCTTGCGGCGGTGATCAACAACAACACGATTGCTGGAAACAACTTGATCGCTCGAGGGGGGGCAACACCGCAAGGCTCCGGGCTGTTCGTGCACGTCCGAAGCGGAATCAACCTGGCCTCAAACCTACCCGCAAAGAACTCGATCATCTGGGACAACTCGGATGCCGGGGGCGAACAAGAGTGGTTCGTGGAATGCGGGATCTTCCCGAGCATCCCGAGTCGCTGGGAATCATCGGTTCTCAAGGATTACTCACCAGTCCCAACTTGTGGAGGCACGACGAGCAACGTCGACCTGTTCGGAACAAACTCCGTCGACGCCGACCCGGAATTGGTGGGGGGACTACCGTTCGATTCACGTCTCACGCAGGACTCTCTTGCTGCCATCGACAGTGGAGATGCGAGTGTCTCCCTGTTCAATCCTCAAGACATTGACGGCGACAGTCGCTCCATCGGCCTCTCCATAGACCGTGGGGCAGACGAGTATGTTCAGGACGAGTTCATTCGTGGAGACGCCACAGCAGATGGAGCCGTCAACATTGCAGACATGATCGCGATTCTTGACTTCCTGTTCACAGCCGTACCACTACCCACCTGCCAAAGGGCGGCAGATGCCTCCGATGATGGGTTCTTGGTCATCGCTGATGCGATCTGGATCTCGAACTACTTGTTCTCAGGTGGCCCCCCGCCTCCTAGCCCGTTCCCGAATTGCGGCCTAGATCCGACGCTCGATCCGCCTCCGACGAACTTCAACCCCTACGAACCTTGCGCGCCGGTGTGCCCATGAAGAGCGCAGTCGCCGCCTCCATGCTCCTCACTGCCTTTTTCTCGCTACCGCTGTGCGCGACCGACTACCAGCCGGGTTGGCCGAAGGCGATGTGGTCACTACATTTCACTCTCGCGGATGTCGATTCAGATCCAGAGCCGGAGCTCCTGGTTGCAAACTTCGAGATGTACGCATTTAACTCCGATGGATCAAACTCCATGAACTGGTCTCCCTCCGACTATGTGCTTCCGGGGGACCGCCCCCTCGTGGGCGACATCGATGGCGATGGTGAAGTCGACATTGTCTATGCTGGTGATGTGCAGGGCGCCAGTTCCCAGTGGTATCATGCGGTCTCGGCAGCTGGAGTCCAGAAACCAGGGTGGCCAATCCTCGTCGATGTGCATCTCACCCCCCTGCAGCCAAGTCGTTGTCTCGCAGATCTCGATGGAGATGGGGATGACGAGTTCCTGGTCCTCGGAAAGGTTGATCAGCGGCAACTGAATGCCTTCAACGATGACGGCACTCCCATGCCGGGCTGGCCGATCGTCGTCCCTGTCGATGTCAGCCCGACCCAGTCCCTGTTCTGGACGAGCCTCTCCGCCGGAGATGTGGACTTCGATGGGTCGCCCGAGATCGCGATCGGGCTCTACATGCGCGAAGGCGCCTCGTTGATCCCGAGCCCGTTCGTTCTCTTGGACTCGAACGGCAACGCCAAGGATGGCTGGCCCTCCACTCCCCCCTTCCCTCTCTCATGGCAGCAGTTCTTGCATCCGATGATCGCGGACCTCTCCGGGAACTTGCAGTGCGAGATTTTCGGAGCAGGCTTCAACGACTTTCACTCGTTCCGAGCAGATGGCACCGCCTATCTCCCGCCGCTCGCAGCACCCTACGCAAGCCGCCCTGGCGCGTGCGGAGACATCGACGGGGACGGGGATCTCGAAGTCGTCATGCCGGGGGAAAGACTCAAGATCTTCAGTTCTCAGGGGATCCTTCTCGCCCAGACCGATCCGACCACCCACTGGCTCTACGAAGGAATCACGCTCGGCGATGTCAACGGCGATGGCATCCAGGAGATCTGCGCACTCTCCGGGCGTCTGGGCTCGTCGAGTGAGATGTGGATCCACCTCTTCGATCAGAATCTCAACGAGCTCCCGACGTGGCCGAAGCCTCTGCCGGGAAACGTGATCAGCAATCACAAGATGACCGCGCTCGCCGACCTCGATGGCGACAACGACATCGAGGTCATTACCTCGTACGGCGGATTCATCCACGTCTGGGACGAGCCCAACACAACCGGGGGCCCCATTTCCACCGAGTGGCCGATGTGGGGGCACAACCCGAAGCGCAACAACTTCTACCACGAAGGCAACATCCCGATCCGTCGGCACCTTCCTGGGGACGTCAACGGCGACGAAGTGCTCGACCTCTCCGACCCGATCGAGCTGCTCACGCATCTCTTCGTCGCTGCGCAAATCGAACCGTGCCTCGCGGCGTTCGACTTCAACGACACCGGCTCGGTCGACTTGGCTGATCCGATCACGATCTTGAGCTATCTCTTCGCGGGAGCACTACCACCGGCAGGTGTCCCGCAATGCGGGAGCTCGAACACGAGCCCGCTCCCCTGTGCGCGGACCGGCTGCCCGTAGCGAGAGACTGACGCTCGGATGTCACGAGCCCCGAGCGACCGGTAAGGAGCGGCTGTCCCGCGAGGACCGGAATCGAGACTTGGGACATGAACGGGTTGGCGCTCGCCGCGGACGCGCAGGAATCGTCGTCGCAGGCGAGCCCCGGGTCACCCGCCAGTGGGCAGCCGGCCGAGCCGTCGTAAATGAACCGGTAGGAAGACTCGACTCAAGAGCGGGTGGAATCAAGAGTTGAGTGGGACCCCCGGAGCTCCGCCGGGCGGGGGAGTGCCTTCCATGAGAAGGCCCTACGAAGCAACCATGCAGAGCGAACTTCGCTCTGCTCCTCATCAACAGATGACCCGCGACGGTGGAAACAGTCAACGAACTCGGCCGACGAGAGTGGAAGAAGCAGGCCAGGTATCATCAGCAGGCGCGAGTTGAGAACGCGTTCTTCCGATACAAGCAGCGGATCGGTGGGCGACTTCGATCACGCAGACTCAACGGGCAACGCAGTGAAGTCCGGATCGCGATCAACATCCTCAACCGAATGCTCGAGCTAGGCTTCACCGCGATCGGAGCCAGTTCGAAACTGAGCGAGAGTCGGAGAGGGGCGGTGCGTTCTGAGGGGACATGCAACAACGCCTCTGAACTGATGAGTCGAGCGAGTAGCGTTGCGACCCGCAACTGCCCCCTCCTCGCGCCTTGTCGGGTGCCTTCAACCAGAAGGAAGCTTGAAGGTGACCCCGCACTCGAAGCCCAGACCGAGCCCTAGATTCCCTAGTCTTCAATGCAAGCGACAGAGGTGCAGGGAGCAAGGCTGCTGGGAGTCTCGTCCTGGCCACAGACTCCGAAGGGTAAAGGTGGACTCGGACCTTCCTGGAACAGGTAGCCCAGTAGGTAGAGCGGATCGGCGAGGTCGATGAACCCGTCGTCATTGGCGTCCCCGCGATCCGGACACTGAGTGATGATTGTTTCGGCCTGCGTCGCAGATCCGGCATCAAACAGGTAGAGCAAGAGCGAGATGGGATCTCCTAGCCCAATTTCTCCGTCGCTGTTTACTTCTCCTCGCAAGTGAAACGCCGGCAAGCCCGTTAGCAAGACCTGAGAGAATTGCCCTTCCAGCAAGGGGCGCTCGAATCCGGTTTCATCCACCCAAACGTGATCGTACGGCGCGACGGGAATCCCTGACATCCGGCAGCGAAACTGGGGCTGCGGGAGATTACCGGGTGCCTCGGTAGCGGCGAGCAGAACCGTGTCGAGCTGACGGTGGACTTCCAGACCGGTGAACCCTTCA
>CALEHF010000314.1 GCA_937876125.1 uncultured bacterium
TCGACGCTCCGGTCCTGGCTTTGACAGCACATCCAACCGCCTGGATGGACCGGCTTTGCTCTCGAGTGACGATGCCGTGCAAGACCTATCCCGTACGCCGTTGCGAAGCGGTCGTCGTTCAACCACCATCTCTTGTGAAGAGGAACCTGGTTCGGGGGGAGTGCGGCGAGTTGCGGAGCACCTTCAGCGCGGAGGTTCGCCCCCTCGCGCTTGCCCCACCGCGAAGATCAGACCATCCGGATCCCAGTACTGAGCGATCTTCGCACCGAACAGTGGCGTCGGCTCCTGGGCACACGGGACTCCGTGCTCGACCATCCGCGTGTGGAACGCATCCAGGTCTTCGACCTCGAAGCCGGGGCGGCTGCGCCCGGCGGTTTCCACCCCTTTCGGCTCGGGCTCGAGGGCCGGGCCATCGCTCTTATGGAGAGCGATGGTCGCTCCCTCGGACGCGAACTCCGACCAACCGGGGGACTCGAACTTCAGGGGGATGCCAAGGACGTCGCGATAGAACGCCACCGAGCGGCTCATGTCACTGACGAAGATCATCGAGTACTGGACGCGCACGGTTCGCCCCTTCCGTTCACAGTGGTTCTGGGCTCGAGGCCACGGGCGCCCTCGGGCGCGCAGGTGCGATCATACGCTCGAGACCCCAAGTGATGAAGCCGGCTGCGCTCTTCTAAGGAGGGTAGCGAGGAAGCACTCAAGCTCGTCGAGAGCAAACCAGCCGCCCCCGATCGCGCGACGCGGTCGGGGGCGGTTTCTCTTACGATTCGTCACCCACCCATCGACGATCCAAGGGGCTGGTCACGCCGCCCGCGCCCTTCCCGAGCACATGCGTATAGATCATCGTCGTCTGCAAGTGACGGTGTCCGAGGAGCTCCTGCACAGTTCGAATGTCAGCGCCGTCCTCGAGCAGGTGGGTCGCAAAGCTATGTCGGAGCACGTGGCACGTCGTGCGTTTCTCGATGCCGGCCCGACGCCCCGAGCTGCGCACCGCGCGCTGAACCGCACTTTCGTGGCGGTGATAGCGACGCTGAATCGACGCATCGTTGAATCGACGCATCTTGAAGGTCACGGCAGCGCGACGATGCGGGAAACAGAAACTGCCACCCAAAGTCCTTGGCGGCTCCGCAGAGCTTCTTTGCCAGTGCGCCGGGAAGGACCGCCTCCCCCCAGCCGGCGGCGAGATCCTGCCGGTGGACCACACGAGCCAGTTCGATCTGAGCTTCCAATGCACTCAAGAGGGGCTCGAGGCACGACCCAGGCGAGCTGCAAAGGCTGACGAAGGACCGCCAGCGGGCACTCCGCGGTCCCGCGGGACCGCTCGACACTTGACCCCACCGAACCAAGGCCCATAGCATCGCAGCTCAGTCCAACGAGTTGTAGCCGAAGCACTCTCGGCGTCGGCTCGTCGGTGTGGCGCTGGCGCTCGGCTCGAGCGTTCCACATACAACCCTCTTCGTTAGAATGCCAACCCTTTTGCTTGGCGGTAATCACTATGAGAGAAGGAGGTTCTATCGCGAGCTACGCCACGAACCGGCCGAATCCTGAGATTCCGTTCTGGAACCTGGTGTTCAAGAACGCGCGGCTCTATTTCCTCGGGAGTGACGATTTTCCGGCAGAGGCGAAGCGCAGAGCAGTCGCCGACCTGTCGGACATGCTCGCGCATGGTTGGGTGGGCTATCCCATCGGGCGTGTCTTGCCCTTGGATGAGATCGCAACCGCACACGAGCTTGTCGAGCAAGGTGGCCCCAGAGGTCGTGCGCTTCTCGACCTGACGGGTGGGGCATTCTAACAAGGCAATGAACCTGACGGTCGCCTGCGGCGCCCGCAGGTTATTGCCAAGCCGTTAGGCATCGAGGACATGAAAGGAATCGAGGACATGAAGCTTTTCGCTACGTTTTTCCTCGCAGTGCTGCTGTGCGGATGCTCTGAACCGAAGCATGTATCGCCAGTCGAGTTCGCGAATCACGTATCGCCAGTTGAGTTCACGAAGCAGTATCGTTGGGTTGGCCAGCCACAGACTATGCATGATGTCGCGTATCTTGGGCAGCGAGGCAACAAAGCGTTCATTCGAGTACGTTCGATGTCCATGGTCAGCCAGAAGTGGTCAGACCACATAATTTACGTTGAGTTGACGGAGCTTGAGGCTTCTTTTCGAGATGCATTGCCCAAGACACAATTCAACAAGTGAGCAAGGCGACCTTGTTGCCCAACACCTATGAGGACTCCACCGTCAACCGACAACAACGCTCCCTCTCCGGAAGCGCCCGTGCTCTCCCGCTGACGTTATCGCATTCCCGGTCACTTCACCGACGCGCGCGCCCTGTCTTTGGTGCGCGGCTCTGGCTCGGAACGCGTCCGGCACCAAACACCTATCGAGGCTCTCACGCTCAGCGGCCATGACCACCTTGCGCTGCCGTCGCGCGACGACGGCGTCCTAAATCAGAGACCACGATTCTGACTGGTCGCACCTTCAACCTGCTTCACGGT
>CALEHF010000315.1 GCA_937876125.1 uncultured bacterium
GATCGTCAGGGCTCGCCCCCGCCGCTCGACCCGACTCAGCCTCGAGGGCGGCGCGGATCTCCTTCTGCGCGTCTTGGGTCCGACGCATCATCGCGTCGTTCTCGCGCCATTGGGTCTGCAAGTTCTCTTCGCCGAGGACTTTCGCCTGCGAGAGCTCGCCGCCGGAACGGTTCAGTTGGGTGAGTCCGGCGAGGGAGTCTCCGAGCTGCTGTTCGATGCGGGCGAGTTGTTGGTTCGCGCGTTCACGGCCGCGCCGCGACTGCATCGACTTCGTCGCTTCGAGTACGGTCTCCTGCTGTTCCATCAGCTGGCGTAGGCGCTCGGCGTGTCGCGCGCTCGGCGGAGTCTGGCGCATGCGACCCGCGGTCTCCTCGACGGAATACCCTTCGGGGAAACGCACGGTCCAGATCGTCTCGACCACGCGCACATCGGCGTGCGCAATCTTCGGTCCGCGGAGGTCGGCCTTGGTGTTCCAGGCGGGAAGATCGACATTCGACTCTTCGTAGGTGAGCACGATCTCGCGGGCGAGTTGCGATCCGACGGCGGGGTCGACCGGGACGCGAATCTGAGCCGATTTCGCGGGGCGCCTCCCACCACCGGTGGCTGTGCCGCCCCCCTCGCTCGCCACCGCCACGGGAATCCCGTCGACGGTCACTCCCCACAGCCGCGCGCCCTCGGGGAGATCGATGATGAGGAACTGCAGTCGTTCGTTGACGAGGGTGATCGACGCTTCCGTACGCATCGTGCCGTCCGAGCCGATCCGAGTCGTGAGGTCGATCAAGGGCACGAGCGCCGCCAATCCTTCCGCGACCACGATCTCCTCCTCGGTGAGAGTCAGGCTCCAACGGAATCGATTGGTGGTCCAGGTCGCGCGGATGCTCTCCGCCCGCACGCCGGCGGGGAGGAACGGCATTCTCTCGCGCTCAATCGGGGTCAGTCCCTCGGGGGTCAGATCGAGGGAGAGGGAGCTCTCCGGTTGCACGATCCCGACGTAGGTTTCGACCTCGGCGAGCGGCGCATCTTGATCGTCGAGGAGAAAGATCGGTGCGAGCACGGTGGGGGCGATCCCCTCCACTGCGAGGGGGCGCGGCACGCGGTGCACGAGGTCAAACTCCACACGACCAGTCACCGGGGACAGAAGCCGGACCGTCACGCGCGTCCCCTGGTTCGAGCCCAAAGGGGCGGGCACAATGCTGCGACTGCGCTCGTCGCGCACCACCAGGTCGACCAACTCCGCGCCGGGGGGGAGAAGGAAGGAGAAGGTGTCGCGTCCTTGGAAGCGCACTTCCGGAACGATGCGTGAGTGCACGGTGAGAAGACCTTCGCCGAGGTGGCCGAAGGAGGCGATCGTCGCGCGCAGCAGGCTGGTCCGCGGGCTGACGAGGACGGTGAGCGCGCTGTTGCCGCGCCCCCGGGTGCTCCGGAGTGCCAGCCGGGCGGATTCGCCTCCGGGAATAGCGACCCACACCGGTGCGCGCGCGATCGGAACCGCCTCCCAGGCGGTACTCGGAACGGTGGTCACTTCGATCCCCGCCTCGCCGACGATCGTCCAGGTGAGACTTTCGTCGTCGACCGCCGCACCGACAGCGACGAAGGGGAGCGAGACGCGGGGGGGTGGCGTCAAAAACGAAATCTCGGTCGACCAAACGATCTCATCCCCAACGGCAGGTCTGCGCAGGAAGTCGAGACGCAAGGTGCGCCCGTTCGCATCGTCGATCGTCTCTGAGTGCCGGAGCATCGGAGCGGTGACGTGGGAGACCTCCCAGGAGGGATCGAGAGGGATCGACATGCGCAAGGGCGCCTCGGTCGCTTCGACGAAGCGGGTGCGGAAGAACAGCTGGAGGCGCGTCGACGTGATCCGCGCGACCGCATCGGTTTCGATCCGCGTGCGACGTGGGGCGGGGACGACGATGAGGGCAGCGCCGGCGCCATCACCGTGTGCGTGGTGGACACGGTCCGCGGTGAGCCCTTCGATCGAGAGCGCGCTCATCGCATCAGTGACCGACGCGCGCGTGAGGGTCGCGAGGGATTCGGGCCCAAAGCGCCAGCGCTTGGCGTGCTTGAGCCCGACGTAGGTCTCTTGGCGCACCGCGCCCTCGAGGGTGAGGGTCGGCAGGGTCGTCGTCTGCGCGCCGGCAAAGCCGACGATGCGGAAACGCGCAGACTCGGTCGCATCGCGGAAGGTCACTTCAAGGGTCGTCCCGGCATCGCTCGGCCGCACGCTCCACTCCGACACGTTGCCGCCGTCGATCGCCGTGATTTCAAATCCTCCCGACACGCGGTAGCGAGCGCGTTCGATGGGGCGCCCGGTTGCCCGCACCGATTCGATCCGAAGGACGGTGAAGTGATCGTCTCCCGCGGTCAGCTCGCTGTAGGAGGTCGACGAAACCTGGGCGGAGAGGTCTCCTTCGATCCGCGGGTAGCTCCAAGTGAGCGCGACCGCCCCCTCGCTGCCGACCGCGATCGAGAACTGACCCTGCGCTCCGTCGGGGGTGTCGCCGCTCGGATCGACGGTGAGGCCGGCGGAGGAGCGGGCGAAGTCAATTTCCGCCCCGGGGGGAAGCACGCCGGTGACCCTCGCAGCGGTGGTGGGGACGAGCGGCGTGCGCAGCGCGACCACGCCGCGATCGACGGCGAGCGAGCCCACCCACTCGAGGTCCAGGACGTGGGTGCGATTTCCCCGCAGCGGCAACTGGTGTGCACCCTTGATCAAGGTCGTCCCGGTCGCCGCGCCATCGACGAGAACGCGTTCGAGTCGCGCGCCACCGACCGGCAAGGGAATGGCGGTCCACTCCTTCTGTGAGAAGGTCCGCACGGGGATTCGCCCCGACAGTCGGAACCGATCCCCCTCGATTTCGAGACGGTACTCCCCCGCACCGAAGGCGTGGGTCACCGGGGCGGTCTCGATTTCCGGGACCGGCGTTTCTTCCGGATGCGCGAGCTTCCAGAGCGCTCGAAAACGCTCGGGGGAGAGGTACACCTTCGGGTCGAACGCTCCCGGGCCCCAGGGGGGAGCATCGGGTGAGTACGGGATGAGCACCGTGTCGAACGGGGCGGGGATCGCGAACTCCTCCTCATCGGCGTGGGCGCGTGAGGTCGGGGAGAGAAGTGTGGCGCCGAAGGCACCGACGAACGTTCCGACCAAGAGCCAGCTGGCGAGGGAGCCGTCGAGGAATGCTCGACGC
>CALEHF010000316.1 GCA_937876125.1 uncultured bacterium
AGACCGAGTACGAACCCACCGACGAAATGCTGATGGAACTGGAATTGACCCGATCCGAAGTCGCGGGTCGGACGTTCTTCTACGGCAAGGGTTGCAAGAAGTGCAACGGCTCCGGCTACAAGGGCCGGATCGCGCTCTTTGAGATCATGCTCATGACAGACCGCCTGCGTGACCTGATTCTCGAGAACGCGTCGACGCAAGAGATCGCCGTCGCCGCGCGCGAAGACGGCATGCGAACCCTGCGAGATGCGGGATTGCTGCACATTTTCGACGGCGTGACGACCATCGAAGAGGTGGTCAAAGAGACGATCACCGGCTGATCGCGTCTCTATGAACTAGAATTACCGTCTCGGTCGCTCGCGATCGAGGTGAGGCCAGAGTGCGATCCCTTCGGGGGTCCGACTGACTGGGCCGCGTTAGGGTAAGGGAAGGCATTCGGGGGCTTTTTTGTCCCCGGAGGCCACTCATGGGGGGAGAGTCGGCATGAGCCGCTCTCCGCGTTCGTTCTTCCGTGGGGGAAGTTCGAACGACCGGTCGAGAGTGCTTCTTTTGTGCGTTTTCGACCGTGGGGCCGGAGTGATCCGGCCCGTTTCGGAAAGGGCCTCGACCCGTGGGGGGTCGAGGATCCCGGAACCAGATTGCCTTCCTCGGAGCTTCCGATGTTGGCGACCTTGCATTTCGGGTGGAGCGAGTACGGGCGGATTCGGGCGGCTCGCGCTATCATGGCCGACCGATCCGTATGGGAGATCTGTTCAGGAGGGGATCCCGACCGAAGACGTGGTTCAGAGTACGCACGATGCGTGCTTCACCCACGGTCTCGGGGTCAACTGCCCTCCATCCCCGGCTTGAAGGAGCAATGATGCCGGTCTTTGCCTACGAAGCGATCGATGGCCGCGGGAACAAACTGAGCAAGGCGATCGAAGCGGCCAACAAGCAGGAGGCCCTGCATAAGCTTCGCACCATGGGGCTCAAGCCGACCAAGCTCCAAGAGAAAAAGGGTGCAGCCTCTGCCGCCGCCGCCGAATCGGGCGGTTCGAAAAAGGGAGGCGGGATCTTCGATCGCGTCTCTCAGGCCGATATCACCCAGTTCACGCAACAGATGGCGACTCTCCAGGATGCGGGACTACCGATCGTCCGCTCGCTGAAGATCCTCTCGGGCCAGATGAAGCCCGGGCGGTTCCGCACTCAGCTGGAGACAGTCACTGACGACGTCGAGGGAGGAAGTACCTTCTCCGAGGCGCTCGAGAAGTACCCGAAGACCTTCGACAACCTGTTTGTCGCGATGGTCAAAGCGGGTGAGGCGGGCGGTGTGCTCGACGTCATCCTGCAGCGACTCTCCGACTTCCAGGAGAAGTCCCTCAAGCTGAAGAAGAAGGTGAAAGGGGCGATGATCTACCCGATCGCCGTCATCACCGTGGCTTGCGGAATTCTCGCGTTCATCATGACCAAGGTCATTCCGCAGTTCCAAAAGATGTTCGACGACATGGGCACTGAACTCCCCGGTCCGACCCAGGTGCTCTTGACCCTGTCCGACTCGGTGCAGGCGTACTGGTGGCTCGCGCCGGGTGTGATCTTCCTCATCTATATCTCGCTCAAAGCGATGGCCGGGAGTGAGAAAGGCGGCATGGCGGTCGACGCGTTCAAGCTGAAGGCGCCGATCTTCGGTGTGATCGTTAAGAAATCGACGATCTCACGCTTCTGCCGCACGCTCGGAACTCTGATCAGTTCCGGTGTGCCGATCCTCGAGGCTCTCAGCATCGTCAAAGAGGCGGTGGGCAACCGCGTGATCGCGAACGCGATCATGGAAGTCCACGGCTCGATTCGAGAGGGAGAGACGATCGCGGGGCCGCTGCAGCAATCGGGCGTGTTCGATCCTCTGCTGGTGAACATGATCGATATCGGTGAGGAAACCGGTGAGCTCGACAAGATGCTCAACAAGATCGCCGACAACTATGACCTCGACGTCGATGTGCTCGTCGATTCGCTGTCGAGCCTGCTCGAGCCGGTGCTGATCGTCGGCATGGGACTCGCGGTCGGATTCATCGTTGTGGCGCTCTTCATGCCGCTCCTCTCGATCATTCAGAACATCTGATCGATCTTAGGAGGCGTGGGATTCGATTCACCGGGCCGGAGTGGGCGATACGCCTGCTCCGGCCCGGTTTTTTTGTCTCGCGGGCAGGCCCGAGCCAGCCTCGGCGAAAGACCTGCGCCGTGTCCAAGGTGCAGGCAGTTCCACTGTCTGCTCCCCACCCCGATTCCACCCTCTCCCCGGGCCTCATCGGCTAGGATTCTCCCCCGTCAGTCCCGACGACGAGGAGCCCCATGAACCCCGAACGCGAAGCTGAACTCACGCGCGCCGTACGCGCCTACTTCACGGGGAAGGACTACGCCTCCACCTCCGCGCGCGATCTCGCGGAGACCCTCTCCGTCACTGAGCGCGAGTTTCCCGCCTTCACAGAACTCCTCTACGAGTTCGAGGACGCGGGAATCGCGGTTCACCTCGCCGGGCGCGGGTGGTTTGCTCCGCGCAAAGAGGGGTGGATCGCGGGGACCCTCACCGTCAATCGCCGAGGCTTTGGGTTCTTGCGCCCCGCCGACGAGGACCCCAAGGGGGATGTCTTCATCCCAGCCAACAAACTCAAAGATGCCCATCACGGCGACCTCGTCCTCGTGAAACATCGAGCCAAGCCGCGCGGCGGGGGCCCCAAGGCGCGCGGCGGGGGCGACGATGGTCCGGGGCGTGAAGGAAGCATCCTCCACGTGCTCCGCCGCAGTCCGCGAGTGATCCTCGGTCAATTTTGGTCGGACGCGCGCGGCGGGGGAGTGGTCGAACCGCTCCGCCACGAATCGGTGCGGGAGATCCAGATCGACGTCGGGGGAGAACAGGGCGCCGAGAACGGTGACCGCGTGCTCGTGCGTCTCAAGGACGGCCCCTCGATCGGCGGTCTCCCCCCCGGCGAAATCGTCGAAGTCGCGCTCCCCGAAGGAACGTGGAAGGCGGACCTGCAGATCGTCTGCGCCGAATTCGGTCTTCCAGAGGAGTTTCCGGCCGAGGTGCTACGGGCGGCGGAAGCGCTTCCAGCGACAATTTCGGAAGAAGAGATCGCACGGCGCACCGATCTGCGCGACGTGCCATTTTTCACCATCGATCCGAGCGACGCGAAGGATTACGACGACGCCATCACGCTCGAAGACAAAGGTACAGACGGTTACTTGCTCGGGGTGGCGATCGCCGATGTGAGCGCCTTCGTCCGCGCGAACGACATCATCGACAAGGAAGCGTACACCCGCGGCACGTCGGTCTATCTGCCCGGACTCACCATTCCGATGCTTCCCGAGCGCCTCTCGAATGACCTCTGCTCGATCCGTCCCGAGGTCGATCGCCTCGCCAAGGTCGTCTGGATCGACTTCGCACCCGATGGCAAGGTTCGCTCGTCGAGAGTCGAAAATGCCGTGATTCGCAGTCGACGGAAATTCGCCTACTCAGAGGCGCAGGAGCTGCTCGATGGCGCGCCGCCCGATGCGGATGAGAAAGAGTTCGTTCCGACCTTGGAGTCCCTCGATCGGCTGCGTGCGACACTCCACGCCCGTCGTCTCGCTCGCGGATCTCTCGACCTCGATCTGCCCGAGATGCGTCTGCGTCTCGACGACGATGGCGAAGTGATCGATCTCGAGCCGCGTCGCCGCGATCGTTCGCACCATATCGTCGAGGAGTGCATGCTCGCCGCCAATGAAGCGGTCGCGCGCATTGCGACCGAAAAATCCATCGCCATCATCCGCCGCAGCCACGACGAGCCTCCCGAAGAGGACGTCACGAAGTTTCTGAAGCTGTGCCGACTACTCGTCCCCGGTGTGCGGATGAACGGCACCGAGGACTTCCCGAAGTTGGTCGAAGAACTCGGCGATGACCCGGCGGCGCCGATCGTTCAGCTCGGGCTTCTCCGGACCCTCACACGCGCCGAGTACGTCGCAGCGAAAGCCCTCCACTTCGCCCTCGCGACGGACGAATACTGCCACTTCACTTCGCCGATCCGTCGCTACCCCGACCTTCAAGTGCACCGCGCGCTCGACGATGTGCTCTTCAGTGATCGCAAGGTGATGTCAGCGGAGGTCGAGGCAAAACTCGGCTCACTGTCAGCCCAAGCGGCTCACGCGAGTGAGCGCGAGCGCAGCGCCGAGAACGCCGAGCGCGAGATGTCGAAGATGCGCGCGATCTCGTTCCTACGGCTGCGCATCGGGGATCGGTTTACGGGGGTGATCGCCGCAGTCCGTGAGCACGGCTTCTACGTGCGATTGGACGAGTTTCTGCTCGAAGGAATGGTCCACATCAGCAATCTTCGCGACGACTTCTATGTCTTCAATGAGACACACTTTGCGCTGAGGGGGCGAAATACGGGCAAGAGCTTCCGACTGGGCGATCCCGTCGAAGTGAAGCTCGCTAATGCAGATCCCCTGCATCGGACGATCGATCTGCGTTATCTTCAGCACCTCACCCCGGGGGGGGGAACAGAGGGGAAGAAGGGCGGCGGCTCCCAGGCGGCTGGCTCTAAAACGGAGAATCCCAGAGGCGCTTATCCCAAGGGGAAAGGCCGCTCGAAAGAGAAGGGCCGTGCGGCCCGTAAGCCGCATCGAAAGGGCCCATCGCCAAGGCGTTCGGACTGATTTTTCCGACGGCCGCCTGGCGTGAACTGATGCTGGCGTGAGCTGAACGCTCATTTCGCCGCTTGAAATCGGAGATGTTCCCCATGATCGAGGTGTACACCGACGGTGCATGCCGTGGAAATCCTGGCCCTGGGGCCTGGGCCGCGGTGATCCGCGACGGGGGCGAATCGCGCGAGCTCTCCGGCTTCGATTCCGACACCACCAACAACCGCATGGAGCTGACCGCGGCGATCGAAGCGCTCGCGTCACTCTCGGTCGGAGCTGAAGTGCGGGTCGTCTCAGACTCTCGATATGTGATCGATGGCATCACCAAGTGGGTGATCGGGTGGAAGAAGCGCAACTGGCGCAAGTCCGATGGGAAGCCGGTTCTCAACCAAGAGCTGTGGCAGCGCCTCGACGGTGAAGTCGCGATCCGCAAAGTCTCCTGGCAGTGGGTCGAGGGGCACACGGGGCATCCCGAAAACGAACGTTGTGATGAACTCGCGAATCTGGAAATGGACCGGAATCTTTGAGCGTCGACTTCGTCTGAGTCGAAACCAACCCTAAAAAGAGCCGCAGGGTGCGGCCGGACCGGAGGATCTATGCGTCGATGGACCTTGCCGCTCGGGACCGCGATGGCGGCCGGAGCGCTGATCTTGTTCTCGTGGACTGCAATCGCTGAGATCGACTTCTCTCGCTTCGGGCCGGATTCTGCGGCGGAGCACGCGAAGCTCTCCGGTTTCTCCACGAAGCTCGCGACCGCGATCGCGACCGCTGAGAAGGAGGGCGATTGGCTCGCCGAGAGTGGCCGGTTGGTCGGAGCCAACTACGAAGTCGTGGTGCATGGACCGAAAGGGACCCGACGCATCGCAGTGTCGACAACGACAGGAGCAGTGGTGACCAACGATGAAGTTCCGATCTTCGACATTCCGGGTGATCCGTTCACCGGAGAATTGACGACCACTGCGAGCGGTCTCCAGTACGTGATTCTGAAGAAAGGGGACGGCCCGAAGCCGAGCGGCCCCGCCTCGAACGTGAAGGTCCACTACTCCGGCTGGACCGTCGACGGGAAACAGTTCGACAGTTCGGTCGCGCGGGGACAGCCCGCCACTTTCCCGCTGAACCGCGTGATCGGTGGGTGGACCGAAGGAGTCGGCGACATGCAGCTCGGCGAGAAGCGCAAGCTCGTGATCCCCTTCAACCTCGCGTACGGCGAGAACGGTCGTCCTCCGAGCATTCCACCGAGGGCCCTGCTTACCTTCGACGTCGAACTGCTCGAGATCATCGGGGAGTAGTCGAAACTCTCTTTTGAAGGGATTCTCAGAGACGGGGGATTCTCAGAGAGTGGGGAGGCTCAGAGACGGGGGAGGCTCTCGCGCATCGCGCGGGGACCTCCCCCGTTTTCTTTTTTTTGGGCGTTCCCTGCCTCGCGAGGAGAAACTCGGGGCGGGTTCGAGGGGCTGAAGGGGGCCCAACTCTCCCCAGAACGCCTCGGATGACGATCAAATCACAAGATTCGGGGGCAGGAGGTCTCGTATCTTCCGCCTGGACAACAGCTTGAAACCTTCGTCCTCCGCCCTCTGCGCGGTTGCCACCCGCGCAGCCGATACCTAGAATCTGCGATCGCTACCGTGCCCGGGGTCTAGCAACGACGGCTAGCAGGCCGGGGAGACCGGTTCGGTCTCCGCCCGGCCAGACAAACGTGGGGACGATCCCTCGAGCGCTCCGCTCGACGGCATGCTGCACCGAGACGAAATGGAAGGGCTCCGATGTCCGCAGGTTTCTGGAAGCGCAACGAGAAGGTCGTCATGACCCTTCTCCTCCTCGTGTTGGCGCCCGCGTTCGGGCTGACCGGGATCATGACACTGGTCATGTCCCAAGGTCAGCAGGAGGGGATCGAGATCTACGAGATCTTCGGCGAAAAGATCACCGTCAAAGAGCTCAAGATCGCCCAGGAGAGCCTGGCGAGCCAGAAAGTCGCGGGTGCGCTGCGTTCGGTCGGGCCGTTCGGTTTTCCCCCGTGGCAGCGATCGATCGGGGCTGGCGAGCGTGAGACCCTGGACTACATGATCCAGCTGCACCAGATCGACTCGCTCGGACTCCGCCCCGCCGGAACCCAAAAGCAAGACGCGCTGCGCGACGCCGCACTCGATGTGCTGACTTGGTATCGAGTGATGGAAGATCGCAACTGGTCGGCCGTGCCGCAGGATGCGTATGCTGCGTTCACGGCTGAGCGTGAGAACGCCGCCTTCAATCCCGACGAGTACCGCCAAGCGTTGATGAGCGGCAAGATGGGGATCAAGCTGACAGTCGAGAACTTCGAGAAGGCCATTCTCGAGACTGCGCGTGGTTCCTTGCTCAATACCGCGGTGGGCGAGATCGCGGTCGCTTCCGAGAAGGAGATGTACGACGAGTACAGCGCCCAACGGAAGAAGGCGAGTGTCGATTTCGTTCAGGTGTCGAGTGATCGGTTCATGGACGAGGCGCGCGGGCTGATCGACGAGACCTTCCTGCGTGAAGTGTACGACGCGAACTCCAGCCAGTACCGAAAGTCCGCGGCCTTCACCCTGACCGTCGCGAAGGCGGACCGCGGCAAGTTCACCGACCCCGATTTCCAGCCGACCCTCGAACAGATCACGGCGCGCTTTGACGCGGACAAAGCGACCCGATATCGCGTGCCGCGGGCTCCCGATTGGGTCGCTCCCGAGGGTCACAACCCCGAGGTTGATGACTACCGTGACCTGACGATCGTCTTCACTCAGGTCGAAGCGGCAGTGAAGGATTCCCACGCCCAAGAGCGCGAGAAAGTCGTTCTCGGTGCCGCCATTCAGAAGGCCGCGGAGCTCAGGGAAGCCGGAACTGAGTTCGCTTTGGTTGATCTATTCAGCGCAGAGGACCAAGAGAAGATTATCTTCGACACCCTCGATTGGTTCACTGCCGCTGATCTCAATGCGATGGACTTCAAGTATCGCAATTTCGCGGTTCTGCGCGGATTGTTCAGCGACCCGAGCCCCGATCGCATCGGCGAAGTCTCGGCGGAGCCGGTTCCGGTCCAGAACGGCGACTACATCTACATGATCGCTGGAGTCGAGGGACCGCGGACCGAGAGCTTCGAAGAGGCGATCGCGAAGGTCACCACCAACGCAGAACGGCAGAAGGCGAAGGAACTCGCCAATGCATTCCTCGCCGAGTGGTCGAACAAGATTCGCGACGAAGAGGAGACCACGTTCGAGACCTTCGCCGCGAACGAGAACTACACGGTGCACTCGAGCCCGGAGCCCCTCGATCGGAACTCTGGCTTCAAGCTGAAGATCAACGATCGCCAGGTGGTTGCCGGTCGGAACCTCATGCAGCAGGTGTTCGACGAGAGTCTCGAGCCGGGGGGGGTGACCACTCCGGTCGAATTCCAGTTCGACGACAACCTCTACCTCGCGAAACTCACCGAAGTGATTCCGCCGACGATGGATCAGTGGCTTGCCGCGAAGCCGGGCCTCGAGCAGGCCGTGCTCCGTCGGCACCAAACATCGATCATCGCCCGCTACCAAGCGAGACTCGATGAGCTTTCCGCGCCCAAGGATATCTCGCCGCAGCGGGATCCCGCTTCCGGAGGATAAGCTGCTCTGAGTCGAGAGTTCGAGTCGTAGATTCCAACGAGAAGAGCCGCCCTCCCGACCTCGGGAGAGCGGCTCTTTTCGGTACGCCCAGCATGCTTCCCGACTCGGGGGGGAGTCCGAACGGGGCCCCGGCCGGAGGAACCCGGTCCGTAGTCATCCCGGTCGACTTCTGGAGTCGCCACGCGCAGCTCTTCGAGAAGTACACGGAGAAGCTGAACCGCGAAGCGAATCGGCCGTGACTAAGTCTGGTGCGACTCAGCAAACTAGACCTGGAATCAGCGGATGATTGCGAGCGAGGCGCCGGCGATTCGTCGCAA
>CALEHF010000317.1 GCA_937876125.1 uncultured bacterium
CCCGACCGGGGCCGCATAGTCACGGTGTCCACGGAAGCGGGGGAACCTCATCTTGGACCGGGAAAAGAACCGACTCGAACGGGATGGTCGCGCTCTGGCGTGAAAGAACCATGCCTTGCAGCGCGTACGAGCCGAGGCTTGTCGAGACGGTCCCGGAGACCGAGCCCCACGTAATGTTCTGATCGGCGATCTCTTGGAGCGCAGCCGTGGACAATCCGACAGCACTCGGATCAATGTCCACAGCGGAGATCACGCTCAATTCGAACGCCTCCCCGCTCTGGTTGAATCCAGCGTAGAGTCCTGTGCCATTGACCGTCGTCGTGAGATCGAAGCGGACCGTCGCCGCATCGTACGGAGAGTTGAAGATGGTCGTGTACGCTGCTTCCCAAGTGTCGAGAACGGCTTGCTGTCCGGGGGGTATGACCGGAACGACGGGTCCCCCGGGAAGCACGCCGCCGACTCTACGAGCGGCGACTTGAGCATCGAGGGCGAACGGAGAGAGCAACATGGAGAGGAGAAGCACGCTGAGCATGCCGAGGTTGAACTGACGCATGGTGATATCCTTTTGGGCTGAAGGCGACTGTCTGACGTCATGGTGGACCATCGTGAAAGTCACGAAGGTACGTTCTCGCTTCCCGTGGAAGCGAGCATCTTGAAACTGATGAGTGGGTCGTCGCGCACGCTTTTCTTGTGTCGACCGTAACTTCGCATTCGAATGCGTATCGTTCGTGTCGAAGTTTCGGCGTCGGTTTCACGCTCGTCAGAAAAATTACTCTTCGTGAGTGAGACCCCGGCCGACCAAGGTTCCTCTTCGTGGGTGCGGGGAGACGAGACGGGGAGTCCCGAGTCCGTGTCACACCAACCGCGAGAAGCGCCGACCCGAAGCGGGGAAGTCGGTCGTTAGCAATGCCGCTCGCCGATCTCCCCAGCAAGCATTTGGACGTGACCAAAGAAACGCTGCTCGAGCGCCTTGACCTGGACCGAGTCGCCGAGCTCAGCTTCCGGCGCGTAGGTGGTCGAGCGGAGTCAATCCCGTTCGGATTCTCCCGCGTGACAAGAAGTAGACCGACGAGAAGCCGACCGACGCATCCTGCCCTGCGCCCCCGCCCTCACTCCCCAAGAAACCACATCCGCATCGGCCCCTTGCCCTTCACTTCGATCCGCTCGCGCGCCTCGAAGGTGAATCGGCCGCCGGAGAGGCGGACCGTCTCCTCGGAGACGTTCACTCGCATCGACTCCGAATGGCTCTCGAGCCGACTCGCGGTATTGATCGTGTCACCGAAGACGTCGTAGATGTACTTCTTCACCCCGACGACTCCTCCGACAACTCGGCCGCTGTGCACCCCGATTCGGACCGGCCAGATGAGCTCGTGGGTGCGATTGCGATCGGTGAGGTACTCGACGACATCGCGAGAGAATGCGAGGATCTTCGCGGCATGGTCTGGGTCTGGGCAAGGGAGCCCGCACACCGCGAGGTACGCATCGCCGATAGTCTTGATCCGTTCGCACCCATGGGTGTCGGCGCGTTCGTCGAAGGCGGTGAAGATCTCGTTCAACTCGGCGATGAGTCGGCTCGGTTCCAGCTCGGCGGTTCGGGTCGTGAAACCGATGAAGTCGGAGAAGAACACCGTCACACTATCGAAAACTTCAGGCTCGGCTCGGCCATAGCGCTGGAGATCTTCGATGATCCGTTCGGGGAGAATGTTGCGGAGCAGCGCGTCGCTCTTGTCCTTTTCCTCGTGGATCTCTTCGTTGAGCCGTACCAGCTCGACGTTCTTCAGGCGGTGAATCTCCGACTCTTGCCGTGAGCTCTCCACTTGGTGGGCGACCTGCAAGTTCTTCAGCCGGATCGTCGACTCCTCGCTGAACACCTCTTCGAGGATGCGATGGTGCTCGACGGTGTGATCGAGCGCAGTTTCGAACGCACCCCGGTGACGAGCGAGCTTTGCGAGGAGCTCGTGGACCTGCGCGAGCTTCGGACTCACATCGAGGGCTTTCGCCTCAGCCAGAGTTTCCTCGAGCGTCGTCTCGGCGCGGTCGAAATCTCCGGACTCGAGTTCGATCCGACCGATGCCAATCTTGTTCGTCAACGCCGCGCTGCGGTAGCCGGCACTCTCCCGTTCCAGAAGCGCCGCGCGATGGTGTTCGAGCGCCTTGCCCCACTCTCCCTGCGCCTCGAAACAGGTCGCAATATCAGTGAGAACGCGGGAATTTCCGAGGACGAGCCGGAGGCTCTCCCCCACCTTCAAAG
>CALEHF010000318.1 GCA_937876125.1 uncultured bacterium
CCGACAGCCACTGACTCCGCCGAGAGACGAAACTCCGTTCTCTCCCGCAGATTTTTCACTCTCCGAGCGCCTCCCGATGGGGGACGCCGCGACCCGCGCTCCCGACGTCCCCGTGACCGAGGTCGAAGGCAAGGAGGTGCGCGCGTTCCAGGTGAACAGTGCGTTCCTCATCGTCGAAGAGGCGGAGGGGTTGTTGGTGATCGATCAGCATGCGCTCCACGAGAAGATTCTCTACGAGGAGATCCTCGCCGCGCGGGACGGGCGCACGATTTCGCAACCCTTGTTGGTTCCGCAGCCGGTAGAGCTCGATCCGAGTGAATGGGAAGCGTTCGTCGAATCAGGAGAGGCTCTCAGAGAGCTCGGTCTCGAGGCGGAGGAGTTCGGGGACTCGATCGCACTCGTCCGCGCGATTCCCGCTGGCTTCGAGAACCGCGCGATCGATCGCCTTTTCCGAGAGATCTTGGGCAAGGTCGCCGAGGCGATGCGGGGGGGTAGCGCCGAGATTCCCGATCTCAGAGAGCGACTCCTCCAAACCCTCGCGTGCAAGCGCGCGGTCAAAGCGGGGCAGCCGCTCTCCACTGACGCGATCGCCGACCTGGTCCGCGGGCGCGCCCGCGCCTTCCAACCCCAGAACTGCCCCCACGGCCGCCCCTCCGAGCTCCGGATCGGTTGGGAAGAGCTGTCGCGTCGCTTCGATCGGAAGTAGCGGCGGAGCTGCTTCCTCCCGGTGATGTCCGCTCCGACCCCAAGTTTATTGCTGACAAGCGGACCATGAGCGCGTCGTTTGTCAGCGCATGACCCGAGCGACCAGAGCTGACTCTCCCCTCACCTCGGAAGCCTCCCAGCCATTACTTCGTGCCTGGACGCGCATTCTTGCCATCTCGTGGCAAACCCGTCTTCTCGGGGGCGATGGATGTAAATGCTCCTGCCTGTTGACGAGCAGGTGATGGATCGCGATTGTTAGTTCGTGTCAGTGGAGGCTGATTTATCGAACACAAGGAGTCACGGGTATGCCACATCACGTCCGATCGAAGACCAAGTTTGCCACGTTCGCCCTCGCCCTGCTCGGTTGGGGAGTCCCGAGCGCGGCCTTCGCCGATGCGCACAACTGGGTGATCGCGGAGATTTTTTCGACCCCCGATGGGGTGGTGCAGTTCATCGAAATGGTGAACCCCGACAACGATGAGCAATTCCTTCTCGGCGAGAGCCTCTCCTCCAGTGGCGGGACCTACAGCTTCACGAACAATCTGCCGAGTGCTCTGACCGCGAATCGACGGGTCCTGATCGGCACACCCGCGTTCGCAGCGCTCTTCACGGCGCTCCCCGGGGCGCCGGTTCCCGACTACATCATCCCCGCGAACTTCTTCAATCCCGCCGGCGGCTCGATCTCGTACTCCGGAACCGGAGATACCGTCTCTTTTGGAGCACTGCCGACCAACGGGATCAACTCGATCCTTGCGAGCGGAATCCCCGTCATCAACTCACCGAGGAATTTCTTCAACCAGACGGGATCGATCAACGCCGGGGGAACCATCACCGACTGCAACTCGAACACGGTGGACGATGCGATCGACATCTCCGTGGGAACGAGTACCGACTGCGGATTCGACGGCATTCCCGATGACTGCCAACTCGCAGGCAACGACTGCAACTCCAACTTGATCCACGACGACTGTGAGCAGGACTCCGATTTCGATGGTCAGATCGACGTCTGCGATCCCTGTCCGCTCGATCTCTTCGATGATTCTGACGGCGATGGGGTTTGCGACTCTCTGGACGCCTGTCCCGGAGCGAATGACTCCCTGGACTTCGATCTCGATGGAACCCCCGATGCCTGTGATATCTGCCCTGCAGACCCCCTCGACGACTCCGACGGGGATGGTGTCTGCGACTCGGTCGATCTCTGTCCGGGAAGCAACGACAGCGTCGACCTCGACAACGATACGATCCCGGATGGTTGTGATACTTGCCCGCTCGATCCCGCGAACGACGTGGACGGCGATGGTGTCTGTGGAAACCTCGATCCCTGCCCGCTCGACGCCGCAAACGATTCCGACGGAGACGGCTTCTGCGACTCCGTCGATCTCTGTCCCGGATCGAACGACACGATCGACAGCGACACGGATGGCATCCCCGACGGTTGCGACAGCTGCCCACTCGATATCGACAACGACTCCGATGGCGACGGGCTCTGTGCGGATGTGGACCCGTGTCCGCTGGATCCGAACAATGATACCGACGGCGATGGCCTCTGCGCCAATGTCGATTCGTGTCCGCTCGACTCGGCGAACGACAGCGATGGCGACGGACTCTGTGCGAACGTCGACTCTTGCCCGCTCGACTTCGACAACGACGTGGACGGAGACGGCCTTTGTGCGGATGTGGATCCGTGTCCGCTCGACCCGAGCAACGACGCCGACGGCGACGGCCTCTGCGCGGATGCCGATTCGTGCCCGCTCGACGCTGAGAATGATCAAGACGGAGATGGACTCTGTGCGAACGTCGACCCGTGCCCGCTCGACATCGACAACGACTTCGATAGCGACGGTCTCTGCGCGAATGTCGACCCGTGTCCGCTCGATCCGAACAACGATTCTGACGGCGATGGCCTCTGCGCCGGTGCCGATCCGTGCCCGCTCGATGCCGCGAATGACCAAGACGGAGATGGTCTCTGCGCTAATGTCGACCCGTGCCCGCTCGATGCGAGCAACGATGCGGACGGCGACGGACTCTGCGAGTCGAACGATCCATGCCCGCTCGACCCGGCGAACGACGTCGACGGCGATGGCGTTTGCGCGAATCTCGATCCGTGTCCTCTCGACGTCAACGACGATTCCGACAACGACGGAGTTTGCGACTCTCAGGATTTGTGCCCGGGATCTGACGACAACATCGATTGCGATGGGAACGGCGTTCCTGACGCTTGCGATATCGCTGCCGGTGCGTCAGACGTCGACGGTGACGGCCAGTTGGATGTGTGTCAGGGTGATTTCTTCGTGCGCGGTGATGCGAACGGCGACGCCTCCTTCGATGTCAGCGATCCGGTCGTGATGCTCGGAGTGATGTTCGGAGGTACATCGACGACGTGCGAAGCCGCCTGCGATGTCGACGCGAGCGGGTCTTTGGAAGTCACCGATGTGATCGCCGCTCTCACCAGGATCTTCCAAGGTGGGCCAGACCCGTCCGCGCCCTTCCCGGCGTGTGGCCCGAACCCCGCGGGAGCGACAATGACCTGTGCAGGCTCGTCCACCTGCCCGTAGGAGGCCAAGGCGCTGCGAAGGCTCCGGGGGGGAAGTACCCCCCGGACAGCGTGGCGTACGATTGCTCAGCTGCGCGGCGATCGGCGGAGCTGCCCGATGAGGCCGCGCAGCCATGCCTCTCGAACTTCTTCGAGCTCGGCGAGCGAGGTCGAAAAGTCCTTCTTTTCGGCCTGGCCGCGTCTAAAGACATCGAAGGCAAGTCGAAGCGCAAGAATGTGCCCCTCCAGTCGTGGCGGAAGCAAGATCGCATCGCTCTCCCAAGTGACTGGAGGATTGCCTCGAGAAACTTTCTCCTGTTCGTTGCCGAAGTAGTGCCAAAGATCCCCAGGAATCGAGACGTTCTTGACTGCGATCCCGTGTTGCTCGACCCAATCCGCGTGCTGCTGCCATCGCCAGGTGTTGGGGCTGTTCTTGGTTCTCGATGTGACCCCTAGAAACTCGAGCTTTCGGCAGAGCGCCTTCGGGTCCAAGTTCTTCTCTGCTGCCCAGTGGATGAGGAAGAAGAAGAGTTCCCGGAACGTTCCTCCACGGTGGACAACATCGCAAAAGCAGATGCCTCGCGGGTTCGACAGTATCTGCTGGGGTGCGAGTTCGAGCACTTTGAAATGCTCTCTCAGTGCGAGATAGGCCGCAGGAGACTTTGCTCGAATCTCGTCCAGCGATTGGAATCGGTTGGAGATATTGAGAAGATCAACTTCAGGTTCCCATGCCGTGTCGGAAAAGGTCCCCGAAAGATAGTCGAAGACGCTCTCGAGCGAACGGCCGACGAAGACAAGTCTTCGATGGTTCGAGCGAGCAACGATCTTGGCCGCGCACTCCCTGAGTTCTTCCCAGAACCGGGCTGGGGTTTCCGGCCGCGGACCAGCCACTAGACTGCCGAGTTGCTCTCTTCGACTGATGTCCCATCGAAACGGTTTCATCGCTGGATACTGCCTTGTCGCTCACTTCGATCGGGCTGCCCATGCGCGAATTGCGGCTGGGTCGTGTCCTTGTCACGGCTCACCGACTGTACGCATGTACGCTCTGACAGACAGCAGTTTTTCCGCGCGGATCGAACATGAATCGGAGTTTTGCACCCATGCGCCAGACCACCTCGTTCTTGATCTTGACCTGCCTCCTCTCCTGTCACTCGCTCCTCCCCGCCGCTGACCCCATCAGTGCCGATTTGGCTCGTGCCACTTGCTGTACTCAGAAGGCGAAGGGCCACTGGGTGACGATGGCGAGGCGACCGTCGATGGTTCGCACCCCACCGATCTCGGTTTCATGCGGCTGGCAGATGCTTTCGAACCCCGACTTCGTCAGGCCTTGAAGCTCGGCGACTGAGGCTCATCGGGGGGACCGCTCCATCGGGAGCCCGCGACGGGCATCTCACCCGACGCCCCGCCACTCCAGAGGAGCCGCCGCCAGCCCCTTGCCTCCGAGAGCGATTTCCCTCGCTCTGCCCTCCGAAACCGCTCCGGTTCCCTTTCTCGGGCCCCACGGACGTGTTAAGAGTGCGTTCCACTGATTCCCCCTTTCCTGCCCTTTTCGGGGCAGTGGGGAGTCTCGCGTCGTCACAACGCTCATCGTCAGCGCTGACCCGTTGGGGGCTTGATGGACCGTGTTGGACTGATCCTGGTGCTCGAGGCGGGGCTCTCGTCCCCCTTGCGCAATCGCGTTCGAGATCGCCTGCGCGAGCTCGGGGCCCAGGTCCGCGTGGTCGATGGGGGAGAGCGCACCTACCTCGAGGTTTCGGGGCAGGATCTCGCCATCCGCACCTTGCACCCACAATCGTGGCCCGGGGTCTCCCACGTCCTTCCGCTCACGCCTCCCCACCCCCACGCCTCCCGACGGAGCGATTCCGACTCGGAACGCGCAGTACCGGTTTCGGTGGCGACGGGCTCGGGCGAGGCGGTTTCTGTCGGCGGGGACGATCTGGTCGTCATCGGCGGCCCGTGCTCGATCGAGGACGAAGGGCGGACGATCGCTCTCGCCCACGAGCTTCGTGACGCGGGGTGCGGCCTGTTCCGCGGAGGCGCCTACAAGCCGCGCACCTCTCCCTACGCTTTCCAAGGCCTCGAAGAAGAGGGTCTCCGGATCCTCGCACAGGTGCGGGAAGAGACCGGCATGGGTGTCGTCACCGAGGTGATGGACAGCGCCGATCTTCCCAAGGTCGTTGAGATCGCCGATCTCCTGCAAGTCGGCTCCCGGAACATGCAGAATTTCTCCCTGCTCAAGCGACTCGGCTCGGTTGATAAACCGGTCCTTTTGAAGCGCGGATATGCCTCGACAGTGGAGGAATTGCTCCTCGCAGCCGAATACATCCTTTCGGGGGGGAACCACCGGGTGATCCTGTGCGAACGCGGCATTCGCGATGTCGCAGGCTCTTCCCAAGTGATTCTCGACCTCGGCGCGGTGCCGGAACTTCGCCTCCGTTCGCACCTGCCGATTCTCGTCGACCCGAGCCACGGATCGGGTGCCGCTCATCGAGTCGCTCCCCTCGCTCGGGCCGCCACGGCGGTGGGCGCGGACGGGCTTCTCATCGAGGTGCACAACGATCCGACTCGAGCCCTCTCCGATGGCCAGCAGGCGCTGACCATCGAACAGTTCCGCCGCACGATGGATGAAATCGCGGCGATCCACCGGGCGCTCCCGGCGACCGCGCGGGACATTGCGTCCCGCGAGGCCGAGACGGGCGCATTCCCGGGGATCGTGGCTACCCCCGGGAAGGACTAGAGGTTGCACCGAGATCGCCCTTTCGCACGTGAGATTCCTGACGCCTTCGCACATGCCGATCAACACAGTGCCGATCAACACAGTGCCGATCAACACGGTGCGGATCAACACGGTGCGGATAAACACGGTGCCGATGCCGCATTGGGCACCCCAACCGTCGGCGGCGCTCCCGGAACCGGTGCGACCTTCGTATCGCGCACCATCGCGCCAGGTCTGACCCTCCATAAGAACACCGACAATCGGCGAAAAACCAATCTTCTGAATGTCTTTTGGGTCGGTGTTCTCGGCGATGATGTCACCGCGCGGGCATTGATTCCGAACTGCCTCATGCGCGGCACGACTCGCTTCCCGTCTCTCCAAGCTCTCACCCGCGAGACCGAGCGTCTGTACGGAGTGAGCTTGTCGAGCGACGTGCGGAAGATCGGCGAGCGGCACGTGTTGCAGTTCCGTCTCGAGTTCGTGAACGATCACTTTCTTCCGGGGGGGGAGTCGATCCTCGAAGAGGTGATCACGTTCCTGCGCGAAGTCCTCACCCAGCCGAACTTGGTGGATGGCGCCTTCGAACCCGCGGTCGTCGAGCAGGAGAAAGAGACCCATAAGCGATTGATCGAAGGGCTCCTCAACGACAAACGCTCGTACGCGGTGCAGCGTTGTCTCGAGATCACCTGCGAGAACGAACCGTTTCGCCGCCACGAGCAGGGAAGCGTCGACGACCTCCCCGCGATCAGCCCACAGAGCATGACCGAGCTGTGGCGCGATGCGGCCGCGACCAACGAGACTCACATCTACTTCTCGGGGAGTCTTTCGCTCGACGAAGCGGAAGCCGCGCTCACCCCGATCCTCTCGACCGACGATCGCACCCCCCTCCAGTTTGCGCCGCTCGCGGAGCCGCGGATGCCGGGCGAGGTGCGCGAAGTGGTCGAACGGATGCCGCTCAAGCAGGCGAAGCTCGTCATGAGCTACCGCACCGGCGTTCCATTCACCGACGCGCGGGTGGCGGGTCTGGTGGTCGGTAACGGTATCCTCGGGTCGTTCCCGCACTCGAAACTGTTCGTGAACGTGCGTGAAGGCGCCTCGCTCTGCTACTACGCGAGCTCGTTCCTCGAGCGCACCCAGGCGCTGATGTTCATCTCGAGCGGGATCGATCAGGCGCGTTACGAAGAGGCGCGCGATCTGATCGGCGTGCAGGTCGCGGACGTCGCAGCAGGCAAGTTCACCGATGAAGAGCTCACCGCCACGAAACTCGCGCTCGAGTCGCGCCTCCTGATGCTCGAGGACTCTCCCTCGGCGCTGATGGATATCCACCTTGCCTGGCACTTGAACGGTGCTCCGTACGACCTCGATGCCTACCGAAAGCAAATCGTCGCGGTCACCCGCGAGGATGTCGTCGCCGCCTTCAAAGAAGTGAAACCCGACGTCGTGTACTTGCTCGGCCCCGATGGCGAGAGCAGCGAGCAGCCTAGCGACTCCGAGGAGGTGTCCTCATGACGTTCGGACCCGAGACCCCGATCACGAACGAGACGCTGAAGGAGACCGTGTACCGCAGGGTGCACTCGAGTGGTCTCCCCGTGTACTTCTGCGCGAAGCCGGGGTTCCAGAAGCGCTACGCGTGCTTCGCGACGCACTTCGGATCGATCGACTCGAAGTTCTCGCGCGGCGGGAAGCCAGCGATCGAAGTTCCCGATGGCGTCGCGCACTTCCTCGAGCACAAGTTGTTCGAGGGTGAGGCGGGGAACGCGATGGAGGAGTTTTCGAAGCGCGGAGCGGCCTCGAACGCTTACACCAGCTTCAACACGACCAACTACCTGTTCTCGTGCGCTGATGGTTTTTACGACCATCTCGAGCGCTTGATCCGCTTCGTCCAAGAGCCGTTCTTCACCGAGGAGAACGTCGAGAAGGAGAAGGGGATCATCGGGCAGGAGATCAAAATGTACGAGGATTCGGCGGGTTGGAAGGTGTACTTCAACCTGCTCGAGTCGCTGTACCAGAACCACCCGGTCCAGAAAGACATCGCGGGCACGGTCGAGTCGATCTCAGGGATCAGCCCTGAGCTGCTCTACACCTGCTACGAAACCTTCTACCACCCCGAGAACATGATCTTGTTCGCCATCGGGGATGAAGATCGGGAGACCTATTTCAGCCACGTCGATCGGGTGCTGTCGGAGCGCACCTGGGAGCCGCTCGGAACGCTCGAGCGGATCTTCCCCGACGAGCCGAGCGCGGTTGCGAGCCGTCGCGCCGAGGAGCGCATGGTGGTTTCGATGCCGCGGATCCTCGTCGGATTCAAAGATGTCCATCCGGGAATCTCGCCCGAAGCTCTTCTCACCCGCGAACTCTCCGCCGACATCCTCCTCGAACTCACGTTCGGGCAGGCGACCGACTTCTACCAGCGCCTCTACGAACAGCAGCTGATCGACGACGGCTTCCACGGATCACACTCGGCTCTCGCCGACATCGGGCACTCGATGATCGGCGGAGATACTCCCGAGCCGGAGCGGCTCGAGGCGGAGATCCTCAAGGAGATCGAGCGTATTCGACGCGATGGAGTTTCTGCCGAAGGGTTCGAGCGTCAGAAGCGCGCGATCATGGGAGGCTTCTTCCGTTACTTCAACTCGCTCGAGTTCACTGCGAACCACTATTGTGGGTACCAGTTTCTCGGCATCGACCTTCTCGGAATCATCGATCGCCTGCACTCCTTGAAACTCTCCGACCTCAATGACCTCTGCGCCGAGCACCTCGATCCGGAGCGGGTTTCGACCTCGCTGATCCTTCCGAAAGTGGGGGCCCTGGCGTGAACAACTCTGGGGGGGAGATTCAGGTCGCGGGGAAGAAGTGGTGGCAGCTCAAGCTTCACTGGGTCATTCTCATCGCGATGGCGTTTGGGATCATCGTGGGTTCGCTCCTTCAGAGCGCGACCAGCGGGCCCGGGTCGATCGGGGTGACCGTCGATGACCATCCCGATGGAGTGATCGTCTCCTCGGTGAAGGTGGATTTGCTCCCAAAGGGAAGGAAGTCTTCGGAGGGGGTCTCCGACGGGGACATCCTGACCGCCATCATCCTCGACAAAGGTGTCCCGGAGCGGGATGGGAGCGAGCGCTTCGAGCGCCGCATCCCGATCGAGAGTCCCGACGGCCTCACCAAAACACTCGAGGAAATCGGGTACGGGATGGTCGCGAGCCTCGAGCGCTCCGATGGCACCTTCCGATCGGTCTCGGTCGCCCTCGAGCCGACGTCGAGTCGCAACACGATCATCGAGCCGTTCCGTTTCATCGCGGACATCTTCATGCGGCTCCTCAAAATGCTCATCGTCCCCTTGGTCCTCACCTCCATCATCACCGGCGTCACCGGGCTCGGCGGGGGCGGGGACTTTGGACGTCTCGGGCGGCGCACGCTCGGCTACTACATCATGACCTCGCTCCTCGCCGCCGGGCTCGGGTTGATCCTCGTGAATCTGATCCGCCCGGGAGTCGGGGCCGAGCTCGGCCTCGCAGTCGATGCTCTCGGCGGAACCGAGAATCAGAACCTGTGGGACATCTTCCGCCGGATGGTGCCCGAGAATATCTTCTCGGCGTTCGGGGCGAACGGACAGATGCTCCAGATCATCTTCTTCGCGCTCCTCTTCGGGTACTTCATCACCCGCGCGTCGGAGAAGTCGCGGGTCACGCTCACCGGCTTCTTCGAGGCCGCGTTCGAGGTGATCATGCGGCTCGCCCAGGCGGTGATGCTCACGGTTCCGATCGGGGTCTTTTGCCTCTTGGTGAAAGTGGTGGGGGAGACCGGCTTCGGCGTGTTCAAGCCACTCGCGTGGTACATGCTGACGGTTTTCCTCGCGCTGATCATCCACTCGGGAATCGTGCTTCCGATCCTTCTCAAGGTGGTCGGCAAGGTTAGCCCGCTCGGGTGGCTGAAGGCGATGAGCCCCGCCCTGATGACCGCATTTTCGACCAGCTCATCCTCGATGACTTTGCCGGTGACCCTCGAGACGGTCGAAGTGCGCGGCAAAGTCTCGAACAAAGTGACCAGCTTCGTCGCGCCCCTCGGGTCGACCGTGAACATGGATGGCACTGCGTTGTACGAGTGCATCGGCGTGGTGTTTCTCGCGCAGTACTACGCCTCGGCCGGGAACTTCGAGTTCGGATTCGCCCAGCAGTTGTACATCGTGATCGCTGCGCTGCTCGCCTCGATCGGCGCGGCCGGGATCCCGTCTGCGGGACTCGTGATGATGCTGACGATCCTCAGCGCGTTGAACTTGCCGCTCGAAGGAGCAGCCCTCCTTCTGGCGGTCGATCGCCCGCTCGACATGTGTCGAACTGTGGTGAACGTCTGGAGCGATACCTGCGGGACCGCGGTGATCGCTTCTCTCGAGGGGGAGACTCCGCTGTCTGGGGTACAAGCCCCAGAGGTAGCCACCGAGTCGTAGCGACTCATCCTAGAAAGTGACCTCCTCGATGGGTGTTCCTGCCAGTCAGTTGAAACGCGGAGATGTGATCGAGCACGACGGAGCCCTTTGGGCCGTGGTCAGCATCACGCACGTCAAGCTCTCCAAGGGGGGCGGAGCGATGCAGACCAAGCTCAAGAACATCGTTCGCGGAGATCACATTGAGAACCGCTTCCGATCGAGCGATAAGGTCGACATCGTCGAACTCGACAAGAAGACCTGTGAGTTCCTCTACCCCGAAGGGGAGATGTTCATCTTCATGGACACCGAGGACTACGAGCAATTCCAGCTGCACAAGGATTTCGTCGGTGAGGCGATGCCATACGTGAAGCACAACGAGCATGTGGTGGTGACCTTCTACGAAGAGAAGCCCCTCTCGGTCGATCTGCCCGCCGCGGTCGCGCTCGTCGTCACCGAGACCGACCCCGGATTCAAGG
>CALEHF010000319.1 GCA_937876125.1 uncultured bacterium
CCGGAGCCATAGACGATCTGGGCCTTCTCCTCCGACGGAATCGATGCGTCCCCTAGGACTTGCGAGACCCGCTCACAGCAGTACGCGTAGAGCACATCGCGCTGCTCTTCCGGGACCAAGAAGTTGTCGAATCCCTGCGATACCGCGAGATCGTAGTCCGCTTGCGTGAAGACCCCGCTCCCGTCGCGAAACAGAGTGTGATCGCCCGAGAACTCGGTCTGCAAGTAGAGGTCGAAGGGAAGGCTCGAGTCGGCACGGAGAGAGGTCGTGGCGACGGGTACATACGATTCGGGCATCTCACTCACTCCGGATCTGGGATCTGGGATCTGGAACCACGTACATCGGGGGCGGGCACCCACTCGAGGACATCCATGAAGAATCCGATGCTCCGAGGGCTCCGGCCACTCTGGGGGGGCGGAGTCTCAACGATGAGAACACTGCCGCAGCCAACCGGCGACCTCGTGGCAGACGCGCCCCAGTGCACAGAGATGGTGATAGAGCCGGCCTGCGCCGCGAAAAACACCGAATCGAGGTCTCCCGCGGTTACTCGAACTGGCCCCGCTCGAGGCCGAGGAACTCGAGCGCGGTGCCAGCGAGGAGACGGTCCTTCTCTGCGGGCGAGAGATCGGCGAGAGAGGCGATGAGAGCGCCGGGGGTCGCTTCGCCGAGGGGGAACGGATAGTCGGAGCCAAGGGCGATCTTCCGATGTCCCATCTGAGCGAGGAGGAATCGGAGGCTCGGCTCATCGTGCACCAGGGAGTCGACATAGAAGCGCCCGATGTAGCTGCACGGGTTCTTGCTTCCGTGGACCGCGCAAAGATCGGGGCGCGCGTGATACCCCTTCTCGATCCGCGCCAAGGTGCCCGGGAACGCGCCGCCGCCGTGAGCGAAGCAGACCTTCAAGGTGGGCAGACGATCGAAGATCGCACCGAAGATCATCGAGCAGATCGCCCGGCTCGTCTCGGCGGGCATTCCGACGAGCCACGGGAGGAAGTAGTCGGGCATCGCCTCTTTCCCGACCATGTCCCACGGATGGATGAAGAGCGACACTCCGAGCGAGGCGGCGCGCTCGAAGAAGGGGAACAGCTCAGGGGCGTCAAGGTTCCAGTCCCCCACGTGCGTGCCGATTTGGAGACCGGGAAAGCCGAGGGCATTCACGCACCGTTCCATTTCACCGATCGCCAGATCGGGATCTTGGAGAGGCACGGTTCCGAGGCCGACGAAGCGCTTCGGATTTTCCGCCACCAGCTGGGCGATGTGATCGTTGAGAAACTTCGAGCTGTCGAGCGCGTCGGCCGCCTTTGCCCAGTAGTGAAACATCACGGGAACGGTCGAGAGCGCCTGGACCGACACGCCGTCGCGATCACACTCTTCAATGCGCTTGAGGCCGCTCCAGCAGTTGTCCTCGATCTCGCGAAAGAACTTCCCGCCGATCATCATCCGCGCGCAGCACGGCTTGTGATGATCGAGAGACACGAAGCCGTCATAGCCGTAGCGGCTCGCGAGATCGGGCCACGTCTCGGGCAAGATGTGGGTGTGCAGGTCGATCGTCAGCGGCGACGCTGGTGAAGACGGGGGAGGAGTCTTTGGCATCGGATCGGCTTCCCGGCTGTGGCTCTGGGAGACCGACGAAAGGTACCGAGTGCGAGAGGAGGGGGGAAGCGGATCCGTGCCCCCGACTCAACTCCGCGTGGGTGGGGCCGATTCGGGAGCGCGGTCAAGCGGCGCCGCGGGGACGCCGACCCAAACTTCATCAGCGGGCACATCGCGCGTGACCACCGCGCCAGCGCCGATCTTGGCCCCGGGCCCGATGGAGACTCCGGGAAGGATGATCGCCGCCGCGCCGATATAGGCCCCGCGCCCGATTCGAACGGGCGCGACCCGCCGATTCGCATCGTCGTGACAAATCAGCATCGCGCGGAGTCCGATTACCGCTCGGGGCTCAATCGTCACCAGCTCGGGAAACACCTCGTCGACGTAGACATCGTGGCCGATCCACGCGGGGCGCTCGCCATCAACAGGTGCGGGAAAAGAGACTCCCATCCGCCTCAGGCACGCGCGACGGAACCGCACCGAGGGGAGACGCCGAGCGCCCCACCCCGCGATCTTCCGGAGCGCGAGCGAACCGGTCCGCTCGCTCCCATGCTCCTCTACATAACGATCGCGATCGGCGGGAAAGACTGCCGGCCCAGGGTGGTTCGCAGAGTTCGCGGTGGTCGTCGTTGCTGCCATGTCGCCTCCGAGACTGGGGGGAAACGGTCTCTATTCGGCTATCGGCGCGTCTCCCCCCGCTCCTGAGCGATCTCTCCCGCTCATTTTGGCGCTCCCAGGAGGCTGACTCTTGGCTCCTCGGCCCAATTCCCTTCAGCGCAGCCGGCATCGATCCGATCTTCAAAGGACGAGGAGGACTCTGATGCGTATCGCGATCACCGCAGACTACTTGGATATCGAAAACATCGGCGGCGCCGGACGAGTGATCATCGAGATCGCCCGCGGCCTCGTTGAAGAGGGACACGAAGTCGCCGTCGTCGCGGGCGGCCCGATCGAGTTCCAAGGTCCACGGCGTGTCAGTGGAGTGAACCTGCACTGGATTTCCTTTCTCTATGACACTGAAGCGCAGCGCGGCATCGCGTTCTTCCTCGGCACCCGCCGTCGCGCCCGTCGCGCCTATAGTCTGCTTCCCTTCACCCCCGAGCGCGTCCTCCACCACCAACCGTTCACCGCGCACGCCATCGGGGCGATCGACGCACCGATCACGTACACGTTCCACTCTCCCTGGCCTCTAGAATTCCTCGCCGAACGCTTCGGAGAAGGATCTCTCGCGCGCCTCGCAGAGCACGGGACCGCTGTGAAGATGCAAGTCGAGATCAGACGACGCATCGAGCGGCGGGCTCTCGGACGCGCGGAGCGGATCATCTGTCTCTCGGAATCGATGCGCGAGACGCTGCACGCGGTCCACGGCATCGAGCCTGCCACGGTGGAAGTGCATTCGGGAGGGGTCGACCTCGATCGATTCCGCCCGTACGACGATCGAACCGTCGAGGCGACGCGCGATCGCTACGATGCGCCTCCCGGGGGCCTCCTGTTCTGCTCAGTCCGACGGATGATCCCACGCACCGGTCTCGACAACCTCATCCGAGCACTCGCAGTGGTCGGCGACGAGCTCGGCCCCTACCGCCTGATTCTCCCCGGGAGCGGTTCGATGCGAGAAGAGCTGATCGAGCTCGCCGCTTCGTTCGGACTGTCGGAGAAGATCGCGTTTCCCGGGTACATCCCCGATGAAGACCTGCCGCTCCTCTACGCAGCCTGCGATCTCTCGATTGTGCCGACCCGCACCCTCGAAGGTTTCGGGCTCTCGACTCTCGAATCCCTGGCGAGCGGTACGCCGGTGATCGCGACGCCGGTCGGCGGATCGGTCGAGATCCTGAAGAACCTCGATGACCGCCTCTTGGCGAGCCAGGTAGGCTCGGCGGGGATCGCGGAGCGCCTTCGCTACTGGGCAAGTCACCGAAACGACCTCGCTACGGTCGCTCGGTGGTGTCGCCCGTTCGTCGTTGCCCACTACTCTTGGGATCGGCTCACGCGTGCCGCGCTCGCCCCTGTCTCACTGAGCATCGATCACGATGAGGTCGTGACGGCCCTCTGAGTCCGTCACTTTTCGGAGCCCGCTTCTCTCACCATCACCTTGCCCCTCCACCGCCTGCGCGGCATCGTGCTCACTTCCCACCCGGAAGGAGCTCCCATGGCCGCCGATGCGCCCCCCCTCGACCCCACCGAGGTGCGCTTCCTCGCGTCTGACTTCGAGAAGTACCGCGAGCGCCTGCAGCGTGACCCCGAATACAACGACGCCCGTCTCGAAGTCCGTCGAAAGCTCGATGCCATCGGCAAGTACCTCGTGAAGAAGCTCGCGACCAAAGACCTAGAGCTGGTTTCCCGGGCAAGTTTGCACCACCCGTACCGCTTCAATGGCTTCCGGGTCTCGTCTCAGTCGATGTACATTTCCCGCGGCGAGAAGGAGCGGAAGGCGATCGTGCGCCACCTCGGGGTCGATCTGGGGAAGGACCTCGATCAGAACTACACCCACACCATCCTCGCACTCGAGATCGCCGAGGCCGGGTTGCAGATCGCGCTCCGGATTCACCAGGGAGCGTGGTGGGACGGTGAGAACCTCAAACGCGGCCTTGCGTCGCGCGAGCGTCGTGACGAGCTCGCCGCGGCCCTCAACCCGCTCGGCGAGTATGGTCTCCGGATCGGGGACAACCGTCGCGTGCGGCAGTGTTCTGGGATCACAGAGCGCGATCTCTCCGAAGCGATGGGGTACTACACCCCCGGGGATCAGTGGCTGCACGTCGAGC
>CALEHF010000320.1 GCA_937876125.1 uncultured bacterium
CTTCATTGGCCCTGCGCGGGGTCGCCCTCACGCTTGCAGGATTTCTCCTCCTCCCTGCGGGCTGCTCTGGCGGAGCCGGCGGCGCGGGGATCCCGGGACTGACCAATTCGGTGCCCGCCCTCGGGTCCGGGCTCTCCTACTCCGGTCCGCGCATGAATTTCTTGCGCTACTCGCACACAAGTACCGTCCTTCCGAACGGGACCGTGTTGGTGGTGGGGGGGTCCGATGAACGGCACCTCACGGCAACCAACCTGGTCGAGCTGTTCGATCAGCGGGCACGGGTGCCGATCGGTGAGACGGTTCCCGAAACGATTGCGGGCGACTTCATCGATCAAGACATCGATGGGAACCTCATGACCCTGCCGGGGGCCGGACGCTTCTGGCACACCGCGACCGATATGGGACAAGGCCGCGTGGTTGTGGTCGGTGGAACATCGAGCATCCTGGAGTTCATAGGAATCGCGAACCCGACGACGTTGATCTTCGATCCTCTTTCGAGGACGTTCACCGAGCCGACTCTCATTGTCGATCCCGCGAACGATATCGCGCTCCCGAGGGCTCGCCACACGGCAGAGCTGCTTCCGAATGGGAAGCTGCTCATCGTCGGCGGACAACGGAATACGCAGGTCACGGTTCCCGGCCCCTTCCCCACCCTTCAGTCCGCGTTCCCGAGCTCCCGTACGATGGAGATCTTCGATCTCGCCTCTCTGACCTTCTCTCCCGCGCCGACTGAACTGACCTCCAGCCGTGGTCGGGCCGGTCACGCGAGTGTCGCGTTTGCCGGGCCAGACAACTTCCTCGGCAACGGGGACGACGTCATCATGTTCCTCGGCGGATTTCAGACGCTCTCTGCCGACAGCTTCGGTGCTCCCGAAGATTTGAGCCCCTGGACGACTCTCACGACCAAGTTGTCATCAGCTGACTTCTACTCGGTCACCTTCGGAACCACGAACCTCGCTCAGGGAATGGTGCTCGCTCCGCGAGTCAACGATCCCATCGCGCTGAACCTCGGCTCGGATCACCGCCAGAGCCCGTTCGGCGACAACGGCATGGCGAACATCGTGCTCGTCTTCGGGGAGACTCCGATGATCCGTGTCCCGACGGCACCTCGAACACCGGCGAGACGACCGATCGATCGGAGTTGATCGTTGCGACGTATACCTCGATGGGACCGGGTGGGGGCGCGACCTTCAGTAAGTTCGGCGGAGAAGACATGGTTAACATGACCAATCCGGCCATGCCCGCGTTCTCGAACACCTACGACTCGGGCCACGAGTTCTTGATCCACGAGCGTGCGCCGATCGCGGGTTGTTCAACGTTCAACCGCTCGCGCACCGACGGAGTGATCATGGACATGCGCCGGGTGTTCGACGGCTCCGCTCGCACTGCGAGCGTGGTGTTCACCGCGGGGGGCTACGATGTATCGAACACCCCGGGTGGGTGCGTTCAGACCGGAACCGGGTTCTGCGGTGCGAACGAGATCATCGGTTTCGAGATCTTCGATCCGTTCTGGGATCCATCGCTCGTCGGAAACACGCTCCCGCTCCAGCCCGATACCGATGGCGATGGCATAGACGACCTGTTCCCCTGGGACTTCGCAGCCAATGCGACGGTGACGAACCCCGTGGGAATCGGCGGCACTTGGTTGGCGATCGACACGCTGATTCCCGACAACGGGATCCAGGGCTACGCGGACGGCCTCGATCTCAATGCCGTGCGCACCGCGTCGATGAAACAGGTGCGTTGTATGCACACGATCGACCGGATCGCTGGCGCGGACGGCGTCCTCGGCAACCTTGATGACCGCGTTCTGATCATCGGCGGAAGCGATCACTACTTCCCGTTCTTCGGCGACAGCCCGAGTTCGATCTCGTGCGAGGTCTTCGTCCCGCCCGACGCGTAAGCCTCAGAACAGAGTTCGAGAGTGAGCTGTCGAGACAGAAACGAACCAGAGGCGAGTCCCAATGATGCTGGGGCTCGCCTCTTTTTCATCGTCGATCCTTTTACGTGCCAGCGACCTCTTGCCCGGGAGAGGAGTCTGACCCAAAATCCCCGGACCCAAACTCTCCGAACATGCGTGGTTCGGATCAGTCGTGACGGAGCACCATGGGCCTCTACTCAAACGTGATCTTTCCGCGGTTCTACGACAGGATGATGGATCGCCCGTTCTGGGGGAAGCACCGGCGCGACCAGCTCTCCACCGCTCGCGGTTCGGTCCTCGAGATCGGGGTCGGAACGGGCTTGAACCTTCCGCACTATCCAGGTCACGTCGAGAAAATCACCACAGTAGAGCCCAACCCCGGCATGAACCGCCGCCTCGGTCGGCGCTCGGACCAGTGTGGTGTTCGCGTCGATCAAAGGATCCTCAGCGGCGAAAACCTCCCGTTCGACGAGGCGAGCTTCGATTGCGTGGTCACCACGATGACCCTCTGCTCGGTTTCTGATGTTTCACAAGTCCTCGCGGAGATCTACCGAGTCCTGCGTCCCGGGGGGCGGTACCTTTTTCTAGAGCACGGGGTGAGCCCCGACGCCAAGATCGCCAGGTGGCAGAAGCGACTCAATCGGTTTCAACGCGTCTTTGCGGATGGCTGTATCCTCGATATGCCGGTCCCCGAGGCGATCACCGCGCAGCCGTTCTCTGACTTCGAAGTGAGCACGTTCTACATGAAGAAGACGCCACGGACGCATGGCTACATGTACCAAGGGGTTGCGGTGAAGTGACGCGAGGGTGAGGAGCTCCGATGATCGAGTATCGCAACACGGCGGAGGGACTCGAGCCCGAGCAGCTCAGAGGCTTCTTCGAAGGGTGGCCGGCTCCGCCGACCCCAGAGACCCATCTCTCTATCCTCGATCGAAGCGACGCGGTCGTCATCGCGGTGTCTACCAGTGGTGAATCCGTCGCGGGCTTCATCACCGCTCTGACGGATGGAATCCTCGCAGCGTACATCCCACTACTCGAGGTCCGGCCGCAATTTCGAGGGCAAGGAATTGGGCGGCAGCTCGTCGAGAACATGCTGAAACAGCTGGGAGGCCTCTACATGGTCGACGTGATTTGTGACGCGAGGGTCCAGGGCTTCTACAACGGACTCGGCTTCACGTCTTCCGTGGGCGCGAGTGTTCGGCGGTACGAGCATCAGGGCGGCAGCCTACCGCTGCGAAGATGAAAAAAAACCACCGGCGAGAGCACGTTGCTCTCGCCGATGGTTCGCGAGTCCACGCGAAGTCCGCGTGATTTGGGCTTAGCGCTCTCGCTCAGACTCCCGCTTCATTCCCTGGGACAGAGTGTCCGGAAG
>CALEHF010000321.1 GCA_937876125.1 uncultured bacterium
GAGACCGGGTCGATGATCAGGTCGTAGCTGCCGTTTCCGACCGGGAGCGAGAAGAACCCGGTGGTCGGGTTGGCGAACGTCTCCGCGACGAAGTTCGGCGGTTGGCTCGGGTCCGGCGATGGGCTCACCAGGATCACGTAGCAGCCGATCGGATCGAGATCGGCGTTGGTCGTGATGAGGGAGCAATCGATGGTCGCGGGATCGATGGGGTTCACGAGCGAAAGCACATGCCCTGTGATGGTCACTGCCGCGGTCGAGACCGTGAAGTTCTTGGTCACGAACGCGCTCGCGACGGTGATCGTCGCCGGGGCCGGCGCGAGAACACCCTGGGGGAGCGACGGTGGATCGATGAAGACCCGGTAGCTCCCCGCGGCGAGCGAGATCGAGTAGCCGCCTTGGGTGCCGGTTCCGGCGGCCGCGACGAATTCGCCGGTCGCCGCCTTCTCGACGATGATGAACGCTTGGTACGGGTTCAGGGAAGCATCGGTCACTGTCCCTTGTACCCCGCCGGTGAGGGGCGCGAGCTGGAAGACGAGATCACCGCCGGAAAGGTCAGCGTTCGCCGAGTAGGTGATCAGCGCCCCCACCACGGTCACGGTGACGCGATCGGGGGCACCCACTCCCGGCGGGAGTGAGCCCGGGTCGACGCCGATCTGGTACGTGCCGTTGGTGAGCGGGAACGTGAAGGAACCGTCGAGGAAGTCGGACGGGTTGCCGGTCACGAAGATCTCGTACTCGCCCGTGGAATCCTGAGCAAAGACCGCGACGAACACGCTCGCCGGGTTGCCGGAAATGTCCTCTACCAAGCCGGTGAGAGTGGCGCCGGCGTCGCTGAGGACGAAGTTGATAATGCCATCGTTGGCCGCATTTGCCGTGATGCCGTTATCGGGGTCGACTCCCGCCGTGTTCGATTCAATGACGTTCGCGCCGTTGATCGAGAAGGTCACGGGCGGGGGAGCGACCGCTCCCGGGGGCAAGCTGAACGGGTTGACCTTGAGCGTGAAGGTTCCGTCGCCGAGGGTCAGGTCGTAGCGCCCGGTGGTCGGGTCGCAGAACGCCTCGTTGACGAAGGCACCGGTGGTCGCATCGATCACCTCGACGAAGGAAGCGACGCCGTTGGTGCTCGAGTTGGTGACCGTTCCGCGGAGCGCGGTGCTCGCGAGTGAGGTCTGGAGAACCGCACCGGTCTCGGTGCCGAAGATGTCGGACGCGGTGGTCGCGGCGGCCGAGAACGTGACGGTCGCGCCGTCGACGCTGAGGAACACTCGATCCGGGCTCGACTCACTCGGCGGCAAGCTGAACGGATCGACCTCGAGGAAGAAGGATCCGTTTCCGATCGGAATCCCGAAGTCGCCGCTCGCCGGGTCGACGCCGGCGCCCGCAACGAAGAACGGGGGCTCGGTCGGGTTCCCTGACTCTTGGAAGAGGCCGACGAAACCGGGGAGGGCACTTCCGATCGAGTCGAGCAGGCGCCCGTAGACGATCGCACCGCCGTTCTCGAGGATCGGGTTCACGACCCCGTCATTGGCGACGTTGTTCGTTCCCGCGATGTTGGTCTCTGAGATGTTCCCACCGGAGACGGTGAAGTTGATCGGACTCGGGGTGATGAATCCTTCGGGGACCGTGTTCGGGTCGACCCACACCTTGAACGAACCCGAGCCGACCGGGATCGCGAAGATGCCATTCGGGGCAGTGAATTGAGTGTACGCAAGGGAGGGGATCGCGGTCGCGCTCGCGGGCGTGATCACCAGGCCTGCGCCGACGCCCGCGCCCGATTCGTTCTGGACGCGGCCGGTCAGGAGCACCGACGCACCCTCCATGATGAAGTTGACAATGCCGTCATTCGCGGCGTTCGGGGTCACTCCGTCGGTCGGGTCGACGCCGAGGGTGTTCCCTTCGATCACGGCCGTTCCGAGGGTCGAGATCGTCACGGGGATCGGCGGCAGGATCGGGTAGGTGACGTTGATACTCGCGGGGTCGACGACCAGGGACCCGACTCCGTCCGGCGGGAACAGGCTGAAGTCGCCGTTCACGTCGGTGAAGGTGGACGCGAGGAACTCGCCATTGTTACTGAGCAGGATGACGTTCGCGCCCGCAACCACGGTCGGGGTTGCGCCAGAGTTCTGGCGCGCACTGATCGTCCCGATGAGCTCGGCGTCGGCGAGCGCGTTGAAGCTCACCATCGCGAAGTCGAGCGCGTTCCCCGGCGTGCCCGCGTCGAGCTCGGTGATCGTACCTCCCGCAGTGACGGAGAGGGGATACGGAAGCGGCAAGAGTGCGGTGGGGAACAGGGTCGAGAGCGAAGCCGGGTTGACCCCAATGTCGACGATACCGGCGGGAACGGCGAGAGAGTAGTTGCCGCCGCCGTCGGTGACGATCGAGTTGAGGATGCTGCCATCGACCGGATTCCGGGCGACAATCAAGAGGCCCGCGCCCACCGAGCTGGCGTCGAGCGTGACGGCGCCGGAGGGGCTCGCGGCGATCGTCGGAAGGAAGATGTTGACGTCGATGTCTGGGGTGAGCGGATCGTCATCCGGATTCTGGATCACGCCGTCCTGGACCGTCACCGTGATCGGCTTCGGGAGCAGGACGTCATTCGCCGTGACTCCAGCGGCGCGCACCACACGCAGCGTGTAGGTTCCGGTCGAGAGACTCGTCGCGTAGGTCGCGTCGGTTCCGCTCTGGACCAGGGGCACGGTGTTCAGCACCACTCCCGCCCCGTCGAGGAGCTGGAGCTCGACCAGCGTCACATCCGTGACCGGGATCGTGTCGACCGCGTCGAAGACCGTTCCGATGAGCTGGGACGCGGTGCAGACAATCGTCGTTGGGTCTGCCGGCGCGCCACCAACGGTGAAGGTGACACCTCCGCCGCCGACGGTGATTCCGACCGGGGCCGGAACGGTCAAGCCCGGAGGCACGCTCGAGGCCAAGACAGCAACGGTGTAGTTGCCATCCCCGAGGGTCACCGGTGCGCTCCCGGAGGGGGAGACGTTGATGTTCCGGACGATGTTGCCACCGGAGTCGCGGATGCGAACCAGCCCGGGCAGCGGAACCGCCGCGTTGTCCTCGATCTCGACCGTGAAGGAGGTCGCGATGTTCGCGAGGGTCACGGTGATCGCGAGGTCGCTGGCGGTCAGGGCTCCGGAGCCGGCATTGACCACCGTGATCGCCGGACTCGCGGTCGAGTCGACCAAGATCCGCGTCGGGATCGGCGGCACCGCGTTCAAGGGCAGGCTCTGGGGCGAGACCGCGATATCGTAGGTTCCGTCCAAGAGCTCCATCGCGAAGCCATTGGCCCCGTTCGACGGGGATCCGGAGATGATGAAACCGTTGTTCGCGTCGATGACTTCGATGAAGCAGAACAGATCGTTCGCACTCGAGTCGACGACCGACCCGGTGAGGGTAGTCGACGTGTTCGACACAGTGAACTCGAGGACTCCGTCGTTCGGCGTTCCCGAGGCCTCGGTGATGAGACCGGAGCTCGCAGTGATCGTCACGGCGGGGGAGGCGATGAACCCGGCGGGTAGACTGTTCGGAGAAATCTTGATGAGGTACGTACCGTCCGGTCCGCTGAGCGTGAAGTTACCGTTCGGGTCGGTCGGTTGGGTGTGCAGAATGAAGCCGTCATCCGGATCGATGACGCGAATCACGCATGGGAACCCGTTGACCGGCGCACCCACTCCATCGATCAGCGTGACGGTGCCGTCGATGTCGTTGAGCGCGAGCTCGAGTGCGAAGTTGATGATCGAAGAGATCACCGGCAGGCCACCGACGGTCTGAGTGATCGTGCCGCCGGTCGTGTTGACCGTGATGACGATCGGGGACGGGGTCGGGACTCCCGGCGGAAGCGCACCCGCGTCGATCCGGACCCGGTAGGTTCCCGATTCGAGGTTGATCGAGTAGGCGCCGCCGTTTCCTGGATCGGAGAAGTCACCGTTGACGAAGCTGTTGTCGGAGGCGTTCTCGACGATCACCTCGACGCCGAGAGGGAAGGTGCCACCCGGGGTCACGAGGGTGACAATTCCGGTCAGGGTTTCGAGAGCTGCCGGCTCGGCGATCCGGAAGTTGACCGTTCCGTCGTCGACGAGGTTGCCGGCGCCGGTGGTGTCATTTTCGAAGAAGGTTCCCCCCGCGGTGATCTGAACCGCGACTCCCGGGGGTGCGATCGCGCCCTCGGGGAGCGAGTCGGGGAGCAGTTTCACGTTGTAGGCTCCCGGAGGTGCCGACAACGAGTAGGTGCCGTCGGTCGGATTGGTCGGGACCGCCGCCACGAAGTCGCTCGTCGAAGCGTCGAAGAGCACGACCAACGCCGGAATCACGATGCCGGAGACGTTGCGCACGTCACCGGTGATCGACGCCGTCGCGATGGTGACGGTGAAGTCCATGCCGGTGATGTTGACACCGGTCGAGACTTGAACGGTCAAGGGGGGAGGGGACAGATAGCCTACCGGTAGGCTTCCCGGCTCAATGCCGAGAATGTAGCTGCCGACCGGAAGCGTGAACGAGTACGCCCCCGTCACCGGGTTCGTCGGCGATCCCTCCACAAACTGACCGGTCAAGGCATCGAGGGCGAGCACGAAACAACCGAGCGGCTGCGTGCTCGAGTCGAGGACGGTACCGCTGATCGTCTGAGCTCCCGAGAGAAGCGCGAACGAGAGGATTCCGTCGTTCTCGGTGCCACTCGTCTCGAGGACCCCGGCGGTGGTGACGGTCGCACTGATCGGCGCCGGGGCGATCTGCCCGAACGGGACCGAGTTCGGCGCGACGCGGACCGAGTACGCTCCCGGCGGGAGCTGGAACGTGAACGCTCCGCCCGCGGCGAAGCGCAACCGCACCGGGTTGCCATCGTTGTCAAAGACTTCGACGAAGACGCTGGCCGGGTTCGCAGAGGAGTCGATGACCGTGCCGGTCACCGACTGACTCGCCGCGATCGGCGCGAAGTCGAAGACGTAGTCCCCACCACCGTTGGGAGTGACCACGGCGCCGCTGCTGGTCGTGACGACGATCCCGCCGTCGTCGATCGCGAGCAGCGACTTCGGTGAGGGCGCGAGCAAGTTGTTGGCAATGTTGGTCGGGTCGAACGGGAGCGAGAACGGGTCGACCTCGAGAGTGTAGCTCCCCAAGGGGAGCAGCATGCTGTAGAGGCCGGTGTTCGGGTTCGTGAAGGAGAGAGCGACGATCTCTTGGGTCGACGCGCTGCGCGCGACGATGACCACGAACGGGAGAGGGTTCGCCCCGGGATCGATGACCGAGCCGGTGACGGTGATTCCCTGGTTCGCCGCGTCCTGGAACGCGAGGTTGATCGTTCCGTCGTTCGCGGCATTGCCGTTCGCTAGCGGGTCATCGAGAGCGTTGTTCTCGATGGCGTTCACTCCTTGAATCGAGAAGTTCACCGCCGCCGGCGCGATCGCCGTCGGGGGGAGACTCTCGGGGAGGATCGCCATGGCGAAAGTGCCGTCGAGCGCGACGAAGCTGTAGAAGCCGGTCTCGTCCGCATTGACCTTGTAGAGGAAGTTGTCGATCGGGTCCCCTTCGAACGGATCGTAGATCCGCAGCTCGGCGGGGGCCGGGGCGTTCGTGCCGCCGGAGTCGAAGATCCAACCCGAGATCGTGACCCCCGACGAACGGGTGTCGTTCAGGGCGAGGTCGAGCGTGTTGACGCTCACGCCGGGTCCGCTGATGCCGGTGGTCACGGTGATCGGCACCGGCGCGGGAGGAATCACTCCCGGCGGCAGGGTCGAAGAGTCGACCGCGATCTCGTAGCTGCCGGCGAGGAGCACGACGCCGTAGTCGCCAGTTTCCGGATCACTGGAAGTTCCGAACAAGACGCTGTGATCCTGCGGGTTTCGCACGAGGACCAGTGC
>CALEHF010000322.1 GCA_937876125.1 uncultured bacterium
CGACCTGCACGGTCTTCGCGGGCGCCGAGCTGCGAGAGCGCTTGTCTCTCGGTGAGAAGCGTGAGGACATACTCGCAGGCCTCCACCGCGCCATCATTTTGCGCGCCATGTCTCTCTTGGCTCGCTCGGGCGGTATCTCCAACCAGTTCACCTTCACCGGAGGTGTCGCAAAGAACCCAGAAGCGGTCAAGGCCCTCAACCGTCTCACCCTCGAGAACTACGGCGAGTTGAAGCTGAACATATCCGACGATTCGATCTATACCGGCGCCAAGGGAGCGGCGCTGTTCGCACTCCGCGACGCGCAAAGGAGGTCCGCATGACCGGGGAACGACTCCATACCGTCGGTGTCGATGTGGGCTCTGCCGCCGTCAAGGTGGCGGTCATGTCGGTCGATGAGAACGAAAACACCGAACTCCTCTCCTCTCATGTGGAGCGGATCCGGCGCCGCGATCCCGGCCACGTCGCCCAGACCGTCATCGATAAGTCACTCGAAGAAGCCGGCCTCGAGCGTTCCGATCTCGACTACCTTGCGACCACCGGCGAGGGGGAGATGGTCAGTGGCCGGACCGGGCACTTCTACGGAATGACCACGCACTCCCGCGGGGGCCTCTACCTCGACCCCGAAGCGCGGGCGGTGATCGACATCGGCGCTCTCCACACCCGCGCTGTTTTGATGGACGAACGCGCCAAGGTGCTCGGCTATCGAATGACGAGTCAGTGCGCCTCCGGGTCGGGCCAATTCCTCGAGAACATCAGCCGTTACCTCGGGGTCACGATCGAAGAAATCGGCCCGCTCTCCCTCACCGCGGACGATCCTGAGGTCAGCTCATCGATCTGCGCGGTGCTCGCAGAGACTGACGTCATCAACATGGTCTCACGCGGCATCTCGATCCCCAACATTCTCAAAGGAATCCACCAATCGATGGCGGGACGCTACATGCGTCTCATCGTCGCCTCCGGTGCGGAAGGAGTTGTCCTCGTCACCGGCGGCTTGGCCCGCGATGTCGGCCTGGTCGAGTGCCTGCGCGAGGAAGCGGGGACGAAGCTGCATGGGAAGAGGAAGGTCTCCATCGAGATTCGTACCGATCCACGCTCGGTTCTTGCCGGCGCATTCGGTGCCGCTCTTTGGGGCTCGTTCCGCGCGCGCAAACTGCGCGAACGCGGGACGGTGCTCGGCGGGAGTGCCACTGCATGAAGGCAGAGAACGCAGCCGCGAAACTTCTCAATCTTAGCGGCCGCCTGGCCCTGGTGACGGGGGGGCGAGGTGGAATCGGATCGGAAATCACTCGGTTGCTGACTTCCGTCGGTGCGGATGTGATCGTCGTCGACCTTCCCGATGACGCACCGACGACCGAGGGGGAGTTCTGGCCCACTGATCTCTCCGACCGCAGGGAAGTTGCACGCCTCGGCGCTCGCCTGCGTGAGGAGCGAGGACGTCTCGACTTACTGATCCATGCCTGCGGCCTCACCCGGGACAACTACCTCACTCGCACCACAGATGAGGACTGGGACGATGTCCTCCATACGAATCTGGACTCGGCCTTCTACCTGATGCGTGAAACTGGACAGCTCCTTCGTGAGTCATCGACGGACGGCTCGGTCGTGCTGATCTCATCGATCAACGGAGAACGCGGCAAGATCGGGCAGGCGAACTACTGTGCGAGCAAGGCGGGGCTGATCGGGCTCGGGCGCAGCGCGGCGCGCGAGTTCGGCGCCTGGGGTGTGCGAGTCAACATCGTTTCACCGGGCCTCATCGACTCTCCGATGACCGCGCGCCTCCCCCCGGAAGTGCGTGCGCGAGCGATGGGAGAAATCGCCCTCGGTCGCGCGGGCAGACCAGAAGATGTCGCGCGCGCTGTCCTGTTCCTCTGCTCGCCACTGAGCGGGCACATCACCGGTCAAGTCTTGAGAGTCGATGGCGGTCAGCTGATCGCCTGAGAGGAGCCCTTCTATGCGTGATGATACGAATCTCGAATTCGACACTGTTCTCACCCGCCGACTGCACCCCGATGATCTCGAGCGGGTCGTGGCACTCGACGCGAAGGTTGTCGGGAGACGACGTGACGAGTACTTCGAAACCAAATTGAAGATGGCCATCGCCGAAACTGGCGTGGAAGTCTCCCTCGCCGCCGAGATCGACGATGCCTTCGTCGGCTTCCTCCTCGCGCGAGTTTTTTACGGCGAGTTTGGGAATCTCGAACCGGTGGCGGTGCTCGACACGATCGGCGTCCATCCGGACTTCCGTAAGCTGGGGGTCGGGCATGCGCTTCTCGACCAGCTAGGGAAGAACCTGCGCGGCCTGGGAATTCCTTCCTTACAGACGGAAGTAAACTGGGAGGATCAAACCCTGCTGTCGTTCTTCCACCACGAGGGATTCAACCCAGCGGCGCGTCTCTGTCTCGACTTGAAGATCGCCGGTCGCTGACGGAGGGTCCCGAGCCAACAGCTCAATCGCTATCACTTCGCATTTCGGCGCGGAGGAACATCTTTGCGAGCTTCCAGTCGTCCGCCGCGGTTCGCCGGCTGATCTCGAGCACTTCCGCAGCTTCATCGAGGGAGAGACCGACGTAGCCGTGCAGCACGGTGATTTCTGCGCTCCGGCGAGATCGTTTCTGTAGCTTCTCGAGGGCTTCTTCGAGCTCGAGGGGGTCGACGCTCGACGCAAAGCCGGGAAGGGTGAAGTCGAGGTCCACGCGTCGGTACTCGCCGCCCGCCTTCTGACTCTTCTTGTGGCGCGCGTGCTCGATGAGAATCTGCTTAATCGCCCGCCCCACCGCGAAGAAGAAGTGTGCGCGGCTCTCGAACTGCGCCGACTCGAGTCGCAAGTACGCCTCGCTGACCAATGCCGTGATCTGGAGAGTGTGCCCCGGCCGCTCGTCGCTGAACTTCCACGCGGCGATCTTTCGGATCTCGTCATAAGCACGAGACCAAAGTTCGGACTTTGCCTCCTCTTGAGACCCTGGGTCGGCCTCGCTGGTGCCGAGGGCTCGAGCGAGGATCTCGGTGAGACCGGAGATGCCCGCGTCTCCCCCGGGGGGCGTTTCATCTTGCGTCTCGTCGCCACGGTCAGGTGCCGGCCTGTCGGCGCTCATCCTCTGCCCCCACCTCTCTCGACGAGCGGGACCTATCCTCGTCGTCCATCAACCACCATACTGTCTTGCTGCCCGCATGACCAAAGTCAGCTGCTTCGCGCCCGCTGGAAAGCGAAACCGATGATGTTCGCCGATCTCAACCTGCGCCACTCGCGCCGCGGGCTCGACCTCACTTTGATCGTTGCGATCATCGCGTTCGGGTCGCATTTCTGCACCGCCCAGACCATCGAGTCGATTCCACTCTCGGAGCCTCCCTTGAAGATGACCTCGGTCGACTCCGACGGGGACGGGAGCCAAGAGGTCGTTGTCGGGACCGCCCTCAACGTCATGGTTCTCTCCGACTCTCCGACCGGCTTGTCGGAGGTCGCCTGCTTCCCCCACGGACTCACGACGACGCATCAGCTCGTCGCCACGAAACCGGACTGCGCGTACATCTTTGTCGCTGATGGCGTTTCGGGAATCTCGGCCCACCAAATCGACAACTTCGTGGAGACCGCGGTCGGATGCCCCGATGCCGCATTGGTCGGCGCCAAGTCTCTCGCTTCGGCCGTCGCAATGGGGGATCGGACTGCCATCGCGGGTGCTGGGGAATTTGCTGGCACGACCAGTACGATCTCCACCCGCCTCGTCGCACTCGACTGCATGACGGGCGGTCCCGACGATGGCTGCGGAGGG
>CALEHF010000323.1 GCA_937876125.1 uncultured bacterium
CTCGCCGTGGTCCACGTACCATGCCCAAAGCTGTTGGGGTCCATCGTGGTGGCATCGAGGTCGGCCTCAAGGGCGGCATGGAACTGGAGGCCCAATGCAATGGAGTCGGGCTTACCAGGCTCCGCACTGCTGTTCGCTGATTCGAGGGGGTCTGTGTTCGAGGGCGGGGGTTCGGCCGAGGGAAACAGGTGTCCCGAGTCGTTCGGCGCACTCTCCCCGGCCGCCGGCGAATTCCCGAGGCCTTCGCGCAGATCGTCGGCAGTGGGCTGAACATCGTCGCCATCGAGGGCCCAAAGGACTAGGACAACAACAGCGATGACGATGACGATCCAGCCCAGAGTGGCTCGCACGAGTGGCCTCCTCACCAGTGGAGAGAGCGTAGCCGCCCACACTTCGGGGCGGCACCGGTAGGCCCCGCCAAGACCTACCGGGAGCGGGATGTCAGTCGCGCACTAGGCCTTCGAGCGTCGGCGGTTTCCGCGCCCCAACGACGAACCCAACGCCGCCCCTCTCCGTATCAAGACCTACCCAAGGAGCAAGATCTCCTCCGCGCCAGCGGCGGAATCAAAAAACACGCGGAATCTAAAAAAGCGGTGAGTGGGTTGTAAGCCGAGTCCTGTTCCGAGGGTCGAAACCCCCGGTGCGATCATTCCTCTAGAGGACCCGTTGCCGGGCCCCTCGAACGACCTACCCGAGCATATGAGCCGGAGCCCGCGAGGCGGACGACCTCTTCGCCACTGTTTGGTCTTTCTCCAGGTGGGGTTTACCCTGCCAGAGTGGTCACCCACTCCGCGGTGAGCTCTTACCTCACCATTTCACCCTTACCGGGAGATCGCTCCCCCGGCGGTATATTTTCTGTGGCACTTTCCCTGGGATTACTCCCGGTGGCCGTTAGCCACCACCCTGTCCTTTGGAGCTCGGACTTTCCTCGGCGTGATCCGAAGACCACGACGCGATCGCAACCCCCACTCACCGTCCGAGGAGAATAACGGATCACTGACTGGAAGAGGAGGTCGGTCCCTCGATCGCCGGGAGGAACAACCGCGCTCCGGCCCCGATCGTGAATTCATCGACGTGGGCGACGACTCCGGTGTCGAGATCGAGGGCGTGGAGATGGAATGCAGTTCCGTGGTGGGAAATCTCGCCGGGGGGAAGTGTGGTGAAGAAGCCGATGAGCACCGTGTCATTCACAGGTCTCCCCGCGGCGGGGATCGGCTGCGAAGTGCCCGGGCGGAGAGGCTGCTTGCTCCGGGGACAGTGCCCAGCGAGGACGTGACCCTTCCACTCCATCACCCCTTCGACTCGCACGGGCACGACCGGAGCGAACGAGACTTCCGTACCGGAGATCTCGATTTCGATCCACGCTTTGAGTCCTGATTCATCGAGGAGGTGCTTGGAGCGAGTCTCGCGCCACGCATAGACTTCCGTGACCACGAGGAAGGCGGCCTCATCGTCCCCCGCCGCCGTTCCAGAGGCGATCGATGAGCGAGCGATCGATCCGTCCGGCGAAGTGGCGCGGCTGACGAAGGGGAAGCCGCGCTGAATGGCGATCTCGCCTTCGAGCCCCGCGAGCGCACCGATGCCGTGAGTAAAGGGGGTGCAGACACTCTCGAGGCGAACCTTGCCGGAGACGTCCCCGTCCCGGAGCACTTGGCGAAGTGTCCCCCAGCGATCGACGGTGCCGTCCCATGCAGAGGAAGCGCAGCCGATCGTGAGGAGAGCCAGAGGGATGAGGAGGGATGCGATCCGAATCATGAAGGGAGCCCCTCTTGAATCGTGGTGAGCTTCAGGCGGGATAGAGGAGCCGACGGCAATTGTTGCAGTGGATCACACCGTCCCCCTTGAGGTCCGCTCTCGTCTGCGGCGAGAGAGACATGTTGCAACCGCCACAGATCCCCATGTCGACGGGAACGACGCTACGTTGCTTGTAGCGAGCGAAGAGAGCGTCGTACTCCTCGAGGAACTCGGAGTTGATCTTCTCGCGCAAGGCATCGCGCTCGACGAGGATCCCCTTTGCTTCCGTTCGAATCGAAGCGAGCTCCTTTTCGAGCCCGACCAGCTCACCCTCGACGATCGAGCGCTGCTCTTGAATCGCTTCATCGGCGCGCTTCTCGAGAGCCTTCGCCTCCTCCATCTCCTCCCAAATCTCGAGGAGTTGATCGTCGACCACGCCTCGTTCCGTGTGCAACCGTGCGATCTGAGCCTGGAAGCCTTGGTACTCGGTGTTGGTCGTGGCGTTACCGATCTTGGTCTGGTTGTCGGTGACCTTCTCGTCGATCGATTTCCCCTCGAGTTCGATGCGGTCAATCCTTCGCTGGATATCTTTGTGCATCTCATGGATCTCCGCCTTCTTGGCGATGATATCGTCGAGGCGCTCTTGTTTGACGGAGTGCATCTGCGGTCTGAGTTCCAGCTCGCGCCGCAGAAGCTCGAGGCGCCCATCCATTCGCTGCAATTGGAGCAGCTGCTTCAGTTCCGGTCCCACGCGCACCTCCTTGGAGAGTGTGTGGAATGTAGCGGAACCGCCCCCGGAAGTGGAGAAACAAGCGGACCATTCGCCGAGACTGCGGAATTGGCCCGGGCCCCGTTCGAGAACAGGCCCCGTCCAAGAAAACGCGAGGCCCGCTTCGACCGGAGTCGAAGCGGGCCTCGCCCGAGAAGCTCAAAGTGTGAGCCAGTGCTCTGCGAGCCATTCGGCTCACATCTTGTGATCTTTAGGGGTTCTGATCCAAGAAGCCCTCCAGGTGACGCGCTCTGATCGGGTGTTGCAGCTTCTTCACTGCCTTCGCCTCGATCTGGCGGACGCGCTCCCGGGTGACCTTGAAGATCTTTCCGACCTCCTCGAGGGTGTACGTGTACCCGTCCTCGAGCCCGTATCGGAGCTTGATGATCTCCCGCTCGCGGTACGTCAGCGTCTTCAGCACTTCGCGCAAACGCTCCTTGAGCATCTCATGCGTCGCCGTGTGAATCGGCGACTCCGCGGTGACATCCTCGATGAAATCGCCGAAGAACCCGTCGTCTGAATCGCCGATCGGGCGATCGAGCGAGATCGGGTGCTTCGAGATCTTGAGAACCTTGCGGGTCTCCTCTTCGGGAATATCGAGCTCTTGCGAAATCTCTTTGATGCTCGGCTCGTAGCCGAGCTTCTGCATCAGCTTCTTGGTCGCGTTCCGCACCTTGCTCATCGTCTCGATCATGTGCACCGGGATCCGGATGGTCCGGGCCTGGTCCGCAATCGATCGGGTGATCGCCTGGCGAATCCACCAAGTCGCGTAGGTCGAGAACTTGTAGCCGCGCCGGTACTCGTACTTCTCCACCGCCTTCATCAGACCGGTGTTCCCCTCCTGAATCAGATCGAGGAAGGAGAGACCGCGGTTGCGATAGCGCTTGGCGATCGAGACCACGAGGCGCAGGTTGCCGGCAGAGAGCTTCCGCTTGGCCTGCTCGTACTCGGCGAACCACTTGTTCATCGCGACGACCCGGATGATCAGCGGCTCCGCGAACTCGAACGCATCCATCTCGAGGTACTCGATCTGGGCGGTCAGTTCACCGATTTCATCCTGGTCCGCCTTCTTCGGGCGTTTCGACCGACTCAGGCGCTTCTGCTTCTCGACCAGGGTGCGTAGCTTCGCACGGTGACCGCGCAGACGATCGCGCATATTGTCGAGGATCTCGCGACGGAAGACCAACTCCCCGAGGAGCACACCGATCTTCTTCGCGCGGTTGACGATTTTCTCCCGCAAGCGCTCCTTGTAACGGTCGGTGAACTTGCCGCTGTAGAGCTTCTCGAACTCCGCCTCGTTCTCCTGGAACATGCGCTCGATGGTCGCCAGGTTCTGGCTCATCCGCTGCATCATGTCCTCGCGACTCGGCTCGCCCGAACTCGGAGTCAGCTTGATCACCTTGTCGATCGACTGGTCGCCGCAGAGCACTTCCTGGCAGAGGCGGATCAGCTGCATTTGGCAGAGGCCCGAAGAGTAGATCGAAGTACGGTAGCGGTCCCGCGCCGTTTCGATCGTTTTTGCCAAGAGCAGCTCTTCGGCCCGGGTCAGGAGAGGGATCTCACCCATTTGGGTGAGATACATCCGCACCGGGTCGTCGATCTTCTCGTCTCCCGAATCATCGGCGCCGCTGAGCGAATCGATCGAAACGGGATCGTCCCGTACTTCGATCTCGTGCTCCTCGAGCGTGTCGTACACGAGGTCGATGCGCTCGGGGGTGTTGCACTCCTCCGGGAAGAATCCGTTGAAGCTCAAGTACGTGATGTAGCCATCCTTCTTGCCGGTTTCGATCAACCGACGGATGCCCTCTTTCATCGTAACGCGCTCTTTGGAACCCGACGAACGATCGGTACCGGAAGCGATTCGAGGGATCTCTTCGAGAGGCCTCCGATCATCCGGATCGTGCGGATCTACGGGTGGCCCCTCCTCCTCATCGATGTCTTCTTCGGCTTCTTCTTCGACTTCTTCTTCATCCGCATCCTCTAGCTCAATCGCCTGGTCTTCGCCGCCTTCAAAGGCGGCTTCTTCCCACATGGCTTCAGATTGAGCTTCGGTGCCATGGATGTCCCACTCCTCGTGGACATCAATGCTCATTCGGTACTCCTACCCTTGTATCCCTGGTCTCTGTTCCGAAGCGCCGTCAATCTCGAAAGAGTCTCACCTGACCTGCGTACTCGAATCGGCCTACTCCTTGGGGCCCGACTCGAAGCGGTCGAGGATCTCGACGAGCGCTTCAGGGTGCTGCGGGGGACGAGCTCCAAGCTCGTTTCCCGCGCGACGGATCTCGATGACCCGCCGAATCAGTACGGAATCATCCGTCGCTCCATCTGCGAGGCGCCGCTCATCATCGAGAGCCGACGCAAGCGCTAGGAGACGACGACGGACCAACTCCACGAGGAGGCGCAGTGCACTCTCTTCGTCTATCTTCAACTCGTTCCGCCGCTCGATCAGTTCCAGCAGCTTCTGTTTCTCGGCCGAGGACTCGATCCCCAGGGGATCGATCTCATGCCCCTCCTCGTGCACTCGACTCGCGATCCGCGCGAGGAGTGGATCGGTGAACCGCGCCGGAGGCGCAAGGCGGAACACCGCCGCCGCCTCCGCAGCTCCGACGAGCGCGGCGACCAGGATTCCCTCTTCCTGATGGGGAAGAAGTTGTCCCACCGCCGGCGCGCCGCTCTCGTCATCCGAGACCGACCTTCGTCGAGCGATGCGCGGGTTTCGCCAGTCGGCAAAATCGCGTTCGATGCGCCCGAAGGGTTGCCCGACCCGCCCCGAGAGGCGCTCGAGCGCTGTCCCTTGCACGATCACCGAAGGGAGCTGCTCCACAAACTCGTAGAACGCTCGCGACGCGCGGTCGCGTCCCCCCGCACTTTGGGGGTCTTCCCCGTCGAAACAGCGCTCCAAGAAAAAATCGAGCGCCTCGTTGCCGCCCTCGATCCTCGCTCGAAATCGTTCGGGACCTTCCGGAGCCATGAGCATTTCGCAGGGATCTTCCCCCTCGGCGAGCATCACGACTCGCGTCTCGATCTTTCGCGATGCGAAAAGCACCACAGCCTTCCGTGCGGCTTCGATTCCCGCCCGATCGCCATCAAAGACCAAGGTGACCCGGTCAGCGATGCGCGCAATCTGCTCGACGTTCGCCGCGGTCAACGCAGTACCGAGTGTGGCAACTGCGGTGTCGAATCCGTGTTGATGCGCCATCATCACGTCGGTGTACCCCTCCATCAGGAGGAGGTGGCGCGTCGATCGCTGCGATGCCCGGCCTTCGAATTGACCGTAGAGCACGGCGCCCTTGTGAAAGAGTTCCGACTCTGGCGAGTTAATGTACTTCGGAGGCGGGTCGCCGCCCCTTTGATCCTGCGCATCGATCCGGTCGGTGGAAGCGAGCTCGAGATGGCGTCCCCCAAATCCGATCACCTGACCGCGGGTGTCCCGGATCGGGAACATCACTCGTTGCCGAAACGCGTCGTAGACGCGCCCCTCGGCGGACCGTTTCAAGAGCCCGAGCCTCACCCCGCGATCCAGGTCGAGGGATTCCGCACGCATCGCATCGGTGAATCCACCCCACCCGGGGGGAGCGTAGCCGACGCCGAACGCACGGTTCAGCTCATCGTTGAACTTCCGCTCGAGCAGGTAGCTGCGCGCCGCTGCACCCTCTTGCCCCTTGAATCGATCGGCGAACCATCGCGCCGCCCACGCGGCGAGCTGCCGGTCTGCGTCGCGTTCATCGGTGCGCGGCGAGGGGCCGCGACGTCCCGTCAGTTCGATCCCCGCCCGTTCTGCGAGGAGCGACAGGGCGCCGCGAAAATCTAAGCTGTCCATTTTTTCCACGAACGAAAAAACATCGCCTCCTTCACCACAACCGAAGCAGCGGTATGTGCTCCGATCGGGGTCGATCTTGAACGAAGGAGTCTTTTCTTTATGGAAGGGGCAGAGAGCCTTGAACGTCCGCCCGTCGGGTCTCAGCGAGACGCCATAATCAGCGATGACCTGTTCGATCGGTGATGCTTCGCGTACGCGTTCGCGATCCGCGCTCCCCAATCCCGCCATTCATTGTTCTCCACGGATTTCCGAGAAACCGCTCTCAGGGAAAACCGCCTCAGGTTCGCTGTTCATCACCCATGAAAAACTGTTCATCACCCGTTAAGAAACAGCAGGGGGCAACGGAACCCTCGACCTCATCGGATCGTGCGATCTGCCCCGCACAGCCCGGATGCTACCGTTCACCGGGGGCAGGTGCCACCAGCTCTGGTCGGAAAGTCAACATCCTGGCGGAAACTGCTGTTCCCCACACTCAGAGTGCAGTGCACGGATCTGGTCGACGGTGAGTTCCTCGGGGCGCTGCGTCGGATTGACCCCCGCCCTCGCCCACCTCGGATCGGTCTCCACCAGGCGATCCCGGAGAATGGCCCGCAGCATTTTCCGACGATGGAGGAACAGGCCCCGGGTGAACGCAAGGAGGCCGGGGAGCAGTCCCCGGTCGATACCGAGAGCGGGCTCCCAGACGTAGAAAGAGGACTCGATCCGAGGCGCTGGGGTGAACATGTGGCCCGGCACGCGACGGGTGATCTTCCCGCGCCCAAACCCCTCCAAGAGGACCGCCGCGGGGCCGAACTCCTTTCCTCCCGGACGCGCGATCCAGCGCTCAGCCACCTCGGTTTGAACTAAGGCAGCCACCCCAGCGAGACGCGGATCGTGGGCCAGAAGCCTCATGACGAGAGGGGTCGCGATCGCGTAAGGCAGGTTCGCAACCAGGCGGTAGGGGCGATTGTCGTCGCCGAGAGCTTCGAGCAAAGCTGGAGAAAGCCGTTCCTTGGTTCCCAGCGCATCCCCTGCCACCACCGTGAGACGCGGATGGGCACCACGGGAAGCCAGAAAATCGATCAGGATGGGATCGATCTCGGCGGTGATCACCTCGAGATTGCGCTCGAGCATGCGCTCCGTCAGCGTTCCAGCGCCCGTCCCCACTTCGAGGATCCGTTCCCCCTCACGGACCCCCGCATCGTCGAGGAAAGCCTCGAGGAGCTGCGGATCGAAGAGGAAGTTCTGACCGAGACGGCGTCTGAATTGGAAGCCTCTCTGGGTGAGCTCGGCAAGAATCTCTGCGCGCGGTCGCGGTGCCCAACCGGTGCGGCCAGAACTCGGCTCTCCACCGATCGACTCTCCAGCAGTCTTCTCTTCAGCAGTCTTCTCTTCAGAAAGAGACGAAGAGCCCGCGGGGATTCCCGCGGGCTCTTCATCCGGCCGAGCGCCGCCGGGGGGGCACCGCTCCGAGGAATCCGGCATCCTAGTAGGACGACTCCCGAATCCGAATCTCGACGCGGCGGCACTGGGAGCGTCCCGCCTTCGAATTGACGTCGACGTTGCTGACCGGTTGCGCATAGCCCCGCGAGGTGATGACCATCTGCGTCTCGGGGATCCCTTTCCCCTTGAAGTAGGCGAAGACCGCGTGGGCGCGCTTGGACGCGAGATCCCAGTTGTCCTTGTTCACCTTGGCGGAGCTGTTGATCGGCGTGTTATCGGTGTGGCCATCGACGAAGATGATGCGATCGGAGTACTTGCTCGAAATGAGCCCGTACAGTTGATCGAGAACGGCAGTCGCTTCTTTGCGGAGCTGAAACTTGCCGGCCGGGAACAGTACGTCGTTCGGGAGAATGACCCCGCCCGTATCCCTGTTCACCTCAAGGGGAGTATCTGGAAAATCGATGGCCACCAGCCCCTCCCGCAACTCGTTGAGCGTTTCGATCTCCGCGCGGAGTCTCGCATTATCGAGTTCGAGCGAGCTGTTCGCCGCCTCGAGTGAACCGATGCGGGCGGTCGCCGCCTTGAGATCGCCCCCCATCGCGCTGTCGTCGATCTGCGCGTCGCGCATCCGGCGTTCGAGATCTTGGTTCACCTGCACGGTGCGATTCAACTTGGCGATCGCGTCCTCGTACTTCACGTACGGGACACAGGAGGGGAGCGTGGCGACCACGACCAGGAGAGCGCTCAAGCGGAGAAGCGTCCTCGAAGTGAAGCGGTGCGAAATCGAAGTCAGCATGGGATCAGACCTTCCTTCGGCTGATGCGGAAACCGGTCTCGGGAGATCGGCATCCGCCTCTGGGTCCGCAGAAGAGCGGCCCAAAGAGCTACGGCGTGCTCAGAATCCTGAAATAAGAGAGGAATTGCGGCGAGCCCCCCCCATACGGCTCTTCGTCCGAGCTCGATCGTGCAGTCCGCACTGATCCGTTACGGTGAAGAGGCGGGATTCTGCCACAGAGGAAGGGGGAAGAAAAGGAATCGGGCAAGACTCGTCCGAGGTTCTCCGATGGCGGCTCCCGGTCGCCGGCGAGGGCAGGAGCCGGGTGGGGGGAGCGGCGGGCTCCGGCACGGATTCAGAGAGCTATACCGGCGGGAAGGGCGCGTCTCGAGGGTCAAAAGTCGCATTCCTCCGGCAAAAGGGAGAAGCCTCACACCCCTTGAGGGGTGAGAGGCTTCTCCGGTCTCAAACTCGCAGACTCAAAAGGTCTCGAACTCAGACTTAGAACATTCCGAGGACTGACTCGAATACGCTGTTGAGAATGGTGAGTTTCTCCACCCACTCGGGGTAGACCCCTTCTGGGCTCGCGATCAGGTTCAGGACCACGGCGGCCGGGGCGAGCATCACGAGCAGAGTCGCGACGAGCACGCCCGTCATCATCGGGCTGCCCTTTTTCTGAATGATCTGCATCGCTTGGGTGCCACCTCCGGCGAGGAAGGTGTCGTCGGTACCAGCGGCGACGGTGTCGTCATCAGAACCGAGATCGAAGTCGTCGTCGAGCTCGAGTCCGTCGGTGTCGAGGACCGTGTCCTCGCCGATCGAACCGATCTCAAGCTCGTCATCTTCGAGGATCCCGCCCATTCCCGGAATCGGGGTGGTGCCGTCCGCGTCGTCTTCGAGCAAGCCCTCAATGTTGAGGACAGTCTCGTCACTCGACAGGTTCTCGAGATCGATCGGCGACTCATCGCCGATATCGAACGGAGAGACTTCGCTCTCGGAGAGAACCACCGTCGGCTCGGTGTCGCGCGAACGCTTGAGCGCCGACACTTCCTCCGACTTGAACTGGATCTCACCACTCTCGTGAATGCCGCGCAGCTCACCGCTGGCAGCCAAGTTCTCGAGCTCTTCGCGACCGAGCCCCAGCTCCGACATCGCCTCTTCGAAGCTCAGCATATTGCCCATGCTTCTCTCCTTCGTCATTCCGTGAGCTAGGCCATTGGGGATCCGGTTGATCCCCCCCGGGGGTTCCGGTCGCATTTGCCAATTCGGTCGCTCTGCTTTTTTAGTCGATCTGCTTTTTTAGTCGATCTGCTTTTTTAGTCGATCTGCTTATTCAGTCGCTCTTGATCCATCGAATGGATCCCATCGGCGCTCGGATCCAGCGCGGGAGGGCTATCCTCCTTTGACGCCTTCCTTCATATCCTTGACGGTCGGGTCTTGCTTACCGCCCTTAGGAGAGAAGGACTGAGGAATCAGGTCGTATTGCATGTCTCGGATCGCCATGACCTCGAGACGGTTGCTGTTCATGAAATACACTGCGAGCTTCTTGTTGTTCGTGTCCATGATGTAGAGCGCTTCGGACGTGCCTTTTCCTTGCAGCACGCCGGTCGTCATCAGAAACCCGTTGGTTCCGTTCGCGGACTGCCCTTCGGCCGTCTGCGAGGGGCTTCCGCCGACGAGCGCGCCGACGAGAATCACATTCGCTCCGAGTGCGACGCCCAGGAGCAGCGTCATCCATCCTTGCTTGCTCATTCGAACCGTACCTTCCGTGGATCGCTTTTTCCGAGGGCAGGAACTCAGCCACGCGGCCGAGCCCAACCGTGAGATCTAGATCGGAGCCCCATCCGTTCCATCGAATAGAGCCGTACACGTCGTTCGAACAGTTGGCGCACGCCAGTGGTTCCACTTCACTCGAGCGGATCCCCTCGGCTTCGCGCCAGGAGTGGTGTGGAAACGTCTTGAGCAGAGGAGCTGATCAAGCGGGGAAGGTCCCATAGAACGACCCCCCGGCCGATCTCCCCTCCCCTTTCGGTCGCGAAAACTCCGAATCGACGGAAGTCGGGTCGAGAGCGGAGCTTCGCCAGCCACGGGGTCGATTGTACCTCGCGACTTCAAACTGACAAGGGCGCCCGCACCTCGAGATCACCGGAAACGGACCCCCGCAGCAGGGGAGGATGAGGGTTTGGGACCTCCACCGAGCTCAAGCCTGGGGCGGCTGGGCAGCACGTCCGGGATCGAAAAATGGCTCTAGACGGGCCCATACCGGGTCCAACTCTCCTGCGAGTGACTTCGACGCTCGGCCGCGGATCGTGTCCAGATCTCGCAGATCCTCACGGGGATGGCGCAGTCGAAATGGCAAGAATCCTGTCTGCCGGGCGCCAATCGTCTCTCCTTCCCCGCGCAAGCGGAGGTCCTCTTCGGCGAGCTGGAACCCATCCGCTTTGGTGCGAAACGCCTCGAGCCGCTCGTCTGCTGACTCTCCTCCCTCTGTGACCGTGAAAAAACACCACGCTTCCTCCCCCCGCCGTCCCAGACGACCGCGCAGCTGATGCAGTTGAGAGAGCCCGAACCGATCGGCCCCCTCGATCCAGAGAACGGTCAGCCCCGGGACGTCGAGACCCACCTCGACCAAGGTTGTCGCCACCAGAAGGGGGGCCTCTCCCGTGCGAAAGCGAGCGACACGCGCGAGTTGCTCCGCGACTGGAAGACGACCGTGGAGTTCGGTGACGGTAAATCTGCCGAGGGGGCTCTCCCGTAACTGCGCCGCGAGGCGGGTCACCGACGGGAGGCCTTTCTCTGAAAGCAGAGACACTCCTTCGGGAACCGCGTCCACCCACATCCCCTCATCCTCACCATCGTCGTCGATCCGAGGGACGACAAAGAGAACGCGATGTCCCGCCTCGATCTCTTTCGCGATGAATCCGAAGGAGTCCTCCAACCGATCGGGAGCCACTCGGTGCGTCTTGACCGGTTGCCGACCGGGAGGGAGTTCGTCGATCGTGCTCAACTCGAAGTCTCCGACCAACGCGAGCGCCAAAGTGCGCGGGATCGGCGTCGCGGAGAGGTGAAGCCGATGCACGCCCTCACCCTTCTTCGCAAGTGCGCGGCGCTGGCCGACGCCGAACCTCTGTTCTTCATCGACGATCACGAGCCCCAGCCGACGGAACTCGACATCGGCGGAGAGGAGCGCGTGGGTTCCCACGACCAGTTCACACTCACCACTGGCGAGTTGATCGCGAACGCTGCGGCTGGGATCTGAACCGGCGATGAGAAGCTCCGACCGCACACGCGCGCCTTTGAGCAACTCCGCGAACGTGTCGTGATGTTGCCGAGCGAGGGGAGCGGTCGGCGCGAGCAGTGCCACTTGGACTCCCGCTGCGATCGCGGCGAGAGCGGCGTACACCGCGACCGCAGTTTTTCCGCTCCCCACTTCTCCCTGGACGAGCCGTGCCATCGGGTAACCGCGCGCAAGGTCTTCGGTCAGTTCACCGACGACGCGATTCTGGGCACCGGTCAGGCGATACGGAAACCGCCCCCGGATCCGCTCGTCGATCTCGGCAGTGACTTCGATCACTAAAGCGCGTTGCTCCTCCCTGAGTGCCCGCCGCCTCAATTGGCGCAACGAGAAGAGGAACAACTCGCACTCCCCGAGGGAGGCGAGAGCGATCGATCGCTCGGCGAGGGACTCAGGAAAGTGGATCGCGCGGTAAGCCTCGAGGATGGTGCGTTTCCCACCGTGCGACAAACTGCCACTCGGCCAACGGTGATCGAGCGCGAGCCGTGGATCGCTGCACAGATCTGAGATCCAACGAGCCAGCGCTTCGCCGTCGATTCCCTCGGTGGTCGGGTAAACCGGGCGCAGCCGATTGTGACCCGGCGCTCGCTCGGTCGGATCTTCTGTGGGGTGAAGTCGGGGGTGCACGAGCTGGGGTCCGCCATACCGACGGATAACCCCGGTCGCGAAGCCGATCCACTCGGGCCCGATGCGAGGCGCGCGGTTCTCTGGACCGAACCAGACGAGGGCGACTCGCTCACCATCCACATCGAGCACCGCGGTAAAGCGAGGGCGTGTGCCGCCCTTGAACTCGACGGAACGTACGGTTCCGTGCAGCGTGATCGCTCGCCCTTCTTCGATCTGTGAGACGGGGACGCGACGGGTGAGATCATCGTGACGCACCGGAAAATGGTGGAGCATGTCCCCCACTCGCGCGATGCCGAGCCTTGCGAGGCGCTCGGCACGTCGTGGCCCCACGCCGCGCAGCACGGTGACCGGCTCGAGCAAGAAGTCCCCGTCCAAGAAGTCCCCGTCCCAGAAGTCCCCGTCCCAGAAGTCCCCGTCCCAGAAATCCCCGTCCAAACAGTCCCGCCCCCGAAGGCGCAGTCGAGGGAGAAGCCAACAGGGTTCGGAGGGCTGCTTCGCCACCGGAGTTTGAACGAAGGGGCGTCTCACCGGAAGTGGGAAGCCCGAGTGCGGTGAGATCGTCGGCGCAGCACCCCGAAGCCTCAGCCCCGCAGAACCGCGATCAAGCGTTCGACTTCGACTCGCAGCTGTTCGTCTGTGAGAAGTTGCTTCTGGATCTTCCGGTAGGCGGCGCTCGTCGTCGCGTGGCGCCGGCCACCGAGGGCCTCCCCGATCTCGCCGAGGGAGTACTCGGTTAAAACCCTCGCGACGTAGATCGACACGTGTCGAGCGAGGCTGATCGTTCGGCTGCGACTACGGCCGCGGAATTCGATCGGGGGCACACCGTAACGCCGGCCCACCTCTTCGATGATCGAGTCGATCGAAATGCGTCCGGCCCCCGCCGATCGTTCGCTGAGAATGTCCTCGACCAGCTGTGGAGTGATCGGCTCTCTCAGGAGGGAAGCGTGAGCCAGGACGCGAACCCACGTGCCGATCAATTCGCGCACATTGCCGATCGAACGTTCCGCGAGGTGGAGAATCGTCTCCGGCGCAACTGGAACGCCGCTCGCGCGGGCCTCCTGTCGAAGTATTGCATATCGCGTATCGAGTTCTGGCTCGGTCACCCGACAGACGAGCCCTGAGATGAAACGTCCGAGGAGTTTCTCTGCTCCCCCTTCGAGTTCCGCGGGTCGGCAGTCGCTCGCGAGAATCACCTGCCCCCCCGACGCAGCGATGCGATCGATCGTCTCGAGAAGCTCGAGCTGAGTTCGTTCTTTCCCCATGAGCACTTGGATGTCATCGAGGACAAGGACCTTCAACGAGCGGAATCGTTCGCGGAACTTGTCGATTTCGCGCCGTCGTACGGAGAGTCCAAAACGGTTCACGAAGCCTTCGCAGGGGAGGTACCGGATCCGCCGTTCACCCTGGCGGAAGTACTCGCGGGTAATCCCCTGTAAGAGGTGCGTCTTGCCGAGGCCACAACCGCCGTAGACGAAAATCGGGTTGTAGGTCCCACCGGGGTGCTCGAGCGCTTGGATTCCGGCGCTGTACGCGACCCGATTGCACGAGCCGACGATGAACCGATCGAGGGTGAGGTTCGGGCTGACATCTCGAAGCGACGCTGGAAGTGCCGCGGTGCTCTTTTGTTGAGATGCCCCTCGTGGGTCTGAATCGCCGCTCTGCCCCGCTCTAGCGAGCCGGTCACTCGGTCGCATTCGTCTCTCGTCTGAGTGAGCTGACTCATCGGAAGTGTGCTCGTCGCTCGCCACGGCGGCAGGACGCGTCAGACGCGGGGGTTCGACGACCAACCTGACGCCAGGGAGGGAGAGTTCGCCAGCCGCAATCTCGTTGAGACGATCGCGATAGGTGTCTTCGATCCACTCGACGATGAATGCATTCGGAGCGCCGAGCACGAGCCAACCGTCGCTGTCGATCTCTCGCGCAACGAGTCCCCCGAACCAGCGATCGGTGCGATCCGCCCCGAAGTGTTCGAGCAAGATGCTCCTGAATTGCTCCCAGACGAGTTCGGGTGAACCCGATGCTGCCACCCCATCGGAGCGATCGTCGGGAAGCGGGGCGCCATCGGCCGTGCCTCTGATCACCGGTCCACCGTCCCCAGATGACAGGACCCGCGCCCGTCGGGGACCAAGAACCGCGATCGATTGAGCGAACCGAGCACCACGCACGACCTCCCCGAGTCTCTTCGAACCGATACCAGAACCACACCGCCGCGAGTGACACTCAGAGCGACGAACCCTCCACAGCCGACCATCGCAAGAAACACGAATTGGCCCGTGGGGAGAGCCGCCCGCGGAAGAGATCAATGCTCGTGAGGGATCGGGACGGCGATAGCAAATCGTTGGCGGGGCAAGCACTCGTTCCATGCGAACTCGCAGAGACGAAGAGAGCGGGCGCGCAGTGATCAGAACCCCACGGCTCCGACTCACTGCTGAGGCCGACTCGCACGAATTGCCGGAACTGAGTCCCCGCAACTCCTCACGGACTTCAAAGCCGCCCTGCTCCAACCGCCTCTGGAGGCGCCCCTCGTCAGGGGAGCTCCTCGTCTGGGGAGCTCCTCTTCTCGAGGAAATGTAGCCGAGCTGGGCCGAAACCATGGTTGCCCGCATCAGACCCTCTCGGGGCTCTGCGGTCTTCTTTCCAGGGTGAGTCTCACGACCGCTGCGCGGCCGCAGAACTGATGACGGAGGGGACGAAGGGGCACCGTGGCCGCTGTCGTCAACCGTTGGAGGCGAACCGATCATTCTCCAGAGGGGCCCCGTTTGGGCGCCGCCTTCAGCTGGGAACGGACCGGTGGTCGTCCTCTCTTCCCCGTCTCCGCCCCTCGAAATTCGGCAAGACTGCGCCGAAGCACGCTGCGCGGATCACTCCCCATCTTCGCAAAGTTCCTGACGTAACGATTGCGCGGTGAACGCGCGACGCGTTCCCCCTCGAGATCCCCTTCTGCGGCAAAGGACGGCCAGTTGGCCATCAATCACTACGGGAGGATCTCCCCTGATTTGCACACCGAGTCCAAGTCGAACGCGCCCTCGGTGGTCCAGCTCACAAGTCCTTCTCAAAGGCCTCGCCGGCGCTCACCTCGACCCAGAAACTTGACGAAGACTTCCCCTGCAGCCTGACCACAGTCAGCACCCTCAACTAGGCACCTCAACTGGGCACCTCGACCGGGCGCAATTGCTCTGGAAGGGACAGCTCGATCAAGTTCCAGCGCGTCGAACTTGTGCTCTTCGATCTTCGGGCTCTCAGGCCGAAAAATCGAGGAGACTCGATCCCTCGCAGCCGAGCCGCGCGAACGGTTGCCGGTGATATTCCACGACCGGCAAGACACATTCGCGGGTGCGATCACTGCGAGCGAAGGGCGATCGTAGCAAAGGGCATCGGCACTGTCAAGGCGCGTGGCGTGAGCGTCACAAGTCGCGTTCTCATCAAGGTCGAGCGGGAGAGAATGACTGCGCCAGCCCGACCATCGGGTGTCGAAAATCCACCTTCGCGGTCGAGCGCGGCGAACGCGAGAGTGCGCGGGGGGGGGCACCGCTTTGCTCTAAGGAATGATCAAGAAGCGAGAGAGAATCTCTGCATCTTTCATGGTCTTCTTGTCGAACTTGCTGGCGTCCATGCGGTGGACATAACTGAGCTGGAATGTCTTGGTTCCGTCGTTCGAAGGGAGCAGACGGGTCTCGAATCGCCACCAGCCGTGCTCCGTTGAATTCTCCGGAGTCCCGGTCAACATCAGAGAGTGGGATTGACGATTCTTCTTCCGATCAGCCGTCGTGGTCTTATTCTGATCGTACTGGACTTCGACCCGGCTCCAACGACTCTCGATGGCCGCTCGAGGGTTCTTTTCGGCGATTTTCACCTTCGTTGTGGTGAGCGGGACAACCTCGATCCGGATGAACTCATTTGGGTTGCCCTCGACTTCCAAGAGGAGCTTCGTGCGATCGTAGAATCGCTCCGTCTGCCCCTTCTGACTCTTCAGCTCAATCAAACGCATCTCGTCAGGAGCGGGCTTCGCCTGTTCCGCTTCGATCGCTTTCTCGATGTTCGCGACTCCGGTGGCACGACGCGTTTCGAGATCGACCTTGCGCCAAACTTCGGTGTACTTTTTGAATTTTTTGTTCGGTGGAATTTGATAGGCGAAGGCGGGATCGTCGGTGTGCTGGAATGGCTCCGTGAACATCGAGAGAGCGGTCTGTTCGGGCTTTTTCTCCCCCGGCTTCGCATCTTGAGCCCTGGCGGATGAGGAGCTGAGCAGGAGCATGAGTGCGATCGGGACGATCACCAGGCTGGCGATGAGAACTGGCCTGCGGTAGGGCAGTGAACTTCGTTCAGAGATCCCTCCGGAGTCGCGAGCTTGCTCCTCGGATTGATGGTCAGATTTGACGAACATGCGTACCCCTCTCCACATCTCTTCGAGATCAGTCGCGGGCGGCTTTCTTCTCGGCCTCCTTTTCGAGGCGCGCTTTTTCGACCTTCCACCACTCGGTCCACTTGATCTTCGCCTGATCGCGCTCCCGATCGGTCGCGCTATCGTCCCAGGGGAACACCCAGTTTTCGCCGGTGATCTCCTGCAGAGTCTCCCATGAGAGCTTGCGGACGAACCGCACTTCGTCCGTCAGACCGACGATTGCGGCTTCAGTCGACTCGACCACGGGGGTCTTTTTCAGAATTCGGAACGCTGCGATCCTGGTGAGTTCAGATGCGTGAGTGGTCACGGCCCGAACATAGGATACCGCAGGTTTCCCGATATCCGCGAGTTTTCGTTCCGCACGCGTCCGGGTGGCGGAGCGCTGCCGTGTGAGATCGTAGACGAGCTCCTTGATCTCTTTTTCGAGTTCCGGGGAGATGGCGTCCTCGACCGTGAGCCCACGAGAGCCCTTTTTGGCCTCTGCCTCGCGCTCATTTTTCTTCTCGAGGTCACCCACCGGATTGTCGCGTCGCTTTTCACCCCGATCCGGGTTGATCGGACCGGTCCGGGCGTTCTTCTCAATCGTCTGAACGTCCTTCTCAGGGATCTCCATCCTGCCGAGATTGCCGATCTGCATGATCACCTGCCCCTCGTGCTTTCCGAGGACGACCCCATCGATCGAGGAGCCGTTGCGCAAGTAGACGGTGTCCGCCCATGACGCAGCGCTGAGGGCGATCATCACGATCATCACACTTGGGAGGGCCGGGAACCGGCCATGCACGAGGTTTCGCATTGTTCGACCCATCCGTCTCATCGAGCTACATCCTGGGGGCGACCGAGTGGCGCGGGGCGCCGGGATCATCTTCGGAATCGGCTTCGCTCGCTCTGCGCTCCAGGCGTCCGAGCACCCGGGGGTGAAGCGGCGCAAGGGGCGGAGCGACTTCTCCCTTCGAAGCGAGGGTCCCATTCGACTTCCTGCCGACTCGAGATCCCATTCCGATTCGCCACCCCGCGCGGAGCAGCGCAATACGGACACGGCTCGCGGAGCTGTAAGTCGAGAGAATTGCTCCGGAAGCCGATCGTCGCCTGACCGCTGCGAGGAACTGTGGCGTCCACAGTTCTCCGTTCCGGTCCGGGGAGAAGGGGTCGAGGAACACAGCGTCGAAGCCTCCCTCTAACCATTCGATCGTATCTTCGGCCCTGCCCACAAACAACTTGAGGGAAACCGAGCCCTGGGCGAACGTGCCCGTTTCGAGCAGTTCCGCGACCCATCGACGATCTTCCGATCGGGGAAGTTCCGCATCAAGAGCGGCCAGAGAGTGGCGGAAATGGGGGCTTTTTCGAGCGAAACGATCGTGAGGCGCGCCCCCGGTGCCTCCCGGGCAATCG
>CALEHF010000324.1 GCA_937876125.1 uncultured bacterium
TGCCCGACTTCGCCGCGCTTCGTCGCGCCGGGGTCGATCTGGTCCTCGGGCCCCCGCGCGGCGGTCCGATCACCGACCTCCGGTTCAGCGCTGTGCTCGCGCATCGGGCAGGTCTCGATCGCGCGAGCGCGCTCAGGGCGATCACCGACGGCGCCGCCGATGCTCTCGGGCTCGGCAATCGACTCGGCCGGATCGCACCGGGTCATGATGCAGATTTCGTGCTCTGGAACACCGATCCGCTGATGATCGGGGCGCGCCCCCTCGAGGTGATCGTCGGCGGGCGCCTTGCGTACCGCGCGGGCGAGAAGACCGGAGTCTCGACCTCGGCCACGGTCGTGCGCGCGGGGACGATCTGGGTCTCCCCCGAGCGGCAGATCCACGACGGCGAACTGCTCATTGAAAACGGGCGAGTGGTCGCCGTGGGGACGAGCGTGCCGCGCCCGCCCCACGCCCGGGTCATCGACGCCGGAGCGACGGCGTTCGTCACACCAGGATTCATCGATGCGCGGAGCCACCTCGGGCTCGCGGGGGACCGCGGTCGCGCCAATCTGGACACCCGATTCGGCGCGTTGATCGGAGCGCCCGATCTTCCCGAACAGCGCGTGGCGCGCTCGGGGATTACCACTGTGCTGCTCTCCCCGTACACGCTGACCAGCGCTGGCTCCCCATTCGCGGCAGTCAAGACGTGGGGAAATCTCCGCACCACGCGCCTGGTTCGCGAAGTGGCGGCGGTCGCCTTCGAGGTGAGCGGCGATCCGATCGCGATCGTGGATCCGATCGTCCGGCAGCTCGGGCGCGGGAAGAAGTACATCGAACAGTGGGACAAGTACGAGAAGAAACTCGCCGAGTGGGAAGCCAAGAAGGCGAAGGGCGAGAGTGTGACGCCGGTCGAGAAAGTGGAGGAGGTCGTCGAACGCGCGGACGACCCGGTCACTGGGATCTGGGAAGGCACCGCGAGTGGCGGGCCGCTCCCCGAGCCGCAGTCCGGTAAGCTCTCTCTGCGCCTGACCGGGAACTCCATCGAAGGCAAGGTCATCGACCCGCCGGTGCCGGTCGAGCATCGCATCATCGCGACCTTGGAGGGAACCACGATCACTGGAACCATCGAGGTCGATATGGACCTTCCTGGTGACCCGGTCATCGCGGCTGAGCTCGACGGGGAGGATTCCCTGAAGGGCACCATCGCAGTGATGGGCTTCACGATCGACTTGGTCGGAAAACGAATCAGCAAGGAAGCCGCGGAGACGAAGGTCACCCGTCGGCGCAGTACTCGGGAGGATGGGAAACCGACGGCACCGCGCGTCGATCCGTCCCTCGAGCCGCTCCGCGATCTGTTGGAGAAGAAAATTCCAGCGGTCGTGCAGGTGAACGGGCGTGATCAGATTGCGGCGATCCTCGATCTCTTCCTCAAAGTGGAAAAGCTCCCCCTGATTCTCCTCGATGGATCCGGTTCCCACGTCCACATCGAACGCCTCAGAGCGGAGAAGGTCGGTGTGATCGTGCCGGTGAACGTGCTCGCAGTGGAGCGTTTCGACACCGTGAACCCATCGGATCGTCTTGCGCGCGGCGGGGTGCAGATCGCATTCCAGAGCCACGCGGAAGATGGCGGACGGGCGCTGGCGACACGTGCGCTCTATGCCGTCGATCACGGTCTCGCCGCGGATGCAGCGATTGCAGCTCTGACGACCGACGTCGCGCGAATGTTCCAGCTCACCGACCGCATCGGCTCCCTCGAACCGGGGCGCGATGGGGATCTACTGATCTTCCGAGGACACCCCTTCCAGGACGGTGGTCGCCTGGAACGGGTCCTCATCGACGGAGAGGAGGTGTCGCCATGAGTCGAGTGCGATTCCCCAGCATGTTGCGTCGTGTCAAGATCGCCATCTTCTTGGCCTTGTTCGCCGTCGTATGCGTCACGGCGACCGTCCACGCACAGGTTCTCACCAGCCCGGCCGGCCCGACCAGCCCGACCAGCCCGACCAGCCCGACCAGATCAGGGGTTCTCGCCTTCAAGGTCGGCAAAGTGGTGACGATGGATGCGAACGACACCATCGTGAACCGCGCGATCGTGCTCGTCGAGAACGGAAAGATCACCGCGGTCGGCAAGGTCGGCACGATCCAGATCCCCGCGGGCGCCACGGTGATCGACAAGCCCGATCTCTGGCTCGTGCCCGGCGCGATCGACGCCCACAACCACACCGGCGGCTCTTCCTCCGATCTCCACGACTACGTGTTCCTCACGAACCCCGGCTACCGCACGCTCGAGTCCGTGGTTTCCGAGTCGGATGATTTGGAGCGTGCTCGCGCGGGGGGCATCACCTCGGTGCTTCTCATCCCGGGGAGCGGCAACAACATGTCCGGCTTCGGCACGTTGCTCCGCACCGGCGGGGGTACGGTCGAGGAGGCGGTGATCAAACCGTACGGATCGGTGAAAGTCGCACAAGCGGGCAACCCCGAAGGCTACTTCTTCGGGGGCCGCCGCACGGGCCGCTCGTTCATGAATTACAACACCCGGCAGACTCTCGAGAAGGCGGAGGCGTACCACAAGGCTTGGAATGCCTTCGAGGAGGGAGAGTCGACCGAGAAGCCTGTGCTGGACCCGATCTTCGAAGGCTTCCGCGGTCTCTTCGACCGGAAGTTCGTCGCGTCGGTGCACACTCAGGGGTACCAACTGATGATGACGACGGTCGATATGCTCGCCCGAAGGCTCGGCATCCGTACCGTTCTCGATCACTGCACTTTCGATGGCTACAAGGTTGCGCGCCTGGTCCTCGAAGACGAGTCCATCCGAGTGATCAACGGCCCGCGGCAACTGCAGTTCGATCGCACCCAACGCCGCATCTTCGGGAACGCCGCGCGCTGGTGGCAAGGCGGAATCCGTCGCTTGGGGATCAACACCGACGCGCCGGTGATTCCACAAGAGGAGTTGCCTTTCCAAGCGACGATGGCTTGCCACTTCGGGTGGCTCCCCTACCAAGCCCTGAAGGGGATCACGCAGGTCCCCGCCGAAGCGCTGATGCTCGATGACCTCGGTAGTATCGAGGTGGGCAAAGAAGCGAGTTTTGTCCTCTGGACCGGCGATCCGATCGACCCGCGCAACTCCTGCATCGTCACGGTGATCGAGGGCAAGATTGTCTATGAGTCGGAGGTGCAGCGTGTCTTCTAGACTCGCTCTTCTGATCTCCGGGTGCGCCTTCTTGCTGCCCTCGTTCGGCACGGCGCTCGACGCGAGCCCGGCGGGGCGGACTCTCGTCATCGACGCGGGCACTGTGATCACCGTCTCCGGCGAGGAGTTCTCTCCGGGCATGATCGTGATCGAAGATGGGGAGATCACGCTGGTCGGCCAGAACCTCGAGGTGCCATCGAGCGCCCGACGGATCTCCGCTCGGTCGGAGACCGTGATGCCCGGCCTTATTCTCGCGCGTACTCGATTGGGGCTCGGCGCGATCCAGCGTACCGGCGTCCACGCCGATGCCCGAGTGCTCGACGAGTTGCACGCGGACGAACTCGACGGCGAGCCGTTCCTCGAGGCGGGCATCGTCGCCGCGGCGTACGTTCCCAGCGGCATTGGTTTTCCCGGCCAGGCGGCGGTCGTGCGTCCCCCGCGTGACGGGGAAATGACCGTTCTCCGAGAGAGTGCCTACCTTCCCGTCGAAATGAGTCGGAACGGTCGCGATCGCACCGTTTTCGCGCAGGGGTTCGAGCGCGCGAAAAAGGAGATCGAAAAAGCCGAGAAGGCGAAAACCGAATGGGACAAGAAGCAGGCCGAAGCGAAGAAGAAGGCCGAGGCCGCGGAGAAGAAGCCAGAGAGCGAGAACAAGGACGCAAAGAAGGACCCTGATTCGAGCGGTACCGGCCAGAGCGGTACTGGCCAGGCTGGTCCTGGCAAGACCGGCACTGAAACTGCCGGCAAGGAGAAGGGCCCAGAAGAGTTCACACCGCCGGTGATCGCTCCCGAGCTGGTCCCCTTGGTCGCGATCTTGCGGAACGAGGACGGCGCGCTGCCGCTCCTCTTCCAGATTCGGGACGCAGGCAACGTTCTCCACATCGCCGAGGCGATCGCCGAATACGAACCTCTCGCGGCGGAGAAACATCGCACTGTGGTGTTCTCGCCGAGCTCGAGATCGGAGCAGCGCCCGATGGTGGCAGCACTCGGAAAAGAAAAGGCAGTGGTGATCACCACACCGATCCTCACGAACCTCCCGCTCACCATCAACAGGATCAATCTTCCCGCGGAACTCGATCGGGCGGGGGCCCTTCTGATCTTCTTGCCGGTGGGGGACTCGCGCGATGAATTCCTGAGGCTACGCGAGCGCACCGCCGATCTGGTCCGCGCAGGCCTGTCGCGAAAGAGCGCCCTCAAAGCGCTGACCTTGCACCCTGCGCGCTTTCTCGGGATCGACGACCGGCTCGGCTCGATCGAAAAGGGGCGCTCGGCGGACCTGTTGTTCCTCGATGGGGATCCATTCGCGGCGGCGACGCGAGCGACGCGCACGATGATCGCCGGTGAGTGGGTCTGGGAAGAGGAGGGACGATGAACCTTAAGGTCCAAAAAGCTGCGCTGAGCATGGTCTGGGTGTTTCTCCTCGTCGGCTGCTTCAGCGCGACTCTCAGTGCGCAGGATGATCCGGCCCCGCCCATCCTCGAAGGCGGTGTTCTCGAAGGCGGTGTCCTCGACGATGGCGCCGACGACCCTCCCCCGCCGCCGAGACGACGCCGAGGCAACCGAGGCCGCAGGCAACCCCCCCCTGCGGAAACCCCCGAGCCAAAGGAAGAGAAGAAGGAGGAGGACGCCAAAGATGATCGCTGGTTCGCGGTCGTCGGTGGGACGATTCATACGGTCACGGACGGAGTGATCACCGACGGCACGATCCTCGTGAAGAACGGGCGGATCCACGAAATCGGAATACGCCTCCCCTTACCACCCAAGACCGAGGTGCTCGCCGTCGACGGGCATCACGTCTACCCAGGACTGGTCGCGGTGGATTCGACAGGCATCGTTTCGAGTCCCACAGATACCGACCCCTACTCCTTCAACATGCTCCTCGCCCTCGCCGGCGGCATCACCACGGCGCGTAGCGGCAGCGACATTTTGAAGCTCACGTACGGCACCCTCGAGGGCCACGCGCTTGGGACCTCACCATTCGTCACGGTGCGGTACACCAACCGCGATCCCGATGGCCGACGGAAGCTGCGCGAAGCGTTCGAACGCATCCGCGAGTTCAAACGCGAGCTGGCGCGCCACGCGGAAGCCAAGAAGAAGGATCCGGCGCTCGAGGAGCTCGATCGAAAGTGGATTCGGGGGCTGTACTCGACCGCCGAGAAACTGATCGATCACAAGGGGGTCGCCTACTCAGAGGTCACCGAGGCGAACGAAATCCGCGACCTCTGTGCTCTCGCCGAGCGGTTCGGATTTGACTTGGTGCTCAACGGGGCGGCAGAGGGTTGGTTGGTCGCGAGCGACATCGCCCGCGCCCGAGCCCGAGTCATTGTGACGCCTCGCGCGCGTCGCGATCCCGATACCCGCCGACTCACCCCGAACGGCGGAACCATCGAGAATGCTGCGGTCCTGCACGCGCACGGAGTTCCGCTCGCGATCTTCCCGGTGGGCAGTTTGTTCTCTCCTGGCGGCGGAGTCTCGCTCTCCGGCCTCGCGGGTCGCGACCTCTTGAACTTGCCGCTCGAAGCGGCGTTCGCCGTCCGGGGTGGAATGCCGAATGAGGCCGCTGTGCGCGCGATCACCCTCGACGCCGCGAAGATCCTCGGCGTCGATGATCGCATCGGTTCGATCGAGGTGGGGAAGGACGCGGACTTCGTCGTGACCGACGGCGATCTGCTCCACTACCTCACCTTGCCGCAATACACCATCGTCAACGGGCGCGTGGCTTACGATCAAGACAAGGCGAAGTTGCTCGATCACATCCGACCCGGCGGAGACCCCGAACCCCAAGCGCCGCCGGACTCCTGGCCGCGTCGCCTCGGCGAACCGTTTTAGTCGCGCGGGTCCGAGCCGATGCACTCCAACGGACGACTGGGCCCGCGGGGGAGCGCAAGGCGCCCCCGCGAGTCCTCTGCGTGTCGAGTCGTCGTTCCGGGACGGACAGAGCGCTTCCTTGAAGTGATCTCGAGAGGAGCGCACTTGCCCCGCGCTTGACCGGTGCGACGTCGACGGATACGGTTTGGGATAGGAAAGCTCTCGGCTCCTTCGCTCGAGGTCGCACGAGGGCGTAGCGAGAACCCGCATCCCACCCCCCGACGACATGACGGATGCTTTCGGTTCTCTCTGCGAAAACCAAAGGAGTTCGCGATGCTCAGTCGTTTCCCCCTCTTCGGAGATGTCTTCTCTGAGAGTCCCCCCCGCGGTTCATGTGCACAGCAAGTCGCGCCGACGAGGCGAATCCCCATCCATTGGGTTTCGCGCCTCTGGCTGAGCGTCGGCATCCTGGCCGTCTCTTTCGGGGCGTTCCATACCCCGGTGGCTGCGCAGTTCCAGTTTCGTCGCGGCGATGCCAATCTGGATGCAGCCATCAATGTCGCGGACCCTGTGCTGATCCTCAGTGCTCTCTTTTCGGGGGGTGCACTTCCCTGCGACTCCGCCGCCGATGTGAACGACGACGAGGCAATCGACATCGCTGACCCGGTCGGCCTCCTTGGATTTCTCTTCTCTGGCGGTATCGCGCCCTTGCCTCCCTTTCCCGATTGCGGCGGAGACCCGACCGCGGGCACCCTCGCCTGTGGGATTGGGGGACCCTGTCCCCTCGACCTTCCTCCTGATCAGCCGCTGCTCGTTTCTTCGACTCCCGCTGAGGGAAGACCGGGCACAGTTCTCGTGCTCGCGGGTCGGAACTTCTCGCAGACCCTCACCGAGAACCGCGTCGACTTTGTCGATGGCTCCGGCGAGATCAGGATCCCTGGTGCTCTGGTCGATGTCACCGTCGATCCGTTCGTCCCCGGGCTCGGAGCGCCCTCGACCTTGACCGTGGTCGTTCCATCGGAGGTGCGATCGGGCGCGATCGAACTGTTCGTCGAGACGGGGGCGGGAACCCAATTCGCGGGCTCCCTCGCGTTCACGGCGGCTCCGGTGATCACCTCGATCGCGATCGGGACCGACGGAACGGCCATCGCGATTCTGCGCGATGCTTCGCTGACCATTTTTCCCGATGAGGTCGTGATCCTCGGGCGCAACTTGGCCACTGCGACTTCTGTGCGCATTTTTGATGGACTTCAGGTGACCTTCGCCCCGTCGATCACACTGGGACTCCCGCCGACCGTTTCCTACCTGTTGCCGCCGGGACTCGAAGCACTGACGGTGGAACTGCCTCCGGGTCTACTCCCGAACTTCTGCACCACGGCGCTGCTACAGTTCTTGCTCGCCGGGACGACACCGAGCGGTGCGATTCTTGAATCTCCCCCCTTCGAAGTTCCCTACGCCTTCATCAATGTCGGATCGGCGAACATCAGCGACATCGGGTTCCACGTCAGCGCGGCCCGCCTGCCGATTGGTGTGCGCGGCGGGGACGTAGAGGTGCTGTACACCGCAGTCTCGGAACCAGTGACTGCGCGCTGGATACTCGCGGCTGAGTATCGTGACCCGAATGACCCCACCGGCCAGACGTGGCTCCCCGCGACGCCGGTTCTCGACGGCGAGAGTGAGTTTGCCGTCTTGCCGGGGAGCGCGCTCGACTTCGCTCCTGGATTCATTGTCCCAGGGTCCCTGCGCCGATTCGCTTGGGATTCCCTGACCGACATTCCCGCGGCCGACGGGCGAGTGGTGACGGCCCTCCGCTTCCGGGGAACGGATCCGTTCCCGACGCTCGGGACCCCCTCGAACTGTCTGACCCAGTACCAGACCGAGCAGATAGTCATCGACAACAGCGCGAGTGCTCTCGATCCGCTCCTCTCGATCGTGGTGGAGTTCGACGATGCCGCGGAGGCGGACCCCGAAACGACGGCGCTGTGGGATGCGGGGGGGGCCGGATTCCTGACCTCCCCCCTCGGTGCTGGCCCCGTGACCAGCTTCGGGAGTGGAACTGTCGATCTCGCTCTCGTCGGCGGCGGCAGCTATCTCTTCGATACCGATGCGAGCACCGTGTTCGACGTCGGGGGCGGAGTGCCGGTGGATCTCCTTCCCGGTCAGCCCGGAGCGGCCAGCGGTGAAATCCACCTGCGCTCGCTGTTCGTCGAGAGCGCGGCCACGATCGAAATCGTCGGCTCGAACCCACTGGTGATTCGCTGCCAGGGAGACGGAACCGACACCTTCATCGCAGCCGACCTGAGCGGGGTGTTCGACCTGAGCGGCGAGGACGGAACTGAGGGCACGACCTCCCCACCCGCACCGGGACTCGGAGGCGCTGCGGGGCCCGGCGGAGGCGCGGGCGGTCAGGGGGGAGAGGTCACTGTCGATTTCTCTTTCCAAACCGTGGTCGGCGTGCAGCCGGCGATCGACGGTGCGCTCGGTGGCGGTGAAGGGGGTCGAAACACGACACTGATTCTCGCGGGGACCACCGTATCCGTGCCGCGCGCGGGACAAGGGGGCGGAGGCGGGCACAGCGTCCCCGGCGAGGATGGGGTCAACGACTTTTTCGGATCCCTCACGAGTTTCAACAACCCCACAGGTCGTGGCGGGCCCGCCTACGGTGACGCTAAGATCTCGATCCTGCGCGGTGGTTCGGGAGGCGGGGGTGGCGGGGCCACACCGGTCCGGCTCTCGGCGACGAACTTCCAGACGAGGAACGGTGGTGGCGGTGGCGGTGGCGGCGGAGCGTTCGAGCTCGTCGCCCAAGGAGCGGTTCGGGTTGCCGCCTCGATCGTCTGCGATGGCGGGAATGGCGCGCGTGGCGCCCCGGGCAATCAGGCGGGGGCGGGCGGCGGCGGCGCGGGGGGGGCGATCGCCATCCGTGCGACCGGTGACCTCGCGCTAGTTTCTTCGAGTGGGGGCATGCTCTCCGCCCGTGGCGGGTTCGGAGGGCTTCAAAGTCCCAGCATCGTGAATGAGCTGCGCGGTGGACATGGGGCCACAGGGCGGGTGCGGCTCGAGTCGAACGTCACCCTCCTCGTGCCGGGTGCCGCCGATCTCTCCTCTTCGCTTCCCGAGCCCGGTGCTCTCGGCCACTCGAGCGGGACCGCGCTCGGTCCGATCGATGTCGGCACAGGAGTGGACGGTCCTCTCGGTCCCAGCCAACTCGGCGGGGCGGGGGACTACACCATCGACACCTCGAACGGAACGATCCGGAATTCAGCGGGAGCGGTGGTCTTCACCAACATGAGTGGCGGCGGTCTCTTCGAGTTGAGTTCGCTCGATTTTCCGGTCGGATATGCCCTCTTCGGTGAGGGGACTGAACCGCTCGTCCTTCTCTCGACCGGCACGGTCGAGATCGCGGGCTCGATCGATGTTTCCGGCCAGGATGGAGGGCTTCCCGATCTCGCCCTGCTGATCCCGGGAGTCGGGGGTGCCGGTGGACCGGGCGGTGGTTCCGGAGGGGGCGGCGGAATCGCCAGTCTGACGAGTGCTGGGGACGGCGCTCCGGGGGGATATCCCCCGACCCTCCCCCTCTTACTGATCAATCCTCCCGGCGGCGGACCGGGGAGCCCAATCCCGACGAGTCCGATCACCGTGGCGACCGGCGGTTCCGCCGGAACCGGGGCCTGCATCGGAGGTTCGGCCGGAGGAGCCGGGTTCACCGTCGCAGGCTTCTCGGCGAATACCCCGGGCGGTTGCCCCGCGGGCACAATGGCAGGGGGGTCGGCGTTCGGCTCCGATCTCTTCTTCGTCCCCGATCCCGTCGTGCTCGGAGGAACCCTAGAGCTGAAAACCGGGGGAACCGGCGGGGCCGGTGGTGGCGGCGGCACGAACCTGAGTTCCATCTTCTCACCCGGGAGTGGCGGGGGCGGAGCCGGGGGCTACCTCGAGATTGCTGCCGGCAGCGACTTCCACATCAGGGGAACCGCAGAGATCAGCGCCCGTGGGGGGGGCGCGTTTCAGTCGGCCACCGGGGGGGGCAACGGCTCGAGTGGTGCGGGGGGCGCGATCCGACTTCGCGGACGCGCGAACTTCGCGATCGAGAGCGGCGCGTTCTTCGACGCACGGGCGGGACAGCGGAATCTCAATCCACCTCCGATCCTCATCTCTGGGTATTTCGGGAACGGTTCGATCGCTGCGGCCGCCTCATCCGTGGGCCGGATTCGCGTCGAGTCCGCCATCGGTTTCCTCGCCAACAACCCAACGTCCGGTTTCCCCGATCCGAGCGCCGGTCTGTTCGAGACTGCGGGGCTGACTCCGTTCGTGGCGCTCACTCGACCGAGCGCGGTCACCGTGGATGGTGTCGTCCGTCCGCGGCCGATCTCGTTCGATCCCGCAGTGGTCACCCCCGTGGGAGCGCTCGCTCCGGGAACGCTGGTCCGAGTCCTCTACGAGGGGGCGGAGCGAGACCCCGTCTCGCCGGAGCGTCCGGGGGTCTTCACCGGGACGACCGATGATCCGAGCATCCTCGCGCCGTTCGAGTTCATCCGGGCCCGAATTCTCCTGTATGCGTCCCCGACGGCGGCACCTGAGGTGCAATCGGTCGAGCTGCCCTACACCGTATTCTGATCCGACCGCTCGCCAGCGTCCGGGGACGACTGGACGCAGATGGCACGATTCCGGACCCCGTCGGTGATTCGACGGGGTCCGGTTCGTTTCCGGGCACTCCCGCTTCCTGAGTTCTGGCACTAGATTCCCGAAGAAGTTGTCGTGTCGAACCTTGACCGCCTCCCCATCGGAACTTAGATTGCAGGGGGCTTTCGATCCCCCTTATCGCTTCTGGACTGCGCTTCTCGACCCAGGTTCTCGACTCACCTGCGTGAGGCTCTCCCCTTCGGCCCGTCCGAATGGGGTCTCTTCTGGTCCAATGAGACTCTCGCGTGTTGGGCAGTTTCGAGCGATGACGGCCCCCGACAGCCTCTCGGTATCCAAGCTTGCGTGTATCAAACTGACGGCCGATATTCGGACCCCGGTCGAGTGACCGGGACGTGAGGAGACCTCGCACCGTCCGTTGGCTGACGGGTGATGTGAGGAGAACGTCTCCCCTCGGGGGGACACAGGAGCACGCTCCATGACTTCTTCGCTCGCCAAACAAGATTTGGTGCCCCTCCGTTTTTCAGGGGTGTCTGGACCCAATGGCTCCAGACACCTCGGTCGCTCGCGTTTGTTCGTGCTCGCCGTCATTCTCGCACTGGCCGGCTCGCTGCTTCCCCACTCAAGCGTCTCTGCGCAGTGTCTCACGAGTGAGGTCGACGCGGTGGGCATCGGTTCCAGTGCGATGTACGGCTTCGCCGTCGCGCGCTCGGGACCCTTCCTCGCGGTGGGGGCGCCAGGATTTCCTGTGTTCGGACCGGGCGCCGGAGGAGTGTTCATTTTCTCGCAAGTCGCTGCCGACTGGGTCCAGACCTCGATCCTCTTCCCGAGCGGCCTCGCCGCCGGTGACAAAGCGGGATCGTCTCTCGCGATGCAGGGAAACACCCTCGTCGTCGGACTTCGCAGGGATGACGGGGTCGGCATGGTCGACTCCGGCTCCGTCCACGTGTTCGAGTTCACCGGACTCGGTTGGGTCGACGTCGCCACTCTGACCGACCCCGACGCGGGGGAGTTCGACGAGTTCGGTGCGAGCGTTGCCATCGATGGCGACGTCATCATCGTCGGCAGTCCCTACGATCTGATGGGCGGCAACGAGACCGGCAGCGCCTCGATCTTCCGCAAGGTCGGGGGCGTGTGGCAGCACGAGTCGAAGCTCCTCGCGAGCGCCGGTGACCACGGCGATGCGTTCGGGACCGCGGTCGCGATCGTCGGGAACCGCGTCATCGTTGGCGCACCCGAGGCGAACACTCTCGCGGGTCTCGACGCTGGTCTTGTGGTGATCTTCGAGAACACAGGCTCCAGTTGGAACGAGGTCGTAACGCTCGTGAGCGCGACGGGGTCCGCCGGCGATCTGCTCGGCACTTCCGTTGCCATGACCAACAACACGATCATCGCAGGAGCACCGTTCGCATCGACGAGTGCGTTCGAATCCGGTTCGGTCGTGCCCTTTCGCCGGGACGGTCAAGTTTGGCTCGAGGTCTCCCCGATCGCGTCGCCGAATCCTGGCGCCAACCGCTACTTTGGTGCGTCGGTCGACATGGATAGCGGCGAGGTTGTGATCGGCGAACCGTTTGCTCCCGTCGGGGGGCAGTTCGCTGCGGGCGCCGCCCACCGCTACGACGACCTCGGAACCACCTTTGCGTTCCTCGACACAGTCTCCGATCCGACCCCGCACAGCGGTTCTCTGGTGGGGAGCTCGGTCGCTCTCGAAGATGGAGAATTGATCGTCGGAGCGACCCTCGACAACACCAACGGTTTCGCGAGCGGAACTGCCCTGCGCTTCGTCTTGGGTGGCAACGACTGCGACTCTAACGGCATCCCCGATCTCTGTGATATCGCCGCGGGGGGCTTGGTCGATTGTGACGGCAATGGTGTGCCCGACGCCTGCGATATCGCGGCCGGAAACGCCGAGGACTGCGATCTCAACGGTCAGATCGACACCTGCGACATCGCCACAGGCGCCGATGACTGCGACGAAAATGGCATGCTCGACGCCTGCGAACTCGCGCTGAACGACTGCAACTCAAACGGCATGCTCGACGCGTGCGAGTCCGACTGTAATGCCAACGGAAATCCCGACGACTGCGATATCACGCAAGGAATCGTGCCGGACTGTAACGGCAACGGAAACCCCGACGACTGCGACGTCTTCTTCGGGATTTCGAGCGATTGCAACGGCAACCTGATCCCCGACGAGTGCGATCTGGTTTCGGGAGTCTCCGAGGACTGCAACATGAACGGTTTCTCCGATACCTGCGATATCTTGATGGGGTTGAGCGACGACGCAGATGCGGATGGCATTCCCGATGAGTGTGGAGTGCGTTTCGTGCGCGGAGACTTGAACGGGGATTTGCTGATCGACATCGCGGACATAGTGCTGATCCTCGAGTTCGTCTCGACCTCGGGGACGAAACCCCCTTGCCAGCTCGCGGCAGATATCAACGGGGATGGAGCGCTCGACATCGCAGATGGGGTGTATGCGGTCGCCTTCCTGACGGGAGGCGCGCCTCCGCCGCCGCCGTTCCCGGAGTGCGGCTTCGAGCCCGATCCGCCGAGCGGATTGGAGTGCCTCACTCCTCCCGTCTGCCCGTAAGACTTGCTCTCTGACGGGGTGGTCTCACCCCTCTACGAAATCGAGCCCCGCCTGCGAGACGCAGGTGGGGCTCGTTTGCTGTCCGGGGCTCGTTCGCAGTCTCTTTCGGTGTGCTCTTCTTGGGGGTCAGCGAGGGAGGCCATCGAGGTAAGGGTCAGCATCCTCAAAAACTAACGACAGTTCGGCGACGACGGCTGCGCTGCCCCGAATCGTCGGAATGATCTCACCCGCTTCGTTCACGGAGACGCGCCCCGAGAAGCGAGAGCCGATCACGCTCTCGACGATGCGAATTTCTCCCGGATCGAGGCGTCCCCTCGCATGGAGTCGTGCGAGCCACGCGCTCATACCAGTGCCGCACGGCGATCGGTCGTACGCACCTCCAGGGCAGAGGACAAAATTCCGAGCGTCGCACCCATGCTCGCCGCGGTCCCGCGGTTCGAACAAGCCCACGTGGTCGATTTCCGCCTCGTCGTCCCCCGTGATCCCCGCTTCCGAAAGGGCGAGCCGCACTTCACGAGTGAGGGCGAGCAGCGCTCCGAGGTTGCCGGGCTCGATCGCGACGGGGGAGGGGTCGAGGTGAAAGAACCAGTTCCCCCCGAAGCAGATGTCGCCGCGCAGCGGGCCCCCCGAGGTGAGGACTGGTACCGTAGTCGCCACGCGTCGACTCGCCACGTTCTCGACTTCGACTGCGCCTTCCTCGAACAAGGTGGCGCGCACGAGGCCGGCGGGGGTCTCGAATGTATGCGTGCCCGGGTCGAGTTCGCCGCGGAAATTGAGGGCGTGAGCGACACCGATCATTCCGTGTACGCACATTCGTAAGGGTCCGACGTCGTTCGCGAAGAGTAGCGCCGCCCGATGGCTCGGATCAGCGGGGGGGAAGAGGAACGCAGCGACCGCTGCGTCGGAGGTGCGAGGTTCCCCCACCACCCGACGGGCGAGAGGGAGCAGAGCTCCGGCGAGGGCGCCGAACCTCTCCTCAGGCGCAAGAGCGACCAGCTCCGGAGGCGGATCGAGGACGACTCGGGTCGGCTCGCCGAGAGTGTGCGTGTCGATGACGCGTGGTTTCCACATGCGCGAATTCTGGACGAAGGGCTCCTCGGGGGGAAGGGCGACTCGCGACAGACCTGGTGGCATCGCCCCGACTCTGGGAAGATCACTCCCAGTTCGAAGGGAGATCGCATGATTCGTTTATGCCCAGTCCTCGCGCCCCGTCGGCGGCCATCGCCGGTCGGCTTGGCTCTGGCTCTGGCTCTGATCCTGGTGATCCTGGTGATCGCTGGGACGAGCCTGTCATTCCCGGTCGCGTGGGGGCAAGCATCCCCGATGGCGACTTCCAAGGCGGAGCCCTTTCCAACGGGTGCAGATCCGAGCGCGCAGATCGCCGATGCGCTCGTGGTCGCCCGGCGAGAGAATCAGCGGGTTCTCATCGTGTGGGGTGGCAACTGGTGCGGGTGGTCTCGGGAGCTCGTTCGTCTCCTCGAGAAGGACCGCACGCTCGCCCGGGAGGTTCTCTATGAGTATCGAGTGGTGAAGGTGAACCTGGGGCGGATCAACCAACACCTCGATCTTGCGGCGCGATACGGCGTCGACGTCAGTGGTGGCAGCGCTCCCTACCTGACGGTTCTCGCTCCCTCCGGGAGCCCCGAGGGGGGCCCAGTGATCATCGAGCGAAGTGATGCCCGCGCCCTCGCCAGAGATGGTTCCACCGACCCCACCCTGGTCCAGATGTGGCTCGCCTCGTACCGCGCGACCCCGCTCGACGCGAAGCAAGTGCTCGACGCCGCCCTCTCCGATGCGAATGAAAAGAAGAAGCGCGTCTTCATTCACTTCAGTGCGCCGTGGTGAGGTTGGTGTCGTCGGCTCGAGGAGTTCCTCGGGCGAGATCAGGTGCATCCCTTCTTCGCGCGAGATTTTCTTGAGGTAAAGATCGACGTCGATCGGATGATCCACGGCAAAGAAGTCAAACTCCGCATGACCGGTGGCAAGGACGCGGGTCTTCCCTTCTGCGCGATCCTGGCTGCCGGCGGACAGCTCCTCGCCAGCAGCGATGGCCCCGAGGGGAACATCGGTTGCCCGGTCCAACCCGCGGAGCGTGCGCACTTCAACGAGATGCTCAAGACGACGGCACTCACGCTCAGTGATGCGGAGCGGCAGCAGATCGGAGCCGAGCTCGATCGGTTCGCGGAGTCGATTCTCAATGCGAGGAAGCGTCGCGAAGACTGATCAGACACGCAGTGACGGCAGCACTTCGCGTGGTCCCGAAGAGGGTCCCCTGAATCAGAGTGGCCCGGGAGCTGACTGCCCGAGGGGGATCGGAATCACCGCTCCAGCCGGCAGCGCGAGAATCGAGGTCGAGATGCGCTCTGGCGGAATCCCATAGAGCATCGAGACCGACTTTGCGTAGGCCGCGAGCTGCCCCGCATACTCCCTGCGCAGATGCTCCGAGAGTTCAGCTCCTTCGAGCGGTGAGGTCTTCGCGTCGATCACCTCTGCAGCGATGACGTGTTCGCGCCCCCCTTCGTCCCGTCCGAACGCGAGGTGGAGACGATCGATGATTCCCGCCATGAGCGACCCGGAGACCCCCGGCTCGATCCAGCCATAGGGGACCTCTCGCGCGGCCTCGATTCTCTCCGGAGTCTCACCGGCCAGCGCAGCCAAGCGTTCGCGGGCACCTTCCTCCGAGTAGAGCGCGCGCGCCGCACCGTGCCCGAACGCCGCCTCGATTTGCTCGCACGCCGCCTCCACGAACGGAGTCAGCTCGATCGGCAGGGTCGCCATCGCACGAGAGCGTCGGGCGCGATCGATGAGGATCGAACCCGCGGCGGCGATCGGAGCGATCCACTCGATTCCTTCGAGGAGTGCGTGCACCGTCGTCCCGGTGCGCATCGCACGACGACGCGCGGTCGCGGCTCCCCCTCCCGCGGTGCCAGACGGCGGCGTCGCGCTCGTTTCCGAGGGGTGCTGGAGTTCTGACGGGTGCGCGCGACCTTTTTTCGCCGGTGGGGCCCCAACCGGCGCAGCCGCGCCTTCTGACGCTGGAGGGTCTTCGAAGGCAGGAGTGTCTTCGGGGGCAGCGGGGCGCTCGAGCTCCGGACGTCCCTCGAGCCAGCGATCGATCCACTCGGGATCACCACTCGAGTAGAGGACCGTCTCTTCGTCTTTTTCGTCGAGCTCGCTCTTCTCACCCCCGAGGCAGATCCGGGCGATCCGCGCAAACGTCGGGGTCCGGTTCAGTTTTCCGGGGGGGAGCCAGAGCCGGAGCGCGTGCCGGGCTCGCGTCATCGCGACGTAGAACAAGCTGATCGCCTCGGTCACGATCTCTGCCCGATGGCTCTGGTAGATCGGCTCCAACTGCTCGGCGCACAACCGCCGCGTCGCCTTGCTCGCGTAGCGGGTGATCCGGTCCGCGGGCAACATCGGGTTGCACGAAGAGGCGAGCAGAGTCGGAGTCGGGCTGAACCAACTATCGGTGAGCTGGGGCAGGATCACGACATCGAATTCGAGTCCCTTCGAGCGGTGGACTGTCATCACCTGGACCGATGATCCTGTCGGCGATTCGACGGGCGTCTTGCGCACCCTCTCGACGAATGTGCTCGGTCTGAGTCCCGTTTCGTCGCCGAATCGGTGTGCGAGCTCGACGAGTTGATCGAGGCGGATCCGTTCGCGAGCGTTGCAACTCGGCGCCAGCGCCTCGGCCAGCCGGAGGATGGTCGCTCCGTAACCTTCCTCGATAAGGGCCCAACGCAGTTGGCGAGCGGCCAACGCCTTGGTGGTGAGATCGGTGTCCAGTGCGAGCCCGAGCGTCGGACCGAGCCGACAACTCGCCGCGGTGAACTGAGCCGCGCGATCCGCCGGATGGTCTGCCCACTGGAGCGCCGCGAGAATCCGGTTCACCGCCGCAGAGTCGGTGAGCGGGTTCCCGCCCTCTTGGCTCGCGTCGATCTCCTTTTCTCGTAAGAGGTCGATCAGCGGGCCGACCCGATCGTTCTTTCTTAGCAGGACGCCGATCGTGAGCCGAGGGTCACGATCGTGGATCGCTTCGATCGCCTCGATGGCACGAGAGTAGGGAAGTTCCCGACCGGGGAGGTGCTCCTCTTCGCTCGTGGCGGTCGCGATTTCCAAGGTGACGTACCCGGGGAGATCTTTCTTCGCCGCTTGGTGCGGTGGGAACGCGGCTCTCCACTCAGCCGCCGCGTCGGCATCGCCCGGCTCATCGAATGCGGTCTCGATCTGCTCGAAGACTTGGTTCACGGCGTCGAGAATGACCGGCGACGAACGCCAACTCATCGACTTGGTCTCGGTGCAATCCCCTTCGAGCAGTCCCTCGACCGCGTCGAACAGCGCGCGACGCCCACCGCGCCAGCCATAGATCGCCTGTTTGACATCGCCGACGCAGTAGAAGGTGCGTTGCTCGCCGAGGCCCGCAAGCAGCTCTTCGAGGATCGGTTGTAGGACCGCGTACTGGATGAGCGAAGTGTCCTGAAACTCATCGAGCAAGATATGATCGATCCGAGCGTCGATCCGTTCGTAGACGGGAAGCATCTCCGCCGTGAACGACGCCTCGCCGAGGAGGCGCGTGACCGTTTGGAAGTCGTAGATTCCCAGCGTGTCGCGACGCTTTCGTTCCCAGCCGTCGTATTCTGAAATCAGCTCGAGGCTGGCGAGGTTCTGTTCGACCAACCTCGTCAACTCGTGATGTCTGGCGGCCTCGAGGTGCGGTTCGAGAGCGCGTTCCCACTCGAAATCGATCGGTTTCTTCGCGTATTCTGCGGACCCCTCGAGGACCTTCTCCACCAGGCCATTCTTCGCGAGGGCGCGATGATCCTCTGCGTCGATCGCCCGCAAAATTGCATTCTTCGCCTTGCTCCAGGTCGCGTTCTCGGCCCCCTTCTTCGTTTTCGGCACGGCGAGCCCGGCTAGGGTGCGACGCGCGAGGACGAGGTCGCTCGCGGCCGGGGCGGGCGGGGGAGTGATGGTGTCCCAAGCGGCGGATGGAGACTCGAGCCAGCGGTGGTGGAGATCGACGACCAAAGCATCGATCTGCTCGGCGA
>CALEHF010000325.1 GCA_937876125.1 uncultured bacterium
CCCGCGATGCGCCCTCAGCGAATCGAACGAATACACCCCTACCGCACACCAGATCAGCGCGAACGCGAAGCCGTGGGCCCGGGTGAACGCTTCCCCGAACGCGAGTACGGCGAGCGCCAGCTGGGTCGTGGGCGCAATGTACTGGAGAAGCCCCACCGTCGCGAGTCGCAGCCGCCGCGCGGCGCTTGCGAAGAGGACCAGCGGCACGATGGTGACCACGCCGCCGATCAGGAGCCCGAACGTCACTTCGCCGTCGGAGATGAAGAGCGTCTTCCCCGTCACGGCGAGGTAGATCTCGAGGGCGAGCATGAAGGGGAGCAGCGCGAGCATCTCCATCGCGAGCCCCGTCGTGGGTCCCGCCGCCATCTGCTTTCGCATCAATCCGTAGATCGCGAAGCTGATCGGGATGACGATCGCGATCCACGGCAAGCTCCCTTGCCCCACCGTGAGGACCACCACACCTCCCGCCGCGAGGAACACCGCCACCCCCTGGAGCCTCCGCAGTCGTTCCCGGAGCACGACAACTCCGAGCGCGACCGAGATGAGTGGATTGATGTAGTAGCCGAGGCTTGCCTCGGAGAGGCGACCTGAGATCACCGCGTAGATGAAGCAGAACCAGTTGAGGGCGATCACCACAGTCGAGAGAGCGAGCGCTTTCACGGTGGCGCGATCGCGGAGCGCCACGCGGATCGATTCCAAGTCTCCCCGCACCGCCAGCATCAGGAGGAGTACCGGGAGGCCGCCGAGAACCCGCCAGGCGAGCAGCTCCCAGGGGGAGACCCCATCGAGCCATTTGAAGTAGTAGGAGGTCACGAATCCCCACCACAGATAGGCGCCGATCCCGTGGCAGACCCCGACGAGCGGGTTCCGAGGGGTGGACTCGGGGGCGGCCGAATCTGCTGATGAGGTGGATGGCTCGTTCATGGGGCCGCAGTATGACGGCACGTCGAGGGGGGGAACAGCTGACCCGAGCGGGCGCGGCAGAAAGTTCAACCTCGCGGGAACCTTGCCCGCTCCGCCGGTTCCGCGGCCACTTCCGGTTCACGTCCAGAGTCACTGCTGAGGAGTTTCCATGATCGATCGACTTCGAGTTTCGGTGCGTGCTCTTCCCCTCTTGCTCCTCTCCCCCCTCCTCCTCGCCTGCCTCTGGGATTACGACACTCTGAAAATGGAACTCGCCGATTTCCCGAGCTCCCTCGAACTGATCACCGGCAAGTTCCGCCGGCACTCAGACGACTACTACCGGTGGCGCATCGAGGACCGAACGAAGAAGCTCCCGGTCGAGCTCGACACGGCCTCCGTCGACCACTTGCCCCTTCTCGATGACATCGCGGTCGCCTATGACAAGCTCGGTAACCACGGACGAGCCATCCAGTTTGCCGATCACACTTTGCGTCTCGCCCCCGACCGCTACGAGAGCCTGGCGAACCGCGGCACGTTCAAGATTCATGCGGGTGAGTTGGAATCGGGCCTCGCCGACCTGAAGCGCGCGATCGAGATCAATCCCGATGCGCACTTCGGTCGCGAGATCGTGCAGGTTCGGTTGGTCGAGTTCTTGATCTTTGAGCGCGGCGGGCGCGCCACCCTCCCCCTCACGACTCCGCGATTTGGCAGCCCGGGCGAGCACGGATTTGAGGCATTTAGGGAAGCGTTGGAGGTGCCCCTCGAGCGCAAGGACGCGATCAAAGGTCTCCTCGGTATGCTCCGCTTCGGGCACCACGATCATCCGATCCTGCTCGACGTCCTCGCCGAGCAGTTCTACGCAGAGGGACACAAGCGGATGGCGACGCGGGCGTACTTGAAGGCTTCGATGGAAGTGAAGGACCTCGCGGTCCAAGAGGCGTACCGGAAGCGGGCGAAGGATGCGCTCGACATGCAGACGCCCAACCGAAAGACGCATAAGAGCATCCCCCTCACCGAGTTCGAGGAAACATTCCGCGCCGAGCTCGCGGATGCAGCGGCGTACTTCGCTCTGATCACCGAGAACGAGCGGAAATGGATCGCGGCGGGAGACGACGTCGATGCGCGCTACGCGGAGAAGTACTTCCCCGGGCAGCGAAAGTCGAGCCCGCCGAAGGGCTCGCCGATCGGCTCGCTCTTGCTCTTGATCGGTGGCTTGGCAGTGGTCGTCGGCGTGCTGCGCAGCTAGGAGGGGACGGGCAGCGAGAAGGCTGAGGCTACTTTCCCGTCATCCCCGGCACCGGAATCGAGGCGAGCGCCGTCAGCGCGGCGACCAGGATCACGTACGAGATGAGCACCCCGCGATCCCCCTTCTGGTGCTTCGGAGTCGTCACCGCCCGGAAGGCGGCCACGATCGCGATCAGGAACAAGAGCCCCTCCGTCGAGAAGAACCACGCGCCTCCCAGGGCTCCTGCGGCGAGCCACGACTGCCTGCGATCGAGCGCGCGGAACGCGCGTCCCCCATCGAGTTGCCAGATCGGCATCAGGTTGAAGACGTTGATCCAAGCCCCGACCTTTGCGATGGCGACCAGCATCGGTGAGTCGAATGCGAACGACAATCCGTAGGACGCGAGCGCCGCTCCGAGTCCCCACCACGGTCCCGCCAAGCCGACCCGAGCATCCGTTCCGACGTCAGGAAGACCTTGCTTCAGTCGAATCATCGCTCCCAACCCTGGGATGAACATCGGGGCGGAGGCATGGATGCCATAACGTCTGAGGCTCGAGACGTGCCCCATCTCATGCACATAGATCGAGAGCACCAGACCGAGGGCAAATTGCCACCCCCAGAGAGCCCAGTAGGCCCCCACCGAGAGCAGCATCGAGAAGAAGGTGCTCGCTTTGGAGAGGCCGAGAAGCAGGAACTTCGCCTTCGTCGCCGCGAACCCGACGATGAACTTGAGCTTCCAGATCGCGAGGCCGATGACTCCGAGCCCCGCGAGCTTCGATCGGGACGCCTCCGTCGACTCCTTCTTGGCTCGATCAGGTGACTGGGCCCCAGGCTTTCGCACATCGACCGCCAGCTGCTCGATCTTTGCGACGATGGCGGCATGCTGCTTCGACCCCCGCGGAAGGAGCTCGACCATCGTGCGGCGCTCGGTGAGCGCCTCGGTCAGCTGCCCCGCTTCTTCGGCAGCTTGCGCGAGCGCATGCAACTCTGCGAGCCGCTCGCTGTGGACGAGGCGACCGCACTGCGGGCAGAGGAGGATCGCCGGGGCGAGTTCGGTCCCGCATTCGACGCAGCGTCCCGAGCCTCCCCCGCGCGTGGCCCCCGATTCATCCGGCAGCTCGCTCACGTCGCTGCCCCCGATGCGGGGGGCACCCCGGTCGAGGCGCCGAGGCGGAAGGGGCCTTCGAAGTCGAGGCTCATGCGCCGGTTTCTCTTCCACGCCTCGAACACCGCAAAGCCGATGATCAAGAGCCAGATCGGAGCATCGAATGCACTCAAGATCGGCATGGAAAGAGCGAGAGCGGCGAGCAGCCCGACCAG
>CALEHF010000326.1 GCA_937876125.1 uncultured bacterium
CCTATCTCTCCCCCCTCTATTTGGGAGCGAGGGTCATTCGACCCTGTTCGCGGTCCAGCCCGATCTCGAACTTGCCCAGGAAGTTCAACCCCAAGAGGCCCAGCGATTCGTTTCCCGGCAAGTCGATGACGGTCGCCGTGACATTGTGGATCGTCCAGCCCCCGAGGGTCACTTCGGGGAGAACCACCACCGGAACTGAGATCACATCGCTCGCGGTGCGAAGCTCACGCCGAGGAGTGTTGTCGTCGATCCGGATCCCGAGTGCGTTCACGGTACTCCAGGGAATCGAGGTATAGCTCGCGCCGGTATCGACGATGAACAGTTGCTCGACTCCTCCGATATCGGCGTGGGTCGTGATCGCCGAGGCGCCGGGTCGGAAGCGGATGACGATCTTCCCCTCCGAGCCCTTGAGATCCGAAATCATCCGTTCGAGTCGTGAGACCCGCTCACGAAAGGTCGCGGGAAAACTGACCGCAGTGATCAACTCTTCCGCCCGGCGCCAGTCCCCTTCGCCGACCCAGAGCTCCACTTCGGAGAGGTAGAGATCGGGGTCATCGGGAAACCGACGTCGCCCATCTTCAACCCAACCCCAGGCGAGGGCAAAATCACCTTGGTCGAGGGCCAACCGCAACGCATCGCGGGTGAAGGTCAGAAGTCTTGCGACGAGTTGCTCTTCGAGATCACTGCCGACCGGAACCAGCTCGGACCCCCACCGATCGAGGAGCGCAATCGCGGCCGCCGCGCCTTCGATCTCGGCCACCGCGTCGACCCACAAAAGGAACACCGCGGCGTCGCCGAGCAGTCGTACCATCGACAGATCCATGGCTTCGAGTATCGATCCGGGGGCGCCGCCGTCGAGGAGCTCGCGCATCGCTCGAGCGACGGGACCGATCGCGCTCGCCGGTTGCCAGCGCTCGCGAGATTCCTCGTCGCGAAGACGCGGACTCAGTCGGAACGCCGCGGCATACGAGTGGAGGACACTCAGGCGTGACGCGGGCGTTTCGGCCGCAGCATGGGCCGCGGAGATCGCTTCCTCGCGCCCGCCAACGAAGGTTTCCTGATAAAACTCGAGGACGGTGCGCTCGGCGTCGAGTTCGCTCCCCGCGTCTGAGTTCCAAAACCAGAGCGAGCTTTCGGGGGGACCGCTCCCCCACCCCACGATCGCACCCTCTTGCATCAGCACGCCGCCGCTCCCCAATTCGAAGGGGGACTCGGCGCGCAAGAACAGCCCATCGCGACGGAGTTGCGGCGGAGGGGTAAACTCCTCTCGCCGGTTCGCGGAAAACGAGATGAACGTGACGGGCTCCGCTTCGACCCACGCTCGTAGGGGCGGCGCCGCCGCAAGATCCGGGGACTCGATGCGCCAGAGCCCCATCGCGTCGACCCGGGCGGAAATGCCATCGACCACTCGCGTTTCGCCGCCGAGCCCCGGTCGAAACACCCACACAGAGGAGCCCAGCGCAGCGAGTCGCGGTACGGCGAGCCACCCCTCGCGAGTTGCGGCAGTCGCGATGCGATCGATCACAACTCCGTGGGGATCCTCGAGCTGCAACCACCCCGCGACGAGCTTGCCGGATGAGACGGTGGCATCTTGGGCGAGAAGTTCACCCGCCGGCTCGGTCAGATCTTGGGTGCCGGCACGACCGCCGCCGCTCCGGGCGACGGGTGGACTCGTCTGGGGACGTGGGCTCTCGGGGGACGAGTCCCCGTCAAGCGGCGACGATGCGTCTCCGCCCCCCCTGAGGTAGACGAACGCGCCCCCCCCGACGAGGATGGCGATGAGGAGAACCACCAGGGGGGGCACCCCCTTGGACGATGCGCGCCCCCCTCCGGCCAGAGGTGAACCGCACTGGTCGCAGTGAAGCGCCCCGGAGGCGTTGAAACTCGAGCAGTTGGGACACTCGATCGACATGCGGCCTCCTTTCGGCACTCTAGTGGGCATCATAGCGAGGGAAAGTCCCCGCGCATCGACACCTTCCTACCTCGGTTCGACGTCCCCTCGGAGGCTGTCGGAAAACTCATTCCGACCGACGATTTGAGCTTACGGCGCCCTGCACCCTCGTCTGAACTCGACGTACAAAGCAGTATGCCTGCGTTCAGCCGAGGGCACAGGACACCAAAATCTCAAACCCTCGGTTCGAAAGCAGTTTTCCGACAGCCTCCTAGCCCTGGAATCAGCGGATGATTGCGAGCGAGGCGCCGGCGATTCGTCGCAAGACGAG
>CALEHF010000327.1 GCA_937876125.1 uncultured bacterium
AGGACGGCGATTTGGTTCGGATCGACACTCCGGCGGATCTCCCCGACATCATGCACATCGAGGAGCTCCGTGAGCCGATTGTCGTCGCCCACCTCATCGTCCCGTCCGAGTACATCGGCGCCACGATGAAGCTCATGGATGAGAAGCGCGGAGATCTGCAGAAGACCGAGTACCTCTCCCCCACCCGAGTTCAGCTCACCTACGAGGCGCCGCTCCAAGAAATCATCATCGACTTCTACGACAAGCTGAAGAGTTGTACCCGCGGCTACGGAACGCTGGACTACACCTTCGCGCGCCACCAAGTCGAAGATCTCGTGAAGCTGAACATCCTGGTCGGCGGCGAGCCGGTCGATGCGCTTTCCATCATCGTGCACCGCTCGGTGTCGGATCGCCGGGGTCGCCAGCTCCTGCGCCGACTGAAGAAAGTGATCCCGAAGCACCTCTTCCAGATTCCGCTCCAAGCCGCAACCGGTGCCAAGGTCATCGCACGGATGAACATCGGCGCGCTCTCAAAGAACGTCACAGCGAAGTGCTACGGCGGAGACATCTCGAGGAAGCGGAAGCTCCTCGAGAAACAAAAAGAGGGCAAGAAGCGCATGAAGCAAGTCGGGCGCGTGAACATTCCGCAGGACGCCTTCATGGCGGTCCTCAGACTTGACGACGAGGAATAGAGATGACGAAGAAGAAGAAAGCTGTCGCCCCGGTGAGCGCGCCCCAAGCCGAAGCTCCTGCTCCGCCGTCAATGTGGCGTAAGGTCAGAGAAAATGCGGAAGCGGTGATCATCGCGATCATCCTCGCGCTGATCATCCGTCACTACTCGCTCGAGGCATTCGAGATCCCTACCGGATCCATGGCGCCAGGGTTGTACGGAGTCCACATCAATGCGGACTGTCCCAACTGCCAGACCGTCGACGCGGTTGGCCTGCAAATCGATCAATTCACCAATCAGCTGCGACTCTCGCTCACTCGAGGATACATCTACGAGGGCCCCTGCCCCGAGTGCGGACTGGAGATACTTCAAGGGGTCACACGCCATGATTCACAGGTTCACTGTGCACGCTGTGAAGCCGATCGAAGGGGCACCCCCGAGCACTATCGGGAGGTCCCCGCCTTCGCGCGAGTGGAGGTCCAGTGCAGTGAGTGCACGTATCACTACACCCACTATTTCGAGCCGAAGGAGTCGGTGAGCGGTCACAAGATCTTGGTGAACAAGTTCTCCTACGAGGCCGGAGATCCAGAACGCTGGCAGGTGATCGTCTTCAAGTTCAACCGGCAGCGAAACTACATCAAGCGATTGGTCGGCCTTCCCGGCGAGACGATTCTAGTGGTCGACGGCGACATCCATATCAACGGCGAGATCGAACGAAAGCCGCTGCATGTCCAAGAGGACATCTGGTTTCAGGTGCACGACACCGACATTCCAGAGATCGGTCTCATGGGTAATGCTTGGAGAGAGAAGGGGGGGTTCACTCCGATGGAGGAAGGGACCAGCCTCCGCTTCAACGCCCTCGATGGAGTCGCACAGTTGCGATATGTGCGACCGGTGAGAAACATCTATTCTTACAATGGCACGCGAGACAACCACAACCGCACCGAGCCGGTGCGCGATCTGCGTGCGCTCCTCGATCTGAAAGTGAACGGGGTCGATGCCGCGGGCTCGCCGCGGGTGTGGGTCGACGTGCGCAATGATGACATCGTGTACCGCCTTGCGCTCCCGATCGGGGGCGGCACTGGGGAGGTCCTCCGGGTGCCAGCCGAACTCGCGAACGAGACTCACCTCACTGAAGAGACTCGAGAAGTTGTAGGGACATCGACTCGGGGCTGGTCAGTGTTCGCGACCCTTCCTGAAGGCACCAAGATCGACAAATCTCGCACCCACGAAATCGACTTCTCACTGGTCGATCGCCAAGTGCGAGTGATTCTCGATGGGAACCTGCTCCTCGAGGAGCCGATCGAGGCTCGCGACTATTCGAGCGGCGCTTCGAGCGAGGGACGCCGGACTGACGACGCCGACATCTCCCCTACCGGGAATGACGTCACCCTTCGCGTCCGGCACTGTGGGGGTCAGGTCGATCGCATTCGACTCTTCCGCGACATTCACTACACCCGTCACGGCGAGTACTACCGCCACGCAGTGAACTTTGCGTACCAGATCGGAGAGGATGGATACTTCGCCATGGGCGACAACAGCCCCTCCAGCCTCGATTCGCGAGCCTGGGGGGCGCTGCGGCATCAAAACCTGCTCGGTCGTGGTTTCGCGATCTTCTGGCCTGCGCTGCCGTGGCGCTTTGAAGTAGGGTTCATCCGCTAATGCTGACAGTCAAGAATCTCTGCAAAGCCTACGGCAATCGAAGAGTGGTCGACCACGTGTCGTTCTCTGTGGATCGAGGAGAGATCATCGGTCTCCTCGGAAAGAACGGGGCTGGCAAGACGACCACCTTCCGAATGACGGTCGGGATGATTCGCGCCGACCAGGGGCAGGTGTTCCTCAATAACGAAGAAGTTTCGTCGCTCCCGATGTACATGCGGGCGCGCAAAGGGATGGGTTACCTCCCTCAGGAGACCTCAGTCTTCCGGGGGCTCACAGTCCGGCAAAACTTGCTCGCAATCTTGGAGACCTGTCCGATCTCGCCACCGGAGCGCTTCGAGCGGCTCGATGAGCTGGTCGAGGAGTTTGGACTCGGGCGCGTCGTCGATTCAAAAGCCGCGTTCCTCTCCGGAGGAGAAAAGCGGCGCCTCGAGGTCGCAAGAGCGCTCGTCACCGACCCCTCATTGATCCTCCTCGACGAGCCGTTTTCTGGGGTCGACCCGATCGCAGTGAACGACCTGCAGGAGATCATCCGCTACTTGCGCGAGAAGGGGATCGGGATCCTTCTCACCGACCACAACGTCCGCGAGACCCTCAACGTGTGCGACGAATCGTTCATCATTTATGACGGTCGCATTATCGCCCAAGGGAACAAGGACGACATTTTGAAGAACCCCGATGCGCGCCGGTACTACCTCGGCGAGCAATTCGCGATGTAGCGATCCTTCGAGAGAGAGTCACCGATGCGCCGCGACGCGACCGACACCTGCAGCCACGAAGTGCTTACGGAACGAAGGAACTGATGGCAGAGCCAAAGACACGAACGAAGAACGACAAGAAGACCCTTCCGGTCGACCTGCTGCTCGCATGGTTCGTCCCCGGCGCGGGGCATCTTATCCGCGGCTTCAAGCGTCAGGGCATCATAACCCTCGTGCTCGTCGTGCCGCTCTTCTTCGTAGGCCTCCTGATGAGCGACAACGAGGCTGTCTCGCGTGAGCTCCACCCCTATGCTTTCTTCGCAGAGCTCGGAGTGGCCGGAGGCACGCTCCCGCTCCTTGCGCTCGGCCTCGGTTCGGACAAAGTGCTCCCGGACGAGGAGAGTATCAAGGAATACCAGGATGTTCCGGCCTGGAACGACACGGGCGTATTGTTCTGCTGCATCGCGGGGTTGCTAAACTTCCTGGCGATCTTCGACCTTGTCGATCGTTCGCTCTCCCCGCCGAGATTGGTCGCGCGCAAGGCAGAGGAAGTCACCAGCGAAGGGAGCCCTGCGTGATGGTTCATGTACTCGTCTTCCTGGTCCTGACCCTCACGGTCGGAGCAGTGAACCTCAGCCTCTCCGAACCCCTCGAGCGCCCGTTCGCAAAAGAATTTGCAAACTACGCGTTGGTGGTGGCTGGAGGGATCATGGCCTTCACGGCGATGATCATGACCCTGATGGCACTGTTCGTCTGAGGGCTGTTCCTCTGCGGGTGGCGCTCCATGAAGACCAGTGCGTGCCGAACTCAGCAGAGGGCAGGAGCCGCTCGTTTGAGAAACTGAGACGCTCAGCTCTCCCCCCCAAGACTTCCCAAGGGTCGCGCAAACAGCCAGTGAAACAGCGACCATGAACGAACCGAGACCGAGATAGTCGTGAAGCGATGGCCGCCCATCTCGCCCGCTTCCTATCACGAGCGCAGCGATACTGCCGAGGCTGAAAAGCTCCCCGCTCATCAAGCTGAGAAAGCTCAGGTCGTTGCTCAGCATTTTTGTGACGCTGAGGCCCGCCAACGCACTGCAGAAAAAGCCAAAGCCGGCGATCCAGTACGCCCTCCGATCGAGAGCAAACTGCTTCATGGCTCCTGAACCTGGTCTTTCGACACGAGCCAGTCCACGAACGCTTCCCAATCCTCGGCGGCACTCGGGTCGGTGAAGCAGCCAGAGACATCCCCGACGAAGTCGTCGAGTTCGTCACCAAACTGAGCCAATAGGGCCTTCTTTGCCGCCCTTCTCTCGCCCGGGGGCCACAGGTGGAGGCGTTCGCTGTCGATTCCGTGTGCACGATACACCCGGTAGACAGTCTCATCGGCTCGCTTCGACCAGGTGCGCAGCGTGCTGACGAGAAGTGACGGGTCCAGCTCTACTGATTGCCCACAAACCCGCGAGAGCAAGTCAACCCATGCAGTCGCCAGGGCGGCGTCGATGCTCACCGGAAGCTCGTGAACGCAGAGATTAGCAAAGTTCCAGAAGGCGCGCCCGCGCACCCCGATTCCGTTTCGAATGCGCAAGTC
>CALEHF010000328.1 GCA_937876125.1 uncultured bacterium
GTGACGGTGGCGCACTCGGGGGGGACGGACCGCAAGTGCGCCGTGAGGGGGAGTGCGTTGAGGCTGGCGATCGCCCCGATGCGAGGGGGTGCACTCATGGCGACCCGCCGCTTCGTGGGAAGAGCCAACGGCCGCGTCGCGCGGCACGTTCTGCCTCGCGCCAAAACTCGCGTTGGGCCGGTGGATCCCCGAAGTAGTCAGTGAGGAACCGCCAGCGATCGGTGACCGGCAAGGGGAGCGGTCTCTGGCGGGCGAGGCGTGTCCACGATCGAAACAGCCGCAACAAGTTGCCGGAGGCGGAGTGTCCATCGAGGCGCGTCGGTGGGGCCGGGTCGAGATCGATCAAGATCGCTTCGGGGGTCGGGATCTCGCGCACGAGAATGTTGCGGAGGTTGAGGTCTCCGTGGCAGAGACCGGCGTCATGAAAGCGTCGGACGGTATGCGCGACCGCGGATACGAGTGCGCGGCGTCGCGCCGCAGTGAGTGAGGCATCCGCGAGGTGGCTCGCTGCGTCGCGAGTTCCCTCTTCGAACCCGATGAGCTGCTCCACCCGATGGGCGCCACCGCGTCCGCGGGTGATGGCGATGGCGAGGAGGTCGCTGACCGGCACTCCGGCTTGACGCGCGGTTTCGTGTGCGGCGAGTTCGCGAAAGAATCGTCCCACCGAGAAGTAGCGGTCTCCGAGAACAGGAGCGGCGATACCGCCGCGGCGGCACTTTTTCCAGACGACGCTCGTCGGCCTGGAGTTTGGGCTGGGATTGGACTCATCGCTCGAGATGGGGAGCGCGTAGATGGAGTGGAGGGAGCGCCCGCCCCCGACGGTCCCGGTGGAGTCGACCCGCGGGGTCCCCTCGAGAAAGCCGACCGCTTGGACGGTGGCTGCGGCGTCCTCGCGCACATACGCGCAGCGTCCGCCGCTGCGCACGGTCGCGTAGCTCGGAGGGACGGTGGCAAAGGTACCGCTCGCAGGGGACCGGTCCACGATGGGCGACCTCCTCGGGAGTGGGCGGGGGACTCTACAAAAAACAGCGCGATCCCCGGCGTCTCCGCCGAGGACCGCGTTAATGGTCGGGCTGAGAGGATTCGAACCTCCGACTTCCACGTCCCCATCGTGGCGCGCTACCAAGCTGCGCTACAGCCCGAGTTACGAGGATCGTAGTGGGGTTGGCGCAGAGGTCAACAGAGTGTTGAGAAACAGTCGCATACCGGGACGAGCCAGGAGGGGGGGCGATCCCCCGAACCGCCTGCTAATCGTCGTCCTCGTCGTCCTCTTTGTCGTCGTCGACCCGCGGAGGGTCGAGTCGCCGGGTCTTCAGCGCCAAAGGGGGTACTTGCTTCGGGGGGAGGATCACCCCCCCTGAGATGGTGAAGCGCAGAGCCTCGTCGACGGTCATGTCGAGTGGCGTGATCATGCTGCGGGGGACCAGGATCGTGTAGCCGGTCACGGGGGTCGGACTCGACGGGATGAAGATCGAAACCACCTCTGAGCCGACGAACTCGCTGACCTGACGAAAGCCTTCAGAGGTCACGAAACCGATCGAATAGATCCCCTTGCGCGGATACTCAACTGCGACGCAGCTCTCGTACTGCAGCTGCTTCTTCTCCTTGAAGAAGAACTCCGTCACCTGCTTGGCGTAGGGGTAGATCACTTTGATGAGAGGGATGCGGAGGATCCACGACTCGAGCAGTCGGATCGCTTGCCGGCCGATGTACCCCTTGAAGATGAAGCCGACCGTGAAGACGAGAATCAGGGCGATGAAGAATCCGACCCAGTTGGGGATGTGGTCCCTCACCCGGTCGTTGAACTTGATGACGTCGCCGCCCGCATAATCGGTCGGCTCGTCGAGATCGTCATTGAGCAGTTCGGGGGGGAAGTTCCACAGCTTGCCCCAGTAGTATTTCTTCGCCCAGTCCGTCTTCAGGCCCTCTTTACTCGCGTTCGAGATGGGGGTGGCGATCTTCTGGTCGAGGAAGTTGTAACAGAAGGTGATGATGAAAATTGTCAGAACGGTGGGGAGCAGAGTCGCGAGCCCGGCGAAGAACGCCTTGCGATAGCGCCCCGAGGCCTTCTTGGCCATGCGTGGATCCCCTTCTGTGATCGAGCTCGAACCGGCCGGGCGTCAAACCGCTCGATGGCCGAGGCCGACAGCGTCTTCCCCATTTGTAGTGGCGTCGAGGGTGGTTGTACGGGGTGGCGAGAGAGGCCACAAGACGAGCTCCCTCGTTTCCTGGGGAGCATCGACACCCTCCGCGTCCTCGGGTAGTTTCGGGGCTCACCCGACTCTCCCCCTCTCGGATGGGGATCACCAAAGCTTTCGGAGGAGCCTGACCGTGCGCATTCTTTCCGGACTTACCCCCACCAGTGCTGGTATCCACCTCGGCAACTACTTCGGGGCGGTCCGGCAGTGGATCGCGCTGCAGGAGAAGAACGACGCGTACTACTTCATCGCGACCTACCACGCGATGACGTCCCTCAAGGACCCGAGCGACCTCCGGAAGAACCAGCTCGAAGTCGCGCTCGACTACCTCGCGCTCGGACTGAATCCAGAGAAATCGACAGTCTACCTCCAGCAGGATATCCCCGAAGTCACAGAACTCTCCTGGATCCTCTCGACCTTGACCCCGATGGGGACGCTCGAGCGTTGCCACGCGTACAAAGATAAGGTCGCGAAGGGTCTCTCTGCCGACCACGCTTTGTTCGCGTACCCGGTCCTGATGGCTGCGGACATCCTGATCGTGAAGTCAGAGGGAGTGCCGGTCGGCCAGGATCAGAAGCAGCACGTCGAAGTCACCCGCGACATTGCGATGAAGTTCAACCAGGCCTTCGGCGAGGTGTTTCCACTCCCCGAACCGCTCATCCTCGAGGGGGCAGGGGCGAAGGTGCCGGGGATCGACGGCCAGAAGATGAGCAAATCGTACGGGAACGACATCCGGATCTTCGATCCCGAGAAGAAAGTGCGGAAGCAGGTGATGGCGATCGTCACCGACACCTCCGGGGTCGACGAAGCGAAGGAACCGGACGGGAACACAATCTTCGAGCTCTATCAGCTCTGCGCAAATCCCGAGCAGGTCGAGGTGATGGCCGACAAGTTCCGAGCCGAGAACATCGGTTACGGCTATGGCCACGCGAAGCAGGAGTTGTTCGAGGCCCTGATGGACGAGTTCGGTCCGGCCCGGAAGCGCCGTGAAGAGCTCGCCGCGAATATCGGAGATGTGGAAGAGATCCTACGCGCGGGTGCGGCCAAGGTGCGGCCGGTGGTCGAAGAGACGATGGCTGCGGTGCGGCAGGCGACGGGGCTGCGCTGAGGGCTTGCTTCCGCTACCGCGACCCCGCGGCGACAGCGAACTCCACGATGAACATAGGATCGGGCGCTCCGATCCAGCGCTCGAACCAATGCGGAGGACGCAGCTCTGTGCCGCCTCGCTCGATGGTGCCGGAACCCCCCGTCACTTCGAGGCCGACGACGCAGCCGCGCGACGGCGTGTTCTCCCCTCGCGCGACGATGAGGATGACCTCATGCCGCACGCCCGCCTCGTCGGCGACCCCCATCGGCTCGATCTCGAAGAGGTAGCGCCGATCGAAGCCGCACTCCGCCGAAATTGCGCCGAAGGAGTCGAGCGCGGTGTACCCGGGGAGGAGTCGGAACAGCCACTCGTCGGCGAGATCTTTCTGGTCGGCGAGGTGTCCCGCGATCGGTGGGCCGACGACGCCGAGTTCGAGCCAAGGTGCGAACTCCAAGGTGAGACCATCGGGGTGGGCCGAGCCATCCGGCGCGGTCACGGTGATCCCCGGCGCGACGATCTCGATGCGAACGCGCCCGTCGGGCGGAGTGCGCAAGGCGCGGACGCCGACGAAAGCGCCGATGAGGACCGCGACGATCAGTAGGGCGAGTCGTGAGCGTGAGGTCATGGGGTGCTAGATCACCGCCGGGAACGACTCCGACATCTCCCGCACCTCACCGCGGATCTGCGCAATGCGATCCTCGTTCGTGACGTTCTTGAGCACCTCGACGATCCAGTTCCCGATGCGCTCGATCTCCGTGCTCCCCATCCCGCGACTGGTGACGGTGGGGGTGCCGATCCTGAGCCCGCTCGGCTGGCGCGGTGGGTTCGGGTCGAACGGGATCATGTTCATGTTCACGACGATCCCGGCGCGACCGAGCGCGTGCTCCGCGACGTCCCCTTGCAACCCCAAGGGACGCAAATCGACCAAGACCAGGTGATTGTCGGTGCCCCCAGAGACGAGGCGGAGACCGCCGTCCACCAGCATGTCGCCGAGTCGCGCCGCGTTCACTTTGATCTCGTGGGCGTACTTCTTGAATGCGTCCGTCTTTGCTTCACCGAAGCACACAGCGCGAGCCGCGACCTGGTGCATCAAGGGACCCCCTTGGCCGCCGGGGAACACCGCCGAATCGACTTTCTTCTTCCGCTTCTCCTTGCAGAGGATCAGACCACTGCGAGGCCCGCGGAGCGTCTTGTGAGTGGTACTCGTGACGATGTCGGCGTGGGGAACCGGGTTCGAGTGCTCACCCGCCGCGACCAGCCCCGCGATGTGCGCCATGTCGACCATGAAGCGCGCCTTCACTTCTTTGGCGATGGCAGCGAAGCCGGGGAAGTCGATTTCGCGGGAATATGCGCTCGCCCCGGCGACGATCAGCTTCGGCCGGAACTCGAGCGCTATCTCTCGAACCTGATCGAGATCGATCCGCTCGTCCTTCTCGCTCACTTGGTAGTGACGGAAATCGTAGATCTTGCCGGTGAGGCTGACCTTTGATCCGTGGGAGAGGTGGCCACCGTGGGCGAGATCCATAGCGAGGACTTTGTCGCCGGGCTTGAGGAGCGCCGCGTACGCGGCGAGGTTCGCTGAGGTTCCGGAGTGTGACTGCACGTTCGCGTGCTCGGCGCCGAACAGCTCCTTCGCGCGCTCGCGCGCGATCTCTTCGACCTCGTCGACCACTTCGCAGCCGCCGTAGTAGCGCGCGCCGGGATAGCCCTCGGCGTACTTGTTGGTGAGAACCGAGCCTTGGGCGGCGAGTACCGCGCGGCTGACGATGTTCTCACTCGCGATCAGGTTCACCTCACCACGTTGACGCGCTTCTTCGCGCTCGATCAACTCGGCGATGGCGGGGTCTTGCTGGCTGAGCATGTCGGACACGGGAACCTCCTCAGGGCTTCGGGGCGCGAGTCAATGCTCGGCGCGCTACTCGTTTTTCCGCTTTTGGCGGAGCATCGATTCGATGAAGGGTTGCAAGTCGCCATCGAGGACCGCGTCGATGTTGCCGGTCTCGTGGTCGGTGCGGTGATCCTTCACCATCTTGTACGGGTGAAGCACGTACGAGCGAATCTGGCTTCCAAACGCAATGTCGCGCTTCGTTCCCGTCTCCTTCGCGAGTGCTTCTTCTCGTTTCTTTTCCTCCAATAGCACCAACTTCGATTGGAGGACCTTGAGAGCTTGCGTCTTGTTCGCGTGCTGCGAACGCTGGTTCTGGCATTGCACGACGACGCCGGTCGGAATGTGCGTGATGCGCACCGCCGAGTCGGTGGTGTTGACGTGCTGGCCCCCCGCGCCGCTCGCGCGGTAGGTGTCGATGCGCAGGTCCGACTCGTCGAAGCTCGCATCGACGTCATCGATCTCGGGGGAGACGTCGAGGCTTGCGAACGAAGTCTGCCGGCGCCCCTGGGCATCGAAGGGGGAAATGCGCACCAGTCGATGCACGCCGTGCTCGACGCGCAGGTAGCCGTAGGCGTACGGGCCGACGATCCGCGCGGAGTAGCTCTTCAAGCCGGTCTCTTCACCCGGAAGCTCATCGATCATTTCGACCTTGAACCCCTGCTGCTCGGCCCACCGCGTGAACATCCGTTTCAGCATGGTCACCCAGTCGCAGGCGTCGGTGCCTCCCGCTCCCGATTGGATCGAGAGAAACGCGTTCCCTGAGTCATAGCGACCGGAGAGGAGCGCGCGCAGCTCGAGTTTTTGGGCGGCTCGGAGCAGCTTGCGCGACTCGATCTCCACCTCTTCGAGCGTCGCCGCGTCGTCCTCCTCCTCGCCGAGGGCGAGCAGCTCATTCGATTCTTCGAGGCGTTCCGCCAACTGGTCGATCGAGGTCACCCAATCCTTGGCACGCTTCAGTTTCTGGATGACCACGTCCGCCGCTTCCTGATTTTCCCAGAAGTCGCCGACGCCCATTTGCTCCTCGAGCTCCTGAAGGGTCACCTTTTGGTGGTCGTAAGAGCACGCTTCTCGGACGCTCGCGAGCAAATGGGCGGTCTCTTCGAAGCGGACTCGTATCTCGGTGGTCACGCGGAACCTGTTCTGAGTGCTTGAGTTAGGTGTTCCCGGGGAGCGCGGATCGTGTCCGGCTCCGACCAGGGCACAAAGATTCTGCCGCATCCCTCCGAAAAGGAAAGGAGCGAACGATTTCTCAATGAGGAGGATCATGCGACATCTGATCACCGGAGGGGCAGGGTTCATCGGAAGCCACCTCGCGGAAATGCTCATCGCGGCCGGGGACGAAGTCCACGTCATCGACGACCTGTCCACGGGAAGGCTCGATAATCTTGCGTCAGTCCGCTCGGAAGCAGGCTTTTCCCTCGACATCGAGTCGCTCGCGGCGGGGCCAACTCTCGAGGCTCGGGTCGAGTGGGCAGACATTGTCCACCACCTCGCTGCAGTCGTTGGGGTCCGCCGGATTTTGCAGCGGCCCCTCGAAACTCTGCAAACCAACATTCATGGCACGGAATACGTCCTCGACGCCGCCAGCCGCCATGGCACCCGGGTGATGATCGCCTCGACCAGCGAGGTCTACGGCAAGTCGCCAGAGCTTCCCTTCGAGGAGGACGGCGATCTCACCATCGGCCCGACCTCGAAGTGTCGCTGGGGATACGCAGCTTCGAAGATCATGGACGAGTTTCTCGCGCTCTCGACTTTTGAAGAGAAACGCCTCCCCGTGACGGTGGCGCGACTCTTCAATACCGTCGGGCCGCGGCAGGTCGCTCACTATGGCATGGTGCTTCCCACCTTTGTCAAGCAAGCACTCGCGGGCGATCCGATCCCGGTGCACGGCAGCGGCGAGCAGACCCGCTGCTTCTCATCGGTCCATGACGTGATTCGGTGCTGGGACGCGATCGCACGAAGCTCGCGCACCGTGGGCCAGGTCTACAACATCGGATCCGACGACGAAATCTCGATCACGAACCTCGCCATCTTGGTGCGCGAGGTGTGCAACTCCGGATCAGCGATCGAACGCATTCCCTACGAAGTTGCGTACCCCACCGGCTTTGAAGATATGCCGCGGCGCGTTCCGTCGCTCTCGAAACTCGAGGCGGAGATTGGATTTCGGCCGCTGACATCGGCGCGCGAGATCGTCGAGTTGGTGGTGGAATACGAGCGTGATGCGGAATTCGTGCCCGGCTAATCGGCAACGATTTCCGGGGGCATCCGACCTGAGCTGGCACCCCAAAACTGGGGGGCTGGCAAGATCGCGCAGCATGGTAGAATTCTTGAAATGGAGCTCCCGGGTCGCCGGGGGCAAGGAGCGTCTGGCGGTGGGATGTCACGCCCATGACGGCTGGACATACTCCCTCACAGCAGAAAGGAGGTGATCCGTTGCGCAACCACGGTGACTCTGCGAGGGGGTCGGGGAGCTGAGCTCCTGACGGGGACCGCGTCCCAACTTTTGTGCTTCGAGGGTCGATTCTAGAGCGATCCGAGCGGCGAAGTTTGGGGTTCCCGACCCGTCGAAAACCCGCAGATGGGCCCCGGTGGCGAGTCGCCACCGGGGCCTTTTTGTTGCCCAGATATGCGGCGCCCAGATATGCGGTGCCCAGATATGCGGCGCCCAGATTCAGGGTCCGACTGTTCGTGCCTTCGAACTCCACTGAGCGAGACTCAGACAGCCTCCGCGTCCTTCCTCTGTTCCGCGATCCCTCCTCCGCGTCCTTGGCGCTACAATTCGCGCCCATGAACCCCCGCACTCTTCCCCAACGGCCGCTCGTCGGCCGCCTCGCACCGAGCCCGACCGGGGTCCTGCACCTCGGGAACGTGCGATCGTTCCTGTTGGCCTGGCTCTCCGTTCGCTCCCGGGGAGGCAAGATGGTCCTTCGGATCGAGGACATCGACGGTCCGCGCGTACGGACCGAGATGATCGATCGCACCATCGAAGACTTACGTTGGCTCGGTTTCGATTGGGATGGCGACCCGGTCATCCAGTCGATGCGACGCGCACTTCATGACGCCGCGGCGGATCGACTCCTCGATGCCGGGCGCGCGTACCCATGCGTCTGCAGTCGGAGCGAGATCGAGGAGGCGGCGAGCGCTCCACACGAGCCGGTGGACGCTCCTCCCGATGGCCCGATCTACCCCGGGACCTGCCGTGGTCTCTACGCTTCCCTCGAAGAAGCTCGGTCGCGCTCCGGGCGAGATCCGGCGCTCCGCTTTCATGTCACCCGCACGAGCGAGCCGTTCGACGACTTGTTTCTCGGCGAACAGCGCGGTGCGGTCCGCGGCGACTTCGTCATTCGGAAGCGCGACGGATCTCCCGCCTACCAACTCGCCGTGGTGGTCGACGATGCCGATCAAGGGGTGACCGAGGTGCTCCGCGCCGACGACCTGCTCACTTCGACTCCACGGCAACTGCTGCTCTACCGCGAGCTCGGTCTCTCCGCTCCGCGTTTCGCCCACGTCCCTCTGGTCGTGGGAAGTGACGGGCGACGCCTTGCGAAGCGGCACGGGGATACTTCGATCGACCATTTTCGCGGCCGCGGGGTCTCGCCCGAGCAGATTATTAGCCACGTCGCGAGACTCGCGGGGCTCGCCCCCGCGGGAGCCTCCGCTCGACCGGAGGACTTGCTCGACAACTTCGACCTTGCGGCGACTCCCCGCGCTCCGGTGGTGGGGGAAGATCCTGATTTTGAGTCGTAGGGGAGACGCGTCGATTCCGCCCGCGTCTCGCCGACTCGATTGCAACGGTTTCGGTCGCGCGCAGAATGGGACCCCGTTCACCTCTGCTCATCACTTCTGGCGAGGCGGCTCCATGATCCGAACGTGCGCACTCCTGCTCCTCGTCCCTCTCCTTGGCGTGATTTCGGCGTCGAGTGCCACCGCTTCACTCCGCGCCGAGTCCGAGGTTGTGCGGGCGATCCCCATCGATCCATGGCTCACGCTCGGTGCTCAAAGCCTCACGGCACTCGAAATCTCGCTCGAAGGGATCTCCCCCGCGAAACTCGAGATCACTCTCGCCGGACGCGCTCCGATTCTACTCGAGGTTCCCGCGGACGCCGGTCCACGCTGGGTCGTCACCGCTCGGGACTTGTCGTTGTCGCCATTCGAACTGCCGGCGAGTGGAGTGATCGCGACATGGCGACTGCTTCCCCAGTCGGGAGAGCCGATCGCCTCGGGTTCGGTGACCCTCGAGGTCCGAAATGCAGAAGCGAGCCTCGCCGCGCTCGAGCGCGCCATCGAGGAAGCTCCCCATCCCCTCGCGAAGGCGGCGGCACTCGAGGACGCCGCTCTGTTCGCCCTCGATCTGGGGCTTTCGAGTCGCGCGGACCGCCACGTTCTCGCTTTGCGAGCGCTCGCGCCGAGTCTCGCGGGCCACGATGCCGCCGCGACTCGCCGCTCCTCGATCGTGGGTGCGATTCTCAGCGCGCGCATCCAACGCACCTATGCCGACGCGGATCCCGTGCACCGTCGCGCGTCTCTCGATCGGATCGAACGACTGCAGAAGGCGGTCGAAGATGATCCGGAGTTGTCCGCGCAGTGCGCCATTCTGCTCGCGGAAGCGGCACTCGAGCGGATGCTCACGAGTCGCGGGGCGGAGCGGCGGAAGTTGCTGGATCGCGCACGCGAGCTCGCCAGGAGTGCGCGAGAGGGGGAGCGGGGCCTTTCCACGGCGGTCGATGCAGAGCTCCTCTGGGTGCGAGTCGCGATCGCCCGCGGCTGGCGGACTGAGTCGGTGGAGACTCTCGACAAGATCACGAGCCAGGATCCGAGAATCGTCGCTCGGGTCGCCTATCAGCGCGCCCAGGTCGAACGGACGGCGGGCGAGCCCCCCCTGGGGGGAGAGTTGGCTCGCGCAGTTTCCGCAGCGGAATCGATCCGACGCCACGCGGGCTCGCTCGCCATCGATGCCGGCCTGACGCGCATCTACCTGGAGCCATATCGGGCGTGGATCGGGCACGTCGCCGCGACGGGGGATGGGCTGGAGACCTGGGCGGCGATCGAGGCGCTTCGCCCGCGCGAGCCTGGGACCCGAGCACCCGATGGCGCTGAACTGAGCGCGATGATCGAACAGTGGGGGGCCGACGTCACCTTGCTCGCCTGCGCCGACGTCGCACACGCCATCGTCACGGTGCGGGCGAATTCGGCCGGGATCGTGGTGGAACAATCCCTGACGGAGCTCGGGGCGACCCGGGAACGAGTGCGCGCTCTGCTCCGTGCACGGGGGAGCGATCCCACCGCAGTGGATTGGCTCTCCGAGCGCATCCTCGCTCCGCACGAGGGGAAGCTGACCCCCCAGGTCGTGCTCGCCCCCCTCGGCACGCTCCGCCCGCTCCCCTTCGATCTGCTGGAGGTGGGGAATCGCGTTCTCGGGGAAGCCCATGTCACCTGGAGCGTCCCGGGCGCCCGAGCAGTGCGTCGGGCACCGGCTCTCATGGCCACCGCGGGCCCCGTCATCGCGTTCGTCGATCCGATCGCTGATTACGATGGGGACGGGACCTCCGACCATGACCGACTTCCCTCCACCCGCGACGAGGTCGCTCCGTGGCGCGACGTCGCCGGCGGCTTCGCGCGCTACCAAGGTGCGCTGGCGAGCGAGGCTCGGCTTCGACGTGAAGTGGGGCTCGCACGCGTCCTTCACCTTGGCTGCCACGGGGAGCACGCGCGCCACCGCCCGTGGTACTCAGAGTTGCTCCTCGCGCCGGGAGAAGGGCAGGATGGTCGATTGAGCGCAACAGAGCTCGCCGAGCTCGACCTCTCCGGTTGTGCCCTCGTGTGCTTGTCCGGCTGCGAAACCGGCCTCTCGCGCGCCGAAGGAGGGGATGATCTCGCCGGTTTTCCGCGCGCGGTCCTCCAATCGGGGGCGGGTTCTTTTCTCGGATCGCTGTGGCCGGTGGATGATGGCACGGCGGGAGTGTTTTTTCGGAACTTTCACGACCAACTGCGCCAGTCGGGGAATCCACGCTTGGCATTGCGACAGGCGCGGCGGGAAAGTCGGCTCGATCCCGAGCGCCGCGCCCCCCGTCACTGGGCTGCGTGGGTTCTCCTGGAAAATTTTGCCGATCCGACCGATACTAGTAAGCGAGGGGATTGATCGCCAGGAGTCCTGTTCTGGCTGATTTGTGGTGATACACTCACCGCTCTATTTTTCCTCAGGGACGAGTTGCTGCCGCTCTCTCGCCCCTCACCCTCGGAAGACGGGCCCACTCATGGTGACCGTGACTCGCACGGATTCTCGGATCGCGAGAATCCGATCGGGAGAGACAACTGCTTCCAGCGTGGGGACTCCCTCGCCACGCCTGGGGGAGTGCGCTGTCCGATGCCCCGAGAGAACCCGGCTCGCGGGAACCCAAGCCCCCCGGGTCTTGTTCAACGCCCTCGTTTCGATTTTCGTGGTGCTGTTCTTCGCGACCCCGTCCATCGCCACTCCCCCCGATGTTCCTCGCATCACCTTCGTCGAGCTCTTCCATGTCGATGCCGAGGACGTGATCCAGTTCCTTCGCGACACGTCGAGCCTCAAAACATACATCGACGAAGGCATCATCACGAAGATCTCCGGCAAGGATCACTCCCTGACGATCCACGCGGACGAGAAGACGACCAACGACCTTTTGAAGATCATCCGCGACTACGAAAACCTGGAAGTGCGCGACCGCGTGGTCAGCCGAACCATTGCGATCAAGTACGCGAGCGTTGCGATGGTGCTCGAGTCTCTGGCTGCGGGAAATGTCTGCCAAGTTTGGCACCGCACCGAGGAAGAGATGAAGGATCAGGTCAAGCAGGGCAACCAGACGATCACGCACACCTACAAGCGGAACGTCTACACGCGCTACGAGCCGGCGAAGGGAGAAGTACTTCCCTCCGTCGCCCTGCCGGCGATTCCGTACCTCCTCGAGATCCCGCACACCGAACCGGTGAGCATCCCCCCGATCAACATGGGGTCGGGGTACCAGGCAGAGGAGCTGACGCTCACCTTCGATCAGTCCCCATCGACCGAGAGTCGGAACCGCATCCTCGCGGTGGGAACCGAAGAAGACCTCGTGCGCATCCAAGCCTTCATCGATCAGATCGACCAGCCCGCGCGGCAGGTGATGATCGAGGTGCAGATCATCGAGTTGTCCGCCGACTCGCTCACCGACCTCGGCATCGATGTGCTCGCACTGCAGAAGCGACGCAACGTGCTCGATTTCGCCTCTCCACTCCCCGGCGAGGCGATCCAGCAGCCGAGCGATAGCTTCACGCCGATCGATCAGGCTGGCTTGAGCTTCCTCTTCGACGACACCGCCGCCCGCATGTCGGGGCAGTTCCTGGCTGGGGTGCATGCCCTGGTGCGCAAGGGGGACGCGGTGATCCGGGCGAGACCAAAGCTGTACACGCTCGATGACCGCCAGAACATTCTCCACTTGGGAGAGGAAATTCCGACCTTCGTCTCGACCACGGTGACGCGCGAGTCGACCGGCGGAAACTTCGTCGAGAACGTCAACAATGTCGCGACTCGCTACATCGGGATCACCCTCAATGTGAAGCCGCGGATCTCGGGGAACGAGTCGAACGACGTCTCGATGCTCGTCGACATCCAGGTCAACAACCTGCAGGGGCGGGCCCGGGTCTTCGAAGAGGACCTCCTGGGGATCCCCGAGGTCGCGGTGCGCAAGTTCCGCGGTCAGGCACGCGTGCGGAACCACCGTCCGTTGATTCTCGGCGGATTGATTCGCGAGTCGGAGTTCGAATCGAACAACAAGATCCCGATTCTCGGCGAGATCCCCTTCTTGGGCAAATTCCTCGGACGGACCAATAAGCAGAAGAAGCGCACCGAGATCATCATCGTGCTCACGCCGCATATTCTCTCGGAGACCGGCGTCGATCCGATCGCGACCCCGAAGGAGAGCGCGCACTTCGATGCCTTCAACAGCGTGCTCTTCAATGATCGCTACATCATGAAAGGGCGCGACCTGGTCGGGCTCGATCCGATCTCCCGCAATCCGGTCGATACTTTTACCAAAGAGCAAGTGTTCGACATGACGCTCATGAACATCGTGAAGCGCCGCGAATTGATCCGCAAACTGCGCATTCTCGAGGACTACCTCCCCGAGGCGTCCAGGGGGCTCAGCTCGTACAAGAAGACCTATCCCGAGAAGTCTGTGCGCGGCTGGAGCGACAAGGAGCGCGACACCTTCTATCGCGCGGCCGCGATCCTGGTCGAGAACATCAAGTCGCTGAACCCGGGACTCACTTACGACGATCTCGTCTCTCCGCGCCGCGAGATTATCCTCCCGACGAGCCCCTACCACGTCAGCCTCTCTTACGACAAGCTGCGCACCTACTACGATAAGGGGGACGTCGTTCTCCTGCGCGGAGAGGATCGCCCGCTCTCCAGCGACACGATCAACGCTCTCAGCATTCTCACCGGGCGGACGTTGCGTGAGTTCGGTTCTTACATGGAGCTCGCCGGGCGCACCGAAGACCAGCACGGCGCCCTGCGCGAAGAGCTCACCCGCTACTACCGCAGCATCTACCCCGAAGGCGTGAACGTCGAGGGCCTCGACTACCCCGCGTACTTCGAGGTCTTGGCCGAGTCGGGGATCGACTTTCTCGGCATCGCGACGTACCTCTCGTCGCGGCTCGAGACGCAATTCCGCGACGATCCGATTTCGCTCGGTGCGTTCGAGGAGGATCTCGGCTCGTTCACGAATCGCAGCGTCACCCTCGATGAACTCGGCGAACGGCTCGAGGTTCTCGACGAGCGCTGGGAACAGTTGTCGAACTCCGATCGCCGACCGGTTCAAGGTTTGTAGAGCGCAGTGTTGTAGTGCGCAGTGCTGTAGAGCGCAGTGCTGTAGAGCGCAGTGCTGTAGAGCGCAGTGCTGTAGAGCGCAGTGTTGCAAAACGCAGTGTTGTAGAACGCAGTGTTGTAGAACGCAGTGTTGCAAAACGCTGAGAAGGGAGACTACGGGTGCGCGCACCGACCTCGAATCGACCGTTCTCCTCCTTCCTCCCCGCTGCTCTTCTCGTTGGCGCGATCCTGAGTGGCTGCTCGAGCACACCCGAGGAGCAAGCCTTCGAAGATATTCGCGACACGACGATTATTCCTAGCCTGGGCAGCTACGACGACCAGATTCAGCAAGAGGCGGTCGCGAGGATGCTCACCCTCCTCGACAAGGCTCCCCAGGTTGTGACGAACATCCTCGCAGCGACTCTCCACGATCCAGTCCCCGATGACCGCACGAAGCTGGTTTGCGCCTGGCTCCTCTCGACGGTCAAAGATCGCCGCGCTCTCCCCACGTTGATGCGATTTCTCAGTGAGGGCACGAATTCTGATGACTCCTTGCTCCGCGAAGCGATGGTCGTTTTCGGGACGAGCATCATTCCGTCGGTCGCTGAAGTGCTCGAAGAGGGGAGCGACGTCGCGCGCATCGCGGCGGCTGAGGTTCTCTACGACCTCGACTCGCGGTCCGCCGTCGACGCTCTCGTCGCGCGCCTCGTCCGCGAACCGGACCCGCGCGTGCGCTTCTTGATCATTTGCGGCGTCGCGGCGGAGAATCAACCGCGTCTCGAACCGCTCGAGCGAACCCTCATCGATCCCGAAGCGAGCAATCGCGAGCTCGCCTGGGATACTCTCGATCGCATTCTTCGCCTGCCTCCGTCCCTCGCGTTCGATGCCGAAGGGGCTGACGAGGTTCGACGCCTTCAGGTCGAACGCTACCAAACTTGGCGTGCGTCTCGGAACTGAGCGGAACCGTGACTGCGATCCGCGGAAACGTCGACACCGCTCCGTGGTGCGCAGCGCTTCCAGAGACCTTGGTCTTCGAAGCCGCGGGACGTCACCTCTATCTCATCCGTAATCTCCGTGAACTCGATCTCTCGCGACTGCGGGGTTCGATGGGGGTGATCTCCCGATCGCTTGGGCAGGTTACAGCACGTGAATGGTGCCTGGTGCGCAGGATGAGTCGATCTTGGGGAAGTCACACCTCTGCCCTGAAGGTGCTTGTTCATCCGCTTCAGGATTGTGACAATGGGGCCCACGAGACCCATGGGCAGTCTCACCACTGACAATTGCGCGACCCGCTGCGTTTTTGCAACCACTGGTTCGTGGGTCACTCCGACGAACCAGTGCGATCGAGCACTCTCCGCTTTTTGCACTGACGGGCGCGTGGGCAGTTCGTCTGGTGAACCGGGCTCATGATGAGCTCCTGGGCCACGAGGGTACTCTCACAGGGATAGGGAGAAGTGTCATGCTCAAGATTGCCGGATCCTCGCTCGTACTGGCGCTCGCGATGTTTGCTACGTGCACAGAATCTTTGGCACAAGGCACGGTTCTCCGCGTCGTGGATAGCGTAGGTGCGGTCTCGGAGACAGTTACGGTTCCGATCGAGCTGGACATTACCGGGACCGACGAAATCGCTGGCTTCAGCACCGGGGTCTGTCACGACGGCTCCGCGCTCGCTGTACAGTCCGTCGATCTCGGCCCGATCCTGACCGCGATGGACGGCGGCGTGGGCCCGGAGTTCAGCCAAGTGAATCTCGTGCTCGGAGAAGGATTCAACATCGGAGTGGTCTTCGACTTCGGGGGCAACATCACTCTGGCCCCCGGAACCGGCTACTCGATTATCAATGCGAACTACCTCGTTCTGACCGAGGGGGACTCCTCGGTCGGGTTCTGCAACAACATCGGAAATCCGACGGTGGCGATCATCGTCACCACCGAGCTCGGGGTGAGCTTGTCGCCCGTCCTCCAGTCGGGAACCGTCACCGGAACCCCCGCGCCGGGCTCCTTCCGCCGCGGCGATCTGGATGGCGATGGCCTTCGCGACGAGTCTGATTTTCTTCTGCTTCAGCAGTACATCTTCGAACTGCCGCCGACCACATCGTTGCTCGGCTCGACACCTCCCCTCGGGTGCGACCTGGAGCCGAACCAGTCGGGCGATATCAACGACAACGAGGTCGAGACGATCGCGGACCTCTTGATGTTCCGCGAGTTCCTCGATTGCGGAACGATCACGGTCCCCGGGCCGAGCACCGCCTGCGGCGATGACCCCGACGATGACACCGGCGGGTTCGATGTCGACAACCCAGATCCGAACTACCTGATCAGTGCGCTGACGATCTCGATCACGGGGAACGTCGACGAAGAACGCGACGTCGACATCGTTCTCCAGATCCTGAGCCCAACCCCCGTGAAAGCGGTCTCGCTCGGTCTCGAAATCGGGAGCCAGCTCTCTCCGGCGGAGACTCCGCTGACGGTTGCGGCGGGCGTGACGGCGAACTTTTTCGATTCGACTTTTGACGGAACCAATCTGGTCGTCGCCGCGGGCTCGACCACCTGCGCTGTGCCCATGATGCCGGGGGGACTGAGCTTCCAACTGCTCGGCACCTTGCACCTCAAGCTCGCACCGTTCGCGATCTTCCCGCCGGCGCAGTGGAAGAGCGAAGTCGTGATCGACGGGCGCGGACGTCGGACCACCGTGGTCGACGATGCCTTCCAAGATCACAACCCGTTCACCATCTCTGGTACCTTTGAATTCGCACGCGGCAACGCGAACAACCTCGACGCCGCGGTGAACATTGCGGATTCGGTCTTCATTCTGAGCTATCTCTTCCCGGCCACTCCGTTCCCTCTCGATTGCGAGGACGCCGCGGATCTGAACAACGATGGAGTCATCAACATCGCGGATCCGATCTTCCTGCTCGCATTCCTTTTCTCGAGTGGAGATCCGATTCCGTCGCCGTTCCCCGAGTGTGGGTTCGATATCGACATCGATCTGCTCGGGTGCGATGGAGCGATTTGCCCCTGATTGCGAGTTAGGGTTCATTGAGACTGACTGAAGTCCGATACTAGGACAGTGACTGAGAGGTCCCGGGTGGCGCCACCCCCGGGACCTCTTTTCATGGGGAGGGGCAAGGTGCCATTTCCAGCGGGGGAGTCGGCGGTAGGATGCGGCTCCTGAAAGGGGCAGGGACCATGGCAAAAAAGAAGACTACGAAGAAGACTACCGCGAAGAAGAAGACGACAAAGAAGAAGATCGCGAAGAAGACCGCGAAGAAGAAGACGACCAAGAAGAAGACGACCGCGAAGAAGACGACAAAGAAGAAGACGACCAAGAAGAAGACGACGACAAAGAAGACGACAAAAAAGACGACAAAGAAGAAGACGACAAAGAAGAAGACGACAAAGAAGAAGACGACAAAGAAGATCACGAAGAAGTCTGCGACCCAGAACGTGGCTGCGCGGAGTCCTCAGAGCTCGGCGGACTCTCTGTGGAAACCGCAGCCCTTGTCGGACTCGATCGGCTCGTCACGCCCAGTGACCAGCACGCCCCGACTCACCGATTGGCCAAAGACGACACCAGGGTCGACGGGGACGATGGTCGGAGGCGGAGGACCGATCGCAGGTGAGAAGCGTCCCGCCCACAACGCGTCGTTCGATGCCGCCTTTGAGACAGCATCCGTCTCGGTGCGTGCCATTGGAGTTCGTCTCAGACGCCTCATCCTCGAAGCCCTGCCGGAGGCTCGCGAGGCTCCCTTCGGTGGGAGCAAGGTGCGGGGGCTCGAGTTCTACGCGCGTGCCCGAGACCCGCAACCGATCGTGACCTTGCAGCCCGCCGAGATGTCGTGCCTGTTCACCCTGCAGGATGGCGCGCGGATGACGGATCCCCGCCGCGTGCTCGCGGGGAGCGGCTCGTCCCTCCGCCACGTGAAAGTGTTCGATTTCGACAATCCTCCGGACTCTGTGCTGCTCGACTTCCTCGAGCAAGGAGTACGCCTCGCGCAGCACGGCTACACCCTCGGCTAGGAGGCAGTCGGAAGCTCGGCCTCTCGATCGAAATGACTTCTTCAACAGGCTCCTACGGAGGGTCTCCGGATGCAGAGCGCCCCTCGGATCGGTACTCACCGTTCCGAGGGGCGCTCTCTCTGTTTGGGCGCGAGTCTCTCGACGCGCGTCTACTTCTTCCGATTGTGAATGAACTCTTGCCAGTACTGCTCGGGCAGGTCGAGTGCGATCTTCAGCGCCCCGTTGGATCCCGCGAACTGCGGCTCTTCGACCGCGCGCACCTTACCGCCGCCATAGTCTTCGAGCGCCTCTTCGACCGCGCGGGCGAGGCCGCGCGTCTGGCTGCCACCGCCTCCGAGGAGAACGTGGTTGCGCATCTTCGCTTGAAACTCGGGGTCGTAGGTAGCGATCAACTCTTGCAGCGCTTCGACGGTGGGGGGGACCAGGGAGTAGCAGGCGCCGTAAACCTGTTCGGTCACGTCGAACTCCTGGGGCTTGCCCTTCACCGGCAACTTCACTTTCACCGGATCCATGTTCTTCGAGACCGACGAGTGCTGCTCTTTGATGTCGCGAATCATGTTCTCGGAGAACTGGGCTTCGGGGTACTTCTCTTTGATCAGCTCGGCGAGCTTTCCGTCGATGGAATCACCGGCGATGTGGTGAGTGCGCTGATCCTCTGCCTTCGGCATCGTGCCATGCACGCGACAGAGGTCGACGGTTCCCGCCCCAATGTCGACGACCAACGTGTCACCGAGGAAGTCGAGCCCGTACGCGACCGAGAACGGCTCGCTGCAGACGACGATCGAATCCATGAAGTCGCTCGCGGCTTCGATAATCGCGGCCTTGGAATCGACGCTCGCTTCGGCGGGCGCGCCGATCACCCCATAGATCGTCGAGCCGCTCGGGATCTTGGCCTCGGCCATGACGTGATCCAAGAGATCGTGGACCGCCTTCCGCGACGGCGCGTCGTCTTTGATGACGCCACCCGCGAGGGGGCGGTGGAGGTCGACCGACATCCGGTTCTCGACCGCTTCCTCGCCGAAGATCCGCTCACGTCCGCCGAGCATTTTCAAGGCGACGTGGTCCTGGGGGTAGCCGACGTAGGACCAAACGGTCGTCCGCACGCCGGTCGAGGTCGTGATCGACGTGCGGCTCGTGCCGAGGTCGATCCCGACGTAGATCGTCTCCGATTCAGACATGCGCTCTCTCTCCATTTCGACTCCGCCCGTGTCCCTCAGATCGGCCAATGTCCAACCGGCAGGCCAATCGCGCCAGATCAGGGAGCGGAACTGCTTTCAGTGTTGTCATCGTCACCATGGGGCATGGTCTTCAGCTGACTGTCACCCGATCGGCAGAGGTTAACTCGCCTCCGGCGTGGCCGGACCGTCCGCTGTCGTGATTTTCCCAATTCTTCGGGTGCCGCTCCCCGCTTCTTCCATTTGGGTCCGCAGATCGTGATTCTCGCGGATCAGGTCGGCGAGAAGGGCAAGTTTTCGCCCTTTGTTGGGATCCTCGGTATCGATGCCGGGGAGGTGGATGTTGTGGATGGGATACGGGCCCGCCCCGGACTCGAGCGCGTGAGCCCGATCGCGGGCGTGATCGCGCTCTTTTTGGGTGTCGGTGAGCGAGCGGGCGAGGCGCGAAATCTTTTGCTCGAGGACTTCGATCGTGTCGTTGCTCGCAGCTCGAGCCAAGTCACTGATCTTCTCGCGCTCGGAGTCGAGGAGTCCCTCGATGACACCCCGCAACTCTCCTTCGAGAGCGGGGTCGGTCTTTCCGCGCACGATGGCGCGGTCGAGATACGCGCCCATCCGGCGTTCGATCTCGTCAATTCCATCTTCAGAGAGCGTGAAGCGGTCGGCACCGATTTCTCGCGCGCGCTCGCGCTCGAGCTGCACTTGGGCGCGTTCGAACTGCCGTTGGAGTCGGCTGCGCTGCGCTTCGATCCCGTCCTTCTCCGCCTTCATCTGAGCGAGCATCTCCTGGAATTGCTGCTCCGACTCTTCGAGGATCTTGGTCCGCTCGGCATCGTTGACGAGGGCGCCGGAGCGCTCGAGGGCTTCATCGACCGAGGCGGCGATGAGCTCCTTCACGACGTCCAGTTTGAGAACGCGCACGCTGTCGCGCTGGGCAGCGATCTTCGAGGTACTCACCATGCGGGTGCGCTGGACGAGGGCGGCTTCAATATCGAGGGCAACATCACGCGACCCCAAGGGGTGAGGACTCGCGGGCGCGAGCAGCCTCTCGAGGGCGGTCATCTCACTGGGGTGGCGGTGGTCCCAGCGAAGGATGAGTCCTCCGATCCCTTGCTTCACCTGAGTGTGGAGCACCTCGGCATGCCCATCGGGGCGTTCGAAGATCACTTCGAAACCGTCTTGGTCGGGGATCCGGAACGGGGTGTCGATGAGGGCCTCGGTCTCGTCGATGCGCAAGACCGTGGCGCGCAGCAACAGACCCTCGGGGGTCTCGAGGATGCAGGTGTACTGCCCCGGCGATGGGATGGAGACCACGGGACCTCGTTCCGGACCGGGGCGGAGCGCCAACGTCTCCGAGAGGAGGCTCGGGTGGCACTGGATCCCGGAGGAGTTTGACTTGGGTGATCGAGGGGACGGCTGAGCGTGCGTCGCCTCGCGGGTCGGTGATTGACGTGGGTGGCGGGATGCGGCTACCCAAGACATAAGGGTATTGGCGTGGGGCGCTTAGCGCAAGCGGGCCCCCCCAAGCCTCGATGGTGTCAAGGGATGGCGCAATCGTGAGAACTTGGCCACACTGGGGGAATCGGGCTTTCGGTGCCCTTGGAAGGCCGGTGCCTCCTGGCTGAAACAGTGTCTCTGGCTGAAAAAGTGTCCTTGGAACGGGGTGCGACAGCTCTCCGTTGGCACTGCCTGACTCCGCGCTCCACTTCCCACAGAAAGAACCGAAACGATGATCCTCCTTCGATCCACGTTCTGGGCCCTCATTCTCCTTCTCACCACGTCGTGTAGCGCACCGAAGGCTCTGCTCGACAGCGGCCACCCTCTGACCTCCGCGGTCGAGGCCGGGATCGCGTCGGGGAAGAAGACGTTCGACCACTCCTCCTATGATCGTCTGTTGAAGGCGCACGTCACCGACACCGGCACAGTCGACTACACGGCTCTCGCGAAGGAGCGCCCCACCCTCACTGCGTACCTCGAGCAAGTCAAAGGCGTGGACCTCTCTGACTATGGCCGCGAAGAGCTTCTCGCCCTCCTGATGAACGCCTACAACGCGCTGACCATCGATTGGATCCTCGCCCATCAGTCCCTCGAATCTGGGCCTCTCCAGTCGATCCGCGACACGACGAAGCCGTGGAAGGGAGAGCGCCACAGGGTCGGGGGGACGGTGGTCTCGCTCGATTTCATCGAGCACTCCCTCTTGCGGGTCCCCACTCTGTTCAACGAGCCTCGCGTGCACTTCGGAGTGAATTGCGCCTCGAAGGGGTGCCCGCCGCTTCGGAATGAGGCGTTTGTCGGGTCGCGGGTACGCGATCAGCTCGAGGACTCTGTCACTCGCGCGCTCGCGATGCCGTCGCAGTTGCGGGTCGAGGGGGAGAAGGTCCTAGTGAGTGAGATCTTCAACTGGTTCGGGGAGGACTTCCGCCGCGGTGAGTCGAGTCTCCCCGAGTTCTTGATTCCTCGCGCGCCGGCGGCTGCTGCTCTGATCCTGCGAGAGAAGGGGAGTGCCGCGATCGGTTTCCTTCCCTACGACTGGTCGCTGAACGGCTCCTGACTGAGCGAACGCTACTCGAGGAATGAAATCTCAGACGAAGATCGGTGCCCCTCGCGCGAGCTCCCGGGTCCGCCCCCGCGGTGACGAGGGTGCGCAAGGGCGGCAAGCCACGCGAGGTAGTCACCGCGAAACTTCTCGGAGGAAAATTCGAGGTAGCCCCAGCGCGTGATCGGACCTCCCCCCGTCGCGATCTTCTCGAGGCCCGGGTTGGTGGCCAGCACGCTGCTCTGATCACAGAGGGCGCGCGCGACCGCAGCGAATCCTCCGGACGCCGCATCGATCGCGTACCTGCACCTTCCCTCTTCGATCGAAAGATGGATCGGTGGCGCATCCCCCCGTCGATTGAAAGCCTCGCTCGGTTCGACCAGAAGATCGATCCGGGTGGAGTGCCGGGCGGGGAGATTCGGAAGCGTGAGAGAGCTGTCGCTCTGAGCCCCGAAGCGATTCCAGTCCTCGAGAGAGAATCCAGCTTCGACTCGCTCCGCGCCTCGCCGCGACACTCGGGTTCCCGCCGCGACACGAATGCGCCGCCAGGGGATGTCGAACGTGCGGTCGGACTCACCTGTCGCTACCAGTGCGATCGATCGCTGAGTCCACGCGACACTCGAGATCCGCAGGCGCGGTTCGAGAGGCGGAACCGGCCACGGCGTGGCGATCGATGGAATGTCGAGCGCGCGTGCCGCTTCTGCGAGAGTGCGCGCCGTTTCCTCGGGCAGTTCCACTCCCATCAATCCACGGACGTGGCGCAGTCGACGCGTGATGTCGAAGATGGGCTCGTGGGTGTGAATACGGATCAGTCGACTGAGGCGATCGAGGTGGCGGAGGTCGTCGTCGAGACGAATCGCGGCCCACAGTTGGGCTGTTTTCCGTTCGGATGCCAAGAGTGCAGTTCCTCCGGCGGAGGCCTCGAGGAATGTCGATGAGTGCGCTCCTGACCTCGAAGCCGGGGGGGGCGGCGAAGCGCGGGTGGGACGTGGACGAGTGCTCACCGCCCGAGTGGGTGTCGATGCGGTCGGCGGCTCGAGACCCCCGCGCGGCGAATCATCTCTGAGCTCCGTGAGTGGCGCGTGGGTCTCGTTCCGAATCTTCTGCTCCGTGACCACTCCGAGGACTGCCCCGGCCGCGCCCCCGAGGAGTACGGGGAGCACGGGAAGATCGAGAAGCCACCCGGTGAGGATCTGGCCCAGCCCGAACGCGATCCACACGAACCCGAGTCCGAATGCGCGGATTTGCGGACCCCCGGAACGGCCCCAGCGAGAATACAGCACCACGCAGAGGACCTGTTGTCGCGGGAACAAGACGGTGTATGTCGCCAACATGGCGGAGGTTGTCGCTTGAACGAAGCCGCCATGGACGACGGCGTTCGATCCTCCCGCCACGAGCCAGCCGAGTCCGCCGATCGCGAGGTAGGCGACGATGAAGATCGGGACGCCGACGCGATCCTCCACATTGTCGGCGAAGACCCAGAGGTGGCACGATTGCCACACGAGGTAGACAGCGACCAGGACCGCGGTGAACGCGCCGAAGGTATCCGCGTGCCACGCACTTCCGCGCTCGGGGTCGGCGGTGCCGTATCCGAACGCTGCCAACCCGCCGAGATCGAACCCCGCGAGTGTGAGTGCGCTCACTGTGACGTGGACGACCAGGAAGCTGGTCGCGGCGTAGGGAAACCCGAGGCGCGGGTTGTCATCGTAGATAGGGAGAAGCATTACGAGGGGGGCAGCGTCGCCGGGCGAGCGCGGGTGACAGCCCACTCGCGAAGGCCCGCGATCTCTTCGTACATGGTGCGCGAGAGCGGAACCGTCCGGTTGATCGCCTTCGAGATGTCTTCTGTGGAAATCTCACGTCCTCGCGCGAACGCCGAGAACATCGCCTCGAGGACCGCTTGCTCGATCTCCGCGCCGGAGTACCCATCGCTTTCGCTCGCGAGGCGCTCGAGGTCGAAAGTTGTGGCGTCACGATTGCGCCGCCCAATGTGGATCGAGAAAATCTCGCGGCGCTCATCGGGTTGTGGGAGATCGATGAAGAAGATCTCGTCGAAGCGCCCCTTCCGCAGAAGCTCCGGCGGCAAGGACTTGATTCGGTTGGCGGTCGCGACGACGAACACCGGTGCGGTCTTCTCCTGCAGCCAGGTGAGGAAGGTCGCAAAGACGCGCATGGTCGCCCCCGAGTCGGCGACCGCGCCCCCGTCGGTGCCGGCGAAGCCTTTCTCGATCTCATCGATCCAAAGGACCACAGGGGAGAGCCCTTCCGCCATCGAGATCGCCTTCCGCATGTTTTCTTCTGACTGCCCGATGTAGCTCGAGAAGATACGGCCGACGTCGAGACGCAAGAGCGGGAGACCGAGAGTCGCGGCGATCACTTTCGAAGACAGGCTCTTGCCGCACCCTTGCACTCCGAGCAACAGCACACCCTTCGGCTCGGGGAGTCCGTAGTCACGCGCGGCCTTCCCGAACGCTTGCTTGCGGTGGTCGACCCACTCCTTCAGCGCGCCCAGGCCCCCGACGTCCTTGCTCGATTCGGCGACTTCGGTGTACTCGAGGATCCCGAGCTTGCGGATCTCTTGTCGCTTCTCTTCGAGGATTCGGCCCAGGTCGGAGAGATCGAACACGCGGTCATCGACCGTGACCTTTGAGAAGACCCGCCACGCCTGGGATTCGGTGAGCCCACAGACCGTGTGGACGACGCGCTCGCGATCAGAGGCGGTCAGGTTCACCTCGAACCGCCGGTCGCGTTCAATCTGGGCGAGAAACCGGTTGAGAAGCTGAGATAATTCCTCGCGATCGGGGAGAGGGACATCGACCACCGAAAGATCCTTCTCGAGCTCGGTCGGGACCACGAGCTTCGGCGCGAGAATCAGCACTGTTTTGAAGGTTGAACGGAGGCCGGCGACGAGGTCGCGCATCCTCCGGACGACCTGCGGTTCATCGAGATGCACATGGAAATCGTGCAGGAGGAAAATTCCGCGCGAGCTCGAAGCAAGAATGTGATCGAGCGCCCCCAGCGGGTCGCGGGGGGATGCAGCTCCTTCTCCCACCTCGCCGTAGCGCAGAGGAGCACGATCAGAGCCCTTTTTCTCCTTCGAGAGCACCTCGGAAACCATGCCGCTCGTCGAGGTCCAAGACCAAAGATCCTTCTTCAGCTCCCCCGCGAGCCCGGCGACGGAGCGCAGGACCCGCTCCTCTTCGGCGCTCACCAGATACACGAGGGGATAGCGAGACCGAACGAGAAGGGAAATCTCCTCAATAAAGGTAGAAGCCATGCTATACCCCTCTCTTGGCCATTCCGCCGGCACCAGCCGAGTGGGGCAGAAAAGAGCTGCCACTTGGCGAGCGAGCAACGTAGCGAGGGGGAGGATGTCGGTCAACCCGGACCGAAAAGCTCAGGTGGACTCACCCGTTCTAATCACGCCCGCTTGAGGCCCGTACCAACCCGCGCCACACTGTGTGGATCTGGCGGCGTGATCTCGGTCACGCGCGGATCGATCTGTCGCAAGAAGACTACCTCGAAGAAGACTGCCTCAAAGGGGGATCATGCCTCGTTTCATTCCTTCAGAATCGATCCGGAGCGGCGGATTCGGCATCCGCGCCGTTCTTCTCGTTCCTCTCGCCCTTGCCTTTCTTCTCGTCGCGGCGTCCCAGAAGCCAGCGTCAAACCCGACCGGAATCATCGGTTTGGTCCGATCGGTTGCGGAGGACGGGAACAGTTTCTCCTTGAAGGCGAACAAGGGCCCCTATGCGGTGACCTGGACTGCCAAGACAGCTTGGCGGGAACATCAGCTGACCACGATCGCAGAGCTGCCCCTGGGAACC
>CALEHF010000329.1 GCA_937876125.1 uncultured bacterium
TCGCCGCTCTCGGCTCGTGCCCTGCCACCATCATTGAAGAACAGGGTCTCGCGGCTTTTCGAGCGATCGAGCTCGAGATCGTCCTCGAACTCAGTCAGGCGGATCGCGGCGTTCTCGCCCTCGGCGGGGGCGCGATCGAGGCTCCGGAGGCACGGAGCGCACTCTCCCGTTGGCTTGGGATCCACCTCGATGCCCCCGATGGCGAACTCGCTCGGCGCATCGCCTCCGACACTGAGCGGCGACCCCCCCTCACCGACCAACCGCTCCTCGAAGAGATTGCTCTCCTCCGAGCGGGACGAAGCTCTCTTTACTCCTCGATCTCGCCGGTCATGATTTCTACCGGGGATCGAGACCCAGACGAGATCGTCGCCGCGATCGTCGAGAGTCTCGAAGAGGGGTATGCTTCTCCATGATCCTGCTCGACACCTTTAAGGTCTTCACGTTGCTCTTCGGGGCGTGCGTGGGGAGCTTCCTCAATGTCTGTATCTACCGCATCCCCCAACCGGGGATGACGGTCGCAAGCCCGAAGGGATCGTTCTGTCCCCGATGTCGGACTGCGATCCGCTGGTTCGATAATCTCCCCGTCCTATCCTGGCTCCTCCTTCGCGGAAAATGCCGCAGTTGCCGGGCCCCGATCTCGATCCGCTATCCCCTCGTCGAACTGTTCACCGCCATCACGTTCTTGGTGATCTGGTGGAAGTTTGGTCCGGAGAGCGAAGAGCAGGTCCAATCCGCCGCAATCTGGGGAACGCTGATCTTCTGGTGGGCGACCTTCGCCGTGATGATCGTGATCTCGATGATCGACATCGACTATCGCATCATCCCCGATGAACTCAGTGTCACCGGGGGCGCCCTCGTGCTTCTTGTGATTCCGTTTCTCCATGACGTACCCCATGACTTGAGTGGTGTCGCCTGGCTTACCCAGCGGCTCAGCTCCCTCGAGGGCAGCATCGCCTCGGGGTCCGCGCTCGCGATCCAGATCGGCCTGGCGTTGCTCCTCGGGGCCGCCGGCATGGCAGGGATGAGGCGCTTCAACCGCGACTATGAGGGCAAGGTGAGATCTTGGTGGGGTACCCGCTGGGCGGGAGCGGTCTGCGCTTCGCTCGGCTTCGGGATCGCCGGCTGGCTGGCAAGTCCAGGGTGGCTCGAGAGCTCCGAAGGGTCGAGCCTGATCGCATCGCTCTTGGGTGCGGCGGTCGGCTCCGGCACGATCTACGGGATCGGGCGGTTGGGAACCTGGGTGTTCCGCAAGGAGGCGATGGGGTTTGGGGATGTGAAGCTGATGGGGCTCCTCGGAGCCATTCTCGGCGCGAAGTTCGTCCTTCTTTCGGTCTTCTTGGCGAGCTTCCTCGGTTCCGTGATCGGGATCGGGATTAGAATAATCACACGGAACACGACCATCCCGTTCGGCCCGTTCCTCTGCGGAGGAGCTGCGATCTTGATCCTCGCAGATGAACGCGTCGATACTGTGATTCGTTGGTATCTGGGCCTCTTCGGGCAGTGATGGCCATAAAGCCCGGCCAGATGACGCTCGGGACCTGAGGGAGACCTTCCCCCACGTCTTGCCGACTCTCCTCCCCATCATTAGAGTGCTCTACAGCCCGCGTCCCCATTAGGTTTCCGGGGGATCGAGGGTCTCGATACGAGCGCGGTCACACCTCATTGTGCAGCCGAGCTGTTGGCAATCCGAGAAGGATGGACTCCATGAAGAACACTTTCATCATCTGCTGTCTCACCCTCCCGACTCTGGTCGGTTGTGGGGTCACCAGCCTCCAGAAGGAAGTCGACTGGTACAAGCAGCAGCTGACGATCAGCGAGGATGATCGCAATCGGCTGGAGCTCGTGCTCGCTGACTGTGAGAATGATGGCCAGGACTGGGCTGATCGTAACAGTACTCTCAGGTCGGACCTCGACCAGGCGCGCACCGATCTGGCTCAGGCGATCCAAGATGCCAAGAGCCGCCGCCGCGAGCCGATTGAGATTCGCCCCGTCACCACTTCCGATTCCGGAGACCCGAGCGATTTCGCAGGGATCGAAGGGGTGAGTGCGACCAGGGGCGAGCGGAACGAGATTCGGATCACGCTCGAAGATCAGATCCTATTTCCAGCGGGAAGCGTGGTCATACGCAAGGGGGGCCAGGCGGCGGTGCAACAGATTGCGGAGACTTTGGCCCGAGGCTACGCCGGCCGAGAGATCCGGGTGGTGGGGCATACTGACGACACCCCGCCGACCCGCGTGAAAGATGTCTACCCGACAAATTGGGAGCTGTCGTCGGCCCGGGCGTGCGTGGTCCTTCGCGCTCTCGTCGAAGCGAATGCCGTCGACCCGGCGCGCGTCTCCGCAGTCGGACACGGGGATCGCCATCCGATCGCTGATAACACGACGAAGCTCGGACAAGCGCGCAACCGTCGCGTCGAAGTCATCGTCGTCGGGGAGTAGAGCACTCTCTGGGGGGCTGTCGGGGTCTCCACTATCAGTCTGTTGAAGAAGTGCTTTCGAATCGAAATGGCTTTTTTGAACAGCCTCCTAGACCTGGAGGAAAACGCGGATGATTGCGAGCGAGGCGGCAAGCCGCAGCCGTGATCAGCGCTTGTTCCAGGGCTAGAGATCCCGGCTGCCCCCGTTTCATGTCGGATCGCTGGGGTGTCCACGTCGGCCTGTCGGACATGACTCACACTCTCCAGCGAGGGGGTCGAAGTCTCTTCAGTACGAGCCAGGATGGCCCGAATGCTTGCAACCCCTTCGGTCGAGCCGTAACCTACACAAACCGGGATATCTCAACCGTTTAGAAGAGCTCTCTCGGGATCGGTCGATCATCGGATCGAGCGATCGCTTCCTCAGCTTCGGGTGGGCCGGTACGCCTCCTCGGAGGAGCCCGTACGGGGCGAGTAGCCGTGGAATCGTCATTTCGATCGAGATTTCGCTTCCGCGAGCTGCAATCGGAGCGGCACACCGTTCCTTCCCCGCATGGTTCTCATGGGGGAGATTCCCACTTCCAAGTCCGCTCCTTCTGGGGAGGAACCGGGTCGCATCTGCCGGCTGCATCCGCGCGACCTGAACGAAGTACGTTTCGGGAACGACAGTTTAAGTTTTTTGTCGGCTCTTCCGTGAGGAGAGTCTGAGCAGGTAAGTAGGCCCCGTGATCGGCAGGCTCGGGGCGCGTCCAGATCATCGTCGTCCCCCCAGGCGCCCGGGCGGGAGGCGGGAGGAAGAGGTGCAGAGTGGCAACCCATATTCGAAACATCGCAATCGCCGGCCATGGGACCTGCGGAAAGACAACTCTCTGCGAACACCTCCTCGCCCTCTCCGGAATGATTCCTCGCGCGGGTAGCGTCGATGACGGGTCCTCGATTCTCGATCACACTGAAGAAGAGAAAGGCCACCATTTCAGCGTGGCCGCGACCCCATGCTTTATCGAGCGCGATGGCATGCACCTCCAGATCATCGACACTCCGGGATACGCGGACTTTCGAGGGGCGGTGACTGAGGCGTTTGCTGCAGTGGAGACCGCGCTGATCGCGATCGACGCGACGGCGGGGATCCGAGTCAACACTCGACGTGTGTGGGAAGACGCAGAGCGAGCGGGGATCGGGCGCGCCATCGTGATCACTCGGCTCGATATGGAGAACGCACGTTTCGATGAGCTGGTGGAGGAGATCCGAGAGAGGTTCGGGAAGCGCTGTGTGACCCTCGAGATTCCCGACCAGGCGGGACCGGGAATCAGCGCAGTCGAGAACGTTCTCAAGACCGGCGCCACCGGATCGGAACGCGCACAGAAGATGTTCCAGCAGATGCGTGAGGCGATCATCGAGTCGGACGAAGGGCTGATGGAGCGTTACCTCGCCGAGGAACCGATCTCCGACAGCGAAGTGCGCGATGCCTTTTCAACGGCAGTTCTCTCCGGCGCAGTCGTTCCGATTCTCTGTTGCTCGTCGGTAAAAGGGGTTGGACTCAATAAGCTACTCGAGTTCCTCGAGACGATTCCCCCTTCGAGCGACGCGGCAGTCCCGCGCCAGCTCGTCGGTGCAGACGGTGTCGAGAGCAAGGGTTCTCCGTACGGACCCCCGGACGCTCCGCTCGTCGCTCAAGTTTTCAAGATCGAGCTCGATCCGTTCGTCGGGAAGCTCTCCTATGTGCGGGTGCACTCGGGAACGATTACCTCGAACACCCCGGTTCTCAACCTGACGCGGCATCAGAAGGAGAAGGTGAACACGATCCTGCGGATGCAGGGCAAGGAGCAGAAGACCGTCGACAGCGCGGGCCCTGGCGAGATCGTCGCGCTTCCGAAGATCGAGCATCTATCGGTGGGGGACTGCCTGGGAAGCTCCGAAGCGGCCACGTATCCGGCGAAGATCGCGCACCCGAGTTCAATGGTCCGCTATGCGATCGAGCCGAAGAATCGCAACGACGAAACGAAGCTTTCCGAGGCGCTTGGCAAGCTCCAGGAAGCGGACCCCACCTTCCAGTCGACTCGTGTTCGCTCGACCCACGAGCTTGTGATCGCTGGCCGCTCGACTCTCCACCTCGATCTGATGCTGGAGCGCCTGAAAAATCAGTTCAAGATCGATGTTGAGACTCACGTTCCAACGACCGCCTACCTCGAGTCGATCGGCGGCAGCTCCGAAGCGCAGTACCGGCACAAGAAGCAGACCGGCGGGCGGGGACAGTTTGGAGAAGTGTGGATTCGACTCGCTCCCTGTGATCGAGCAACCTCTCTCGAGTTCGTCAATGAAGTGGTCGGGGGATCGGTCCCCAAGGAGTACATCCCGGCGGTCGAGAAGGGGATCATCGAAATCATGGAGCACGGAGTGCTCGCCAACTGCCCCGTGATCGGCTGTCGAGTTTCGCTCTATGACGGCAAGTACCACGCGGTGGACAGCTCCGAGGCGGCCTTCAGGTCGGCGGGACGCGAGGCGTTCAAGAAGGCATTCCACGATGCGAAGCCCGTCCTTCTCGAGCCGGTCCTCAACTTGGAAGTTCACATCCCGGGCCAGTACATGGGAGACATCAGCGGGGACCTGAACAGCCGTCGCGGGCGCATCCAAGGAATGGATCAAGACGGAGACCAGCAAGTGATCAAGGCTCAAGTTCCCGAGGCGGAAATGAAGACCTATTCGACCGAGTTGCGCTCGATGACTCAGGGAGAGGGCACGTTCACCGTCGAGTTTTCCCACTACGACACCGTGCCGGCAAGCGTGCAGATGCAGATCGTCGATGCGATCAAGAAGAAGCAGGAAGAAGCGACAGCCTCCTAGGCTGCTCAGCAGTCCCTTCCAAGTCTCGACCCAAAGAACTGCCGGAACGCCCCGGATCGCGCCCCGCGAGCCGGGGCGTTCTGCATCTCTCGAGTGCTCTCTCGAACCATAAGGATCCCGCCAGGGGCGCGCCGACTCCCGGTTTGAACGCAGCCAAACTCAGGTGGGTCCGATCTCTGCCCTTCTAGCCAAACCCGCTCCAATCCCGAAATTCTCATGCTCCTGGGGCCTCTCTGCGGAGTCACCTCCAGAACCGCCCACCGACGTTTGGCCGCATTTCGAGCCCGATGCTAGTCTTCGGTAAGACAAAGATTGTCAGCCTCTCCCTACTTCACTTGGTGGGAGTACAGCTGACCTGCGCTCAAGCTCATGCAAAGGAGTTCCCCCCGTGGTGACCCTAGAAGATCTCGTTCAGCAACTCGTTGAACGCGGCGGTTCAGACCTTCACATATCCGCCGGAAGCGCGCCGATGATTCGCATCAACGGGCGCCTTGTGGCGACCGATTGCGAGATGCTCGACTCGGAAACGGCGAAGAAAATCGTCTTCTCGATCCTCGACAACGAGCAGATCCGTCAGTTCGAGAAGGAGCAGGAGCTCGACATGGGCTTCGGAATCTCCGGCCTCGGACGCTTCCGGACCAACGTGATGTACCAGCGCGGTTCTGTCGCGGCGGTCTTGCGAGTGATCCCGGACGCGATTCCGACACTCGAGGCGCTGGGGCTGCCTGGCGACATCGTCGAACAAATCTGCATGAAACATTCCGGGCTGGTCCTCGTGACCGGTGCGACCGGGAGCGGGAAGTCGACGACTCTTGCGGCGATGCTCGACTACATCAACAACAACCGAAACGATCACATCGTCACGATCGAGGATCCACTCGAGTTCGTGCACCGCAACAAGAACTGCCTTGTGACGCAGCGAGAGGTGGGTACTGACACCGGCGCATTCGTGAATGCACTGCGTCGGGTGCTGCGCCAGGATCCGGATGTGATCATGGTGGGCGAGCTGCGCGACCTCGAGTCGATCTCCGCAGCATTGACGATCGCCGAGACCGGGCACCTTACCTTCGGCACTCTGCACACCATCGACGCGGTCCAGAGCATCAACCGCCTGATCGACGTCTTCCCTTCTCACCAGCAGCAGCAGGTCCGCACGCAGCTCAGCTTCACGCTCGAAGCGACCATCTGCCAACAGCTCGTCACCCGCGCCGACGGCCGAGGGCGCGCTCTCTGCGCGGAGGTCTTGCTGGCCACCCCTGCTGTCCGTGCGCTGATCCGTGACGACAAGGCGCACCAGCTGTCGTCGATCATTCAAACCGGCGGCAAGATCGGGATGCGTACCATGAATCAGTCCCTCAGCGAGCTCTACCGCCTCCGCAAGATCACGTACGAGGAGGCGATCTCGCGATCGACAGACGTCGAGGAGCTCAAGCGTGTCTTCCAGCGCCAAAGCTAGAACGGCAGCATGAACAGTCAGACGAAGTTCAACCGTCGACTCGGAAAGATCCTCACTCAGTTCAATCTGGTGAAGGAAGATGTGCTTTCCGAGGCGCTGGAGAAGGTCACCAAGGACCGCTCTCTCTGCGAGATCCTCATCGAGGAGAACGTAGTCGAAGAGGGAGCCATTCTTTCCGCGTTGTCACGCGAGACCAGTTTCCCGCCGATCGATGTGACCAAGCTATCGGCGGATGATCAGCTGATGGAAGTGATCCCCGAGAACCTTGCGCGGTACTACGGAGTGATTCCGGTCGGCAAGGTGGGGCGTACGCTGACGCTGGCCGTGTCTGATCCGTTCGACATCGTGAAATTCGACGACATCTCAATGGTGACGTCATGCACGATCAAGCCGGTCCTCTCGACCGACTACCGCATCCGCCAAGCGATCCCAGAGATTTACAACGCAGCCGGCAAGCGGATCGAGGAGCTTCTCGATGGCATGGGGGGCGACCCTGAACTGGAGCTTCGCGAAGGCGGAAGAGCCGATGATGATCTCGAGGACTTGAACCTCGAGAGCGGCGATTCCCCCGTAATCAAAGTGGTGAATCACATCATTTACCACGGGATTCGCGAGAAGGCCTCGGACATCCACATCGAGCCGTTCGAACGCAGCGTGAAGATTCGCTACCGGATGGACGGCATCCTCAAGGAGAGCGTCGCGCCGCCGGCGAAGATGCACAACTCCATCGTCAGTCGAATCAAGATCATGTGCGGGCTCGACATCGCAGAGCGAAGGGTTCCGCAGGACGGAAAGTTCCAACTGCGCGTCGAAGGGCGGCAGATCGACTTCCGAGTCTCGACGCTGCCCACCGTGCACGGCGAGAAGGTCGTCATGCGTATTCTCGACGCATCCAACCTCGCACTCAATCTCGACACTCTCGGGTTCGAGGAGCGATGCCTCAAAGACATTCGAGACGCGATCAGTCTTCCCTATGGAATGCTGCTCGTCACCGGACCGACTGGTTCCGGTAAATCGACGACGCTCTACTCGTGCGTCAGCGAAGTCATGCGTCCCGACGACAACATTACGACGGTTGAAGATCCGGTCGAGTATCAGCTCGAAGGCGTGAACCAGGTCCCCGTGAACAACAAGCGCGGGCTGACCTTCGCAGCCGCCTTGCGATCGATTCTGCGTCAGGACCCGGACACCGTGATGATCGGGGAAATTCGCGACCTCGAGACCGTAGAGATCGCGATCAAGGCTGCGCTCACTGGACACCTGGTGTTCTCGACGCTGCACACCAACGATGCCCCGTCGACCGTGACGCGAATGATCGACATGGGAGTTGACCCGTTCTTGGTCGCCTCGGCGACGCAGTGCATTGCAGCGCAGAGACTCGCGCGCAGGCTCTGCAACGAGTGCAAGCGGCCCGTCGAGACGGAGATACCCCCAGAAAGACTGCTCTCTCTTGGATACAAAGAAGATGAACTCGAAGGTCTCGTTCTCCACGAGGCAGTGGGCTGTAACCGCTGCACGAACGGATACAAGGGGCGATTTGCTCTGCTCGAGACGCTCGCCATGACGGATGAAATTAGGCGATGTGTGATCTCCGGGGGCTCCGGCCTCGAGATTCGCGATGTCGCATTGTCGCAAGGCATGATCACCCTCCGGCGCTCGGCGCTCCTCAATGTCGGTCGAGGCAAAACCTCGATCGAAGAGGTGCTCCGTGTGACCCGCGACGATTGATCGGGTAGGAGCCAGGGATGAAGACGTTTCAGTACAAGTCTAAGAACCAGCAGGGCCGCGCGGTAGCAGGTGCCATCGACGCAGAGACGGAGGCCGATGCGGTTTCCGAGTTGCGTCGTCGGGGCCTGACAGTCACGTCCATCGGGTCGCGACGTGGCGGCAGCAGCGCTGGCAAGACGGGTTCGACGAAGTTCAAGACAAAGCAGAAGGCGTTCGCGAGCCTGGGCAAGGGTGGTCGAATTCGCTCGACCGATCTCGCGGTGATGAGCCGGCAGATGGCCACGATGGTCGCCTCCGGTATTCCAATCCTCGAGGCTCTTGAAGTTCTCTCCGAGCAGAACGAGAACCCTAAGCTCGGAAGTGTGCTCCAAGAGGTCGCAGCGGATGTTCGCGGCGGTCGCGATCTCTCGCAGGCGGTCGGAAAGCACCCGAAGGTGTTCAACAACATCTTCGTGAACATGGTCAACGCCGGTGAGGCGAGCGGTCAGCTGGACATCGTTCTCAGTCGACTGGCTGACTACATGGAAGAAGCGGAAACGCTCAAGGGCGAGGTGAAGTCTGCGATGACCTACCCGGTGGTCTCGCTAGGTCTCGTCACGATGATCAGCATCTTTCTGCTGGTCTTCATCATTCCGCAGTTCCAGGAGATGTTCACGAGCATGCGCGTCGAGCTGCCGAAGCTGACGAAGATGCTTCTCTCGCTGTCGCAGAGTCTTCGAAGCTCTCTTCTCTACTGGATCGGCGGCATCGCGCTGTTCTCCCTCATGATGTGGGCGATCCTGCAGACCGAAAAGGGTAAGCGCACGAGGGACATGCTTTACCTGAAGATGCCGATTTTCGGGCCGCTGTTCGTCAAAGTGTCGATCTCGCGCTTTTCGAGGACCTTCTCAACCTTGATCTCGAGTGGCGTCCCGATTCTCGGAGCGCTCGAAATCGTTCAGCAGACCACTGGAAACCGCCTCTATTCCGAGGCTATCGCGGTTGCGAGCGAGTCTGTCCGGGGCGGAGATACACTTGGCGAGCCCATGGCGCGGACCGGAATGTTCCCCCCCATGGTGACTCGAATGATCGGCATCGGCGAGAAGTCTGGTGCGCTCGAACAGCTACTCGAGAAGATCGCTGACTTCTACGATCAGCAGGTTCGTTCGACGCTCAAGTCGCTGACGTCACTGATCGAGCCGATCTTGATCACTGTGATCGGTGTCGTGGTGGGAGGAATGGTCATGGCGATCTTCATGCCGATCTTCTCGCTGATCGGGAACCTGAACAAGTAGGACGAGCATGACCTCCAATCAGGAGGGGGTGCTGAAGGAGTCGGGGAAGAGTCGGGGCCCGCAGTGTGGGCCCGGCTCCTTCCTGATTCTGTACGAGACCGGGATCCTCGCCCTGGCTGCCGCCCTGACCATCGGGCTGGCGGCGGGCGGAGACGACCGGCTTGCACGATCCACCCCATTCCTTCTCACAGTCCTCGGCATCTGGGGTCTCTTTGACCTGTTGGGCACATTGTTCTTCGCGCGGAGCGGGCGGAGAACCTCGGTGCGCCTCATCGGGGACCTTACATTCTGTCTCTGCTTGGTCGGCTGGACGGGAGGAGTCGAGTCTTTCCTGATTCCGATTCTTCTTGCCTGCGTTGCGCTCGCGAGCAGTCAGTTGGGTCTGCGTCGGGCACTGTTCCTCTCCACGGGTGCCTCTCTTGTGCTGGTCTTCATCACCGTCGGGCGCATAAAAGGGTGGACCGTCACCGAATTGCTGGGTGTCGACTCGGAGCCGAGTGGATTCGGGTGGCAGACGGCGGTCCAACTCTTCGGGCAGGTCATCGCGCTGGTCGCGGTCGCGCTTCTCGGCTCGAGGCTTGGGGGTGGTCTTCGGTACGCGGAGAGGATCAACGACTTGATCGTCGGGGCGATTGCGGAAGGAATTGTGATCGTGGATCGCTACGGCCGTATTCGCCACGTCAATTCGATTGCGCGCGGAATGCTGGGGTTTCCCGGTGCGGCCGATTGGCGCGGTCGGTCCGTGAGCGATGTACTGCGGAGAAGCGAGGACGGACAGCTGAGGACCGAACTCGAGAATCCTCGCGTCGGCGAGAGGCGAGTCGAATACCGCGTGGATCGAGACGAGCGAGTTCCGCTGCGGCTCAGAACCACTGTCGCCGAGTCGGACATGAATGGTGCTCGGACCTGGATCTTCCTCATGCGAGATCTGACCCTCGAGCATCGGGTGTCGCGCGCCGAAGCGCGGCTGGAGCACCTCGAAGAACTCGAGGACCTCGCTCTTGGCCTCGCACACGAGATTCGAAATCCATTGGCCTCGATTCGTGGCGGCGTTCAGGAGCTGGCGAGCGGCCGCCTCGATGAGGCCCAGTCGGAGCGCCTGGCGCGGGTGATTCTGCGAGAGTCCGATCGGCTCGACCGAACGGTGAGCCAATTCATGGAGTACTCCCGGACCAAAGCGCAGGAGACGACGGAGCCGATCTCGCTTGCGGCATGCCTGGAAGAGGTGCGTGAGGTGCTGGTCGAGCGGATCGATGCGCGCGACATCGAGATCTCACTCGAGATTGAAGACGGGCTCGACGACTCGATGGAGGGGAGCCGAGACCTGATACACAAGGTCTTCCTCAACCTCGGAATCAACGCGATCGAGGCGGGCACGAGGTCACTCATGTATCGCATGGGGGCCGGCCGAACGAGCGGTATCCAGGTCGTCGTCGCGGACGAAGGGCAAGGCATGGATGAAGAGACGCGCACGCGCGCGTTCAATCCCTTCTTCACGACGAAGACGCGTGAGGGAGGACTCGGACTGGCCTTGGTCCGAAAGATCGTCGATGGCCATCGCGGGACCATCGAGATCGAGAGCGAGAAGGGGACGGGGACCCGAATGTGCGTTTGGTTCCCCTCCGAAGCGATGAGCGAGAACACACGACCCCTTGAGTCTCTAGGAGCACAGCAGTGAGTCAAGACAAGCCGATCGATGTCCTGATTGCCGACGACGAAGAGAGCATGCGAGAGTTTCTCGAGATCGTGGTCGGGAACGAGGGCTACGGAGTGAAGACGGTCTCCGGCGGCGAAGAGGCACTCGAGGTCCTTCGCACCGAAAAACCGCGAGTCTTCATACAGGACCTTCGAATGGGTGGGCTCGACGGAATGGAGCTCCTCGAGAAGGCGAAAGAGATCGACCCCGATCTGCCGGTGATCGTGATCACCGCCTACTCGACTTGGAACACCGCTGTCGACGCGATGCGACTCGGGGCCTTCGATTATCTGAAGAAACCTTTCGACACCGATCACATCCGTGGAGTCGTCGGGCGAGCGATCCAGGTCTCCGAACGCGCCTCCGATGACGACGTGGTCCGAAAGCTCGTGGTCGGTAACACCCCTCCGATGCGCAAGGTCTACGATCTTGTGAAGAAGGTCGCGCCCACCGACTCCACGGTCCTCATTCATGGAGAGAGTGGCTCCGGCAAGGAGCTCGTCGCACGCTCCTTTCACGCCGCATCCCACCGGGCGGCGGGGATGTTTGTCGCGGTGAACTGCTCCGCCTTCACGGACAGTCTGCTCGAGAGTGAACTCTTTGGGCATATACGCGGGGCGTTCACCGGTGCGGTTGAAGATCGGCGAGGTCTCTTTGCGACGGCAGATGGAGGGACACTGTTCCTCGATGAGGTCGCCGACATGAGCCTGTCGACCCAGGTGAAAATTCTTCGGGCTCTCGAGGAGCGGCGCGTTCTCCCAGTCGGAGGCGATCGCGAAATTCCGATCGATGTGAGGATCATTGCGGCGACCAACAAGGACCTCGAGCGTGAAGTCCAGGTGGGGAACTTCCGCGAGGATCTCTTCTACCGTTTGAACGTGATCCCGGTCAATCTTCCCGCCCTGCGCGAGCGTCGGGATGACATTCCACTGCTCGCCGGACACTTCCTCGCTCGCTACGCGCGTGCGATGGGGAAGACGATCCGAGGGATCGAGGAAGAAGCGCAACGGACGTTGATGGAGTACTCCTGGCCCGGAAACGTCCGGCAGCTCGAGAACGTAATCCAACGCCATGTGGCGCTGTGCGACGGCGAGGTGATCGAATCGATCGACCTCTCCGGCAAAGAGGGAACCGTCTTCATGAGCCCAGAGAGGGTCATGGGGACTCGGGCCACGAATGATTATTTCAGCAGCCCCTCCAGCCACGACGACTGTTCCAGTGTGGAGAGTTCTCCCGAGGGAGCCTTGGCTCCGGGGGCGGCTGCACCCATGTCGATTCCCGACGGCGGAATCGTACTTGACGACGTGATGGATGAAATCGAACGCTCCTTTCTCATTCAAGCTCTCGACCGCACCGATGGCAACTTGACCCAAGCCGCGAAGGTGCTCGGAATGTCGTATCGCTCGATTCGCTACAAGGTGAAGAAGCTGGGAGTTCGCAACACTCTCAGCCGGTGAGTGGAGGTGGACTCGCAGGCTGCATGAACAGTCTGGAAGTAGGATCGAGCACGATGGCGACGGACCAACCGAGTTCAGATCGACTGCCCGAGACGATCGGCTTCCGGTGGACTCCTTCCTCAATGCGTCTCGCACTGGTCCTCATTCTCCTGGCGGGTCACTCCGCATTCTGGATTCAGCCGTCCGCGGATCCGCCCCTGGGTCGAGGAATTGAATCACGCCTTCTCGCCGATGGGCTGGCGCCACTCGATGCGGCGCGATACCTCTCAGGTGAACCAGGCGCGCCACCGGCTGGGCTCGGGGCACCCTTCGTGACGCTTCCCGCGGCGGCGGTCTTCTCGGCCGTTGGTGTGCGCATCGGGGCAACGAAAGTCCTGGCGGGGCTCTCTACCCTGATCTTTGCGATGCTCGGCGCAGTTTTGCTCTGGCGACGATACGGGGACGCGATCGGTATCCTCGGCGCGATTCTCTTCATTTTTCACGGCGCGAGCTTCGCATGGGGGCGATCACCCACGGTGATTCCACTCGTGCAGCTCTCTGCCCTCGCGATCGTGCTCGTCGCCGCGCGGCGAGAGCGCACCGCGCCCTGGCTCGCGCTCTGCCTCACCTCGATAGCCTCGGTTCTCGTACACCCGACGATATGGTTCGTCGCCCCTGCACTGATACTCGAGGGGCTCGGGCGTCTCACGCCGGTGCGCAGAGGATTTGCGAGAATGCCATTCCCTGCGATGGTGATGGCGAGCGGCGTGGCGATCGGGTGCGCTCTTTCGATTCCTCTCGGGCTCCGTACGAGCCTCGTCACCACCTTTCTGGGAGGCGAGGGAAGCCACGGCCCCGCGCTTCTTGCGGTTGTTCCCGCTGTCCTTCCTTTCGCATGGTACGGATTCTTGATCTTCCTCACTCATGCGAGGGGAAGTCGAGGCGGTCCGCGGAGCGTGGAACGACTGCTGCACGGGATCGTGTGGATTCCTCTCGCGATTCGTCTGTCGGTCGGCTCCGTCGATGCGGCAGCTTGCGCAGAGTTACTCCCGTTCATCATCTGGCTCGCACTCGCTGCGATCGGTTCCGAGCGTACCAGAGAGCTCCGCAGACGATTGCCCCTCTTCGGGGCCCGCGGCGCGTTCTTCTGTTTTGCTGGCGCGCTGGGAACTCTTTGGGTGGCTTCTGAGGCGCGCGGGTTGCTTGCCGATCCGGGGGCGGTGACTCTTGGGTTGCCCCTCCCGTTGGTGGGGTTGGGCCTGATCTTCGCATTTGGACTCCCGAGGGAGCGAAGGCTCGGACCCCATCTCCTGACGGCTCTCGCTGCGTTGGTGTTGGTTGTCCCCGGTTTGTGGGAGTCGGCGAAGGTTCTTGGCCACCCGGAGTTCAATCTCGCGCGCGTCAATGAAGAGCTGGACGGAACGCTTCTCCCAACCGCCGAGCTGGGCGGTGAGTGGGCACGAGCGATGACGCTCTCGAATGGAGTTCCGTGGACCACAGCCAACGGGGGAGAGCTGCCTCCGACCCATCGAGTGCATGACGCCGCGGAAGAGGTAGGAAGTCTCGATCTAGAGGAATTCCTCCTGCTCGGTCACCATCTCGAGATCTCTCGTCTCGATCCTGACCGAGGCGCGTGGAGCGCCTTTGAAGAGGGACGCGATGAGGAGCGGCGCGGTCGCAATCGAGAAGCGCGTTTCCGCTACTTCCTGATTCTGCGGGGAGATCCCGATCACTCACCCTCTTGGCAGCGAATCGCAAAAACTCTGATCGAGGAGGGGGACGGGAAGAACGGCTATCGCTGCCTTCTGAACGCCCTCCACGGGGCACCGGGTTCAGCCGCGGTTCAAGAGGGGCTCGCGCGTTTGTACCTCGAGCAGGAGCACGATTTGGAGGCCGAGTATCACCTCGAACGAGCGGGGAGTGCGGGAGCCGACCCGAAGGAGCTCGCGCCTCTCTGGGAGCGGATCACCGAAGATCGCCTCCGCTGATCGTGGTCCCCTGACCCCCTGTGCTCCTCTCCACTGGCTCCGTTTTGAACAAGGGACCATCGGAAAACGGGGCGACCCCTTCGTGGCGAAGGAGTGCCCGCTTCGTCTCGATTACGCCGGTGAAGCCGCCGAGCTCCCCCCCCGCTCGAACGACCCGATGGCAGGGGACTCGCAGAGGAATGGGGTTTCGCCCGCAGGCGCCCCCCGCGGCCCGCGCTCCACCCGGAGCTCCGACCGCTGCCGCGAGCGCCGCGTAAGTGGCGGACTCTCCGAACGGGATCTCGTCGATGGCCTTCCAGATACGCCGCTGGAATGCTGTGCCTTCCTCGAACCGGATCGGGGTGCGCCATTCGAACGGGGTTCCCGTCGCGTATTGCGTGAGCTCCTCGAAGAACCCCAAGAAGGGATCGGAGCGGTCGTGCGTCGGGGAGAGCCCTCGCTCGAGAAACTGCTCTAGGGCGCTCTCGGCCGTGAGATCGAGGAGCACCCCCACAATCGATTGTCCCCGAGCGACGCAGGAGACGGGAATGGTGCGCTCGGGAAGCTCGAGCTCATGGTGGCAGAACGTCAGCACGATCGACCTCCTCTTCGCCGGGGCCTCGCGGTATGATCCTCGCCATCATGCACAGCGATTCCTCCTCCGAGCACGATTCCTCATCCGACCTGGAAGCCTCATCCGACCCGAAGGCGGAAACGCCCGTGGGGGTGGGAATGGAAGCCAGGGAGACTGAGCCGACCGCCGAGTGCGCGGTGAACATCCAACGCCTGACGAAGATCTACGACGAAGATCGCCGGACGGAGAAGATCGTAGCGGTACGCGATCTCAACCTCCAGGTCCCCAAGGGCGAGGTGTACGGTTTGATCGGCCCGAACGGCGCGGGGAAATCAAGCCTGATGCGGATGATGGCAACGCTCCTCGCACCTAGCTTCGGCCGGATTGAGATTTGCGGCTACGACACATGGTCCGACCGGACCGAAGTCTGTCGTCGACTCGGGTTCATGCCGGAACTGTTCCACCTCTACGAAGAGCTGACGGTAGAAGAGTACCTGGAGTTCTTCGCGGGTTCGTACGGGGTCGAGCGCTCGAAGCGCCAGCGGGTGATCGAAGACGTGATCGAGCTCACGGACCTCGGCATTCGGCGTAAGAGCATGTCGGGCTCACTGTCGAAAGGGATGCGCCAGCGTCTCCTCTTGGCGAAGACGATGATCCACGATCCCGAGGTGCTGATTCTCGACGAGCCGACTTCGGGAATGGACCCCCAGGCGCGCATCGAGTTTCGGAACATTGTGAAGACCCTCGCGCGGATGCAGAAAACCATCATTATCTCGAGCCACATCCTCCCCGATCTCTCCTCGTTCTGCTCGTCCTTTGGAATCATGGAGCAGGGACGGATGCGCATCAGCGGGACTTTCGAGGAAGTGTCGCGAGCGCTCCAGATGACCGATCGGGTCGAGGTGGAGTTTCTCGGCCGCCCTGAGCCGGTTTCGCAATATCTCTCCCAATGTGAGCACGCGAACGCGCCAAAACTCTCGGATGGGCGAGTCTCGTTCGGCTTCGAGGGTACCCCCGAAGACCTGGCCACGATCTTGAAGGGTTTTCATGAGGCGGGGATTCCCATCACGCACTTCGTGCGCCGGAAGACCGACCTCGAGGAGATGTTCCTTCAGCTCGGTGCGGACAAGGTGCAGTGAGCACATGGCAAAGTTTTTGGGGCCGATAGGGGCTCGGGACTCGAAGTGGGAAATGGAATGCGATGAACGATTGGGATCCGCGTGAAAACCCGCTGGTGCAGCGCGCGTTCCGGACCGGCTTTCGGTCTGGGCCGGGCAGCTTCCGCCTCGGCTGGTGGGCGACCGGACTGAGCGCGGTCATCCTCATTCCGTTCATACTCCAGGCGATCTTCACCACGGTCTCTTTGGCTGACGCGATCCTGTGGATGTTCAATGGCCTGTTGGTCCTGATCCTCCTCGTGTTCGTGATTGGTGGCTTCCAGAGAATGCTCACTTCGTTCTCGAAGGAGAGAGAGCGCGGTACTTTTGATTTCTTGCACCTCTCTACGCTGCGGTCGACCGGGATCGTCGTCGGATTTCTGATGGCGGGACAACTCCCCGGCTATCTCGCCCTGGTGCTGCTCTCGCCCATCCTCATCATTTGTGCCTTTATGATCGAGTTTCCCATCGGGACTCTCCTCGCGCTTCTCGCGGCCGTGGTCTTCTATGCTCTTGTTCTCAGCATGCTCTTTCTCTACTTGGGCTTTTGGGCCAAGAAGGCCTCCGAGTTTCGAGGGGCAGCAATCGTGTACATACTCCTTGCCCTCTTTTTCGGGTCCGTGTTGAGCAACTGGTTGATGAGTGTGAACGTGCTGCCTGCGGGATGGGGCCAGATTCTTCTCGGCGTTCCGCTGATCAAAGATCTCTACTTCTACGGGATATCGGGAGCGGAGCAGCTCGGGCCCGCCTACGTGCTCTGGTACGGATATCAGATTCAGTCCTGGGTCGCGGCGATGATCGCGCTCACGCCACCGACCCTAATTTTGTTCGCCTCATTGTGCGCTTCGCTTCGGCACCGAGAGCGCATTGCATGGTCGCTGCGTCGTTACTTGCTCATGTACGCCTGGATTGCGGTGGTTGCCATCGGGGCATGGGTGGGGCAGCCGACTCCGATCTGGAACCGTTGGTTGATGTTCTCGATCATTTCGTGGGTCGTGATCCTGAAGCTTGCCAAGAAGGCGTGCGTGCCCCGAACTCAGACAGTGCATGAACTCGGTCGCGCGGACGGCGACTGGTCGACCCTCCTGCGAGGGTCGGCGGGACCGCCGTTTCTGCTGACCGGCATTCTGACTCTGATTTACTTGTTGGGGTGTGCCCTGATCGGGATCGAGAAGGATGCGACGGAGCGAGCAGTTTCACCCTTCACTGGTGCTTCGGTTGGGTTGCTCCTCGTACTTCCGCTCTTCGCCTCGATCCTCCTGCAGCAATGGGCGCTGTGGCGGGCGCCCGCAGCGAAGATCTTTCTGACTTGGGTTCATATATTCTTCATTTGGATTCCGCTCGGAGTCTTCGCGTTCGGTGCCGACTTTCCCCCTTGGGGATGGATCAGCCCGGACGTCATTCGGGGATTTGGCGGGATTAGCCCGTTCTCGCAGATCCTGTCTCTCGCTCGGGCGGGATCTGAAGATCAAGGATTTGTCGGCTTGAACGTCTTCGTCTACCAAGGGATCTACTTGGCCATCTGCCTCTTCGCTGCGCGGGGATGCTGGGCCGGAGGGCTCTCGGTCGCACGCGCATGCCGCACTCTTCTCGAGGGTGAACGGAAGAGCGGTGAGGACGCAGAGGCGGCTGCGACGGTTTGACCGGAGTGACCGCATGAAAATGCGGCGAGTGCGCAGCGCACTCGCCCCATGTTCGTGTCACGAGATGGCCTCTTCCACAGTCTGCTAATGAACGACTGCCTCGTGGAGCCGAACCCCGCGCGGTGTGCCCCGCACTCTCGCTGGACTGCTACTGACCAGCTGCGAGAGAGACGACGAGCAGCCATGAGTCCTGAGCGAATCGATCCACTGATCGAAGGTGTCATCCGGAGCGACTTCGAGCCACCACTGGAGAGCGTAGATTCGCTCTGGGTTGTACTGCCGATCGAGGTAGTCCGCGAAGATCCCCGCGAGCTCGGGAGACGGGACGTGGCGCAATACGGCGACGAAGCCCTCCCTCAATTGTGGCCGTAGCCGAGAGTCGGTGTCGGCGAGCTGCGCGAATCGGGTCTGCCACTCGGGCACGCTCGGGAACGCCTCGGTGCTCTTGAGTTGATGCCGGTAGTTCTGCTCGAGTACCGAGAGGGCGACCATGCGCTCGAGCTGAGTCAGTCCCGAGTTGAGCGCGGCACGGACGAGCGGAGCGCCGGCATCAATGTCGCCAGCCTCGGCGGATGTCTCCCCGGCCGAGCGGTGCAAGAGCGCCAGTCGAGTGACCGGGTCGTCCCACTCCTCGGAGTCGATCAAAAGGGAGTTCGCATCGCCGGACGCGCTTGAGTACGTGTCGCAGTAGCGCTCGATGGTCCGGATGACCGGAGTGGTCGACGCGGCCAAGACTGAGATCTCTGCCCCGAGGAGTCCGAAGACGACCGCCATGGTGGCGAATCCCCGACGACGCCTTTGCAAAATCCCCGGCAGCGCGATCAGAGCGAGGAGGAGGGGAACCCCGAACGGAATGAACATCATCGCTCGCCCCATCCTGGCCATTGGGCGCACCGCTTCGGGAGAGAACGGTGCGACCTCAGCAACGAAGTTCTGGACGTCGTGGTACTCAAACGAAATATCGAGGGCGGTCTCCTGCCAATCGCTACCAGCGACGAGCAGAGGAACCGAGACCCCCGCACTGTAAAGGAGGGTCCCGAGAGTGAAGATAAAGGCGAGCAGGAGCATCGGGCTGAGGCGCGCGCGACGTTCGGCTTCTCGGTCTACCGCAGTCACGGTCGGGCTGTGGGGTGTCATCGTCTCGTCCTTTTCGGTGAAGGGGGCGGAGACGATCGGTGGTTCATCTTTATGGCTGTATGCACTCGGGAGCGGCGGCGGAGAGGCGATGGTCGCCGCGAACGCCGAATCGGTTGAGCCTGAATCGGTCGAGAATGAATCGGTCGAGAATGGGGACACGACGCTCGAACTGCCGTGGGTGGCAGAGGTCGCCGTCGCCATGTCCCCTCGGCTAGGGTGGGGAGATGCTCCCGAGTTGCGAGTGAGATTCCCTCCTGGCGATGACTTCCGAAAAAACCCAGTCGAGATTTCAGCGTCCTCTTCCCAGGTCGGACGTTTGAGTGCGAATGCAGCACTCAGGCAGAATGCGACCGCAAGTATCCCCGGCTCTTCTTCGAGGACGTCGTTTTTCATTAACGCGAACAAACCCAGGGCGAAGAAGAAGAGAAACCGGCGGCGGCCGAGCAGCCACGGCGGGATCGGTCGGAGCCAACCGTAGCTGCGGGCCTGCAACATGAGCCAAGGAATCGCAGCTCCAGTTGCAGCGAGAGCGACTTCGTCGTCCGCAGCTGCAGCGAAGAATGCGACGACTAGGGGGAACCAGAACAGCGACAAGACCTGCCCGGTTATGGTCGAAGGGGGAGTGGGCGCCGAGGGCGCTCGGGAGGCCCCGAACAAGTGTCGGCGACGTGGAGCGGGGGCCCGATCGATCGTATCGAGGTCGGAGGCAATCATGCTCGCGCTCTGGTAGCGAAGATCTCGATCTTTTTGCAGCACCTTGAGGACGACGTCGTCGATTCTCACGTCGATCTTGACCCGCTCCGAGGGTAGTGGAAAGCGTGCGATCGGCAGTTCGCCGGTGAGCATCTCGTACAAGACGACTCCGAGGGAGTAAATGTCGGCGCGGTGGTCGACGTCGCTCTGCCCCTCCCGTTGCTCGGGAGCCATATAGTCGATGGTGCCGAGAATGGTTCGAGTCTGGGTGATCCGCGAGAACTCTTCCGCGTCCTTTCCCATCATGCGCACCAGGCCGAAGTCGGCGATCTTCGGAACACCGGTTTTCGTCACCATGATGTTCTCGGGTTTGATGTCGCGGTGGATGATGCCACGCTCGTGGGCATACTCGAGTGCCGCGCACAGTTCAGGGACGAAGTGGAGCGCTTCCACGGGGCTGAGCCGTCGTTCCGAAAGTACCTCTCTGAGTGACACGCCGTCGATGTATTCCATCACCAGGTAGTGATTGCCCTCGTGAATCCCTTGATCGATCACCTGGACGATGTTCGCGTGAGAGAGTTCCGCGAGGGCGCGCGCTTCGTTGAGGAACCGTCGCGAGAACTCAGGGTCTTCACCCAGCTCGTGACGCATGACCTTCAAGGCGACGTTTCGACCGAGAGAGAGCTGCTGCGCGCGGAACACAACGCTCATTCCCCCCCATCCGATCACTTCTTCGAGCCGGTAGCCGTTGATGACGTCCCCTGGGCGGAGCGGAGTGAGGTCCTCGGGCGTGGGGACGGCCGCGTGAAGTGGTTTGCTCTGGGAGGGGTGACGGTGTGGGGGAGTCGGCGCATCGTTTCGATCTCCCGTGGGGGGAGCGCCCGGGGCGATCGGGGCTGGATCGGGCGCCTTCGGCATCGAGCCTTCGTCGAGTGGCGCCGCGCTCCCTCCCATCGCAAGCGGGCCGACCGGAGTCTCGAGCCTCTCGACCTGTACTTGAGTGAGCGGCGAACTCGAGAGAACCACGGTCTGCTTATCCTGAAAGCGGAAAGGGGCGCTGCAAAACGGGCAGTCGAACCGCGTGCGGCTCTCTTCCCCATCGACTTGAAACTGTCCTCGGCATTCAGGGCAGTGAACCTTCAATGTCATGGTGACTCCATCCCCGTTCGTTCTCTCGTGATCCGTGCTTAGGTGGCCCGTGCGCCCCGATTTTGGCCGTCTCCGCTTTGGCCGTCTCCGCGACTGCCCCGTCGAAGGGAGCCCGAAGTATGGGCGAGTCTTAGCTCGAGACCTGTGCGCAGAGGCGAAGAGATAGCAACGAAGGTGCCAGCTCTCGAATGAGTCACAAGTCGCTCTAAATTCAGGCTCTAAGGGAGCACGGCGCGCGGCCCGTCAGAGCCGACTCGAACGAAGCGTTCCCATCACCCGAACACATCGTTCGAGTCATCAGTTGGGGGAGGATGCGCTCCATCGAGGCCGAATGCCCGAAGTTTTCGGCGTAGGGTCGGCTCCGAGACCCCCAAGAGGCGGGCCGTTTCCCCCCTGTGACCGTCGGTGAAGAGCATGGCTGCTCGGACGGCGACCTCTTCGACTTCCCGGAGCGTCAGCGGGGGCGCCGCGGCACCTCCTCCAGCCTTTCCTCCGCCAGTGGCGCAAGCTCCCTCCCTGTGGTCCCCGGGCCCTGTCGATCCGCTCGGGATGGCCAGATGCTCTCCGGTGATCACTCCTTCCCCCGCGAGGACCGTCGCTCGTTCGATGACATTTCGGAGCTCACGCACGTTGCCTGGCCAATGGTAGATCCGGAGCAGATCCGTGGCCTCCTTCGAGAGGCGGGGCGGGGGGCGGTCCGGATCACGGCACGCTTTCGCAAGGAGGTGAGCGGTGATCGGTTCGAGGTCGTTCGGTCGATCTCTGAGGGGCGGGACCATGACGCGAAAGCGCCCGAGTCGATAGAGGAGATCTTCGCGGAAAGTTCCCTCCCTGACTCGCGCGTCAAGATCACGGTGCGTCGCGGAGAGCAAGAGCAGCTCGACACGCACCGGTTGGGAGCCGCCGATCCGGTAAAACTCTCCGCTCTCGAGTACTCGCAGGAGCTTCGGTTGAAGATCGAGGGGAAGCTCTCCGATCTCGTCGAGGAAGATCGTTCCCCGATCGGCGAGCTCGAACATCCCTTGGCGCCTCGCCGTCGCTCCCGTGAACGCGCCTTCTTCATGCCCGAAGAGTTCACTCTCGAGGAGTCCAGCGGGGAGGGCAGCGCAGTTGACGACGATCCACGGGCCTCTGGGGTAGGGGCCGCTCTCTCGTGCGCGCCTGGCGAGCAACTCCTTGCCAGTCCCGGTCTCACCCACGATCAAGAGTGGTCCGCCGGCAGCGGCGAATTGTTCCAGCTCGGCGATGCGGTCGCGCATCGCTTTGTCCTCGGTGATGAGCGGATCTCGTCCCGCGGTTTCGCGCACAGCGAGAAGCTTCTCGGAAGTTTCGAGGCGCTCCGCCGCGGCGATCGCGAGGCCGGTGACCTGTCCAAGGGTCGCGGCGAGAGCGAGCTCTTCGGTCCCGAAGGGGGCGGCTCCCGCGGCTGTTCTGAACATTGCGACAGCGTGTAGGCGGTTGTGCGCCATGACCGGAACCGCGATCCAAGAGCTTGCGCCTTGAGAGACGATGCTCTCCTTGAGCTTCGCGCGCGGATCGCTCATCGGATCTTCGACGACGACTGCTTCTCGCTCCGATCGTACGCGCTCGACCAAGGTGCGCGAGGGGCGAGGGGCGATGCGAGGGGGGGTGGCCGAGACGAGTTCTCGCCATAGGGGTTCCCCAGTATGGAGTGCGCAAGGGACCGCACACGCACCGACGGCATCGATCAAGTCGCTCCCGCCATCGAGGAACAGCGGGAGGATCGCCGCGCCTCCTTCGGCGGCGAGAATCGCACGGACCTGATCGAGGAGCGCATTCAAGCGGCGGGCCCGGTGTTCGTCGGTCGACACTTCTGCCCCGAGATCGACGGCATTCCATGGGACGCGCCGGAGCACCTGAAGACGGTGGCTCTCTTCGTCGGGCTTGACCACCTCGGTCGATCGTCGCCGAAATGCGTCCGTCTCGACCCGGAGGATTGTCGTACCGATCCGAATTCGCTCTCCCCCCTCGAGGCGACGGCGGTCGATGCTCGATTCGCCGATCCAGGTTCCATTCGCCGACCCCAGGTCGACCAGCCAGAGACCATCCGATCGCACTTCGAGGAGCGCGTGACGACGGGAGGCCACTTCGTCCCAAAGGGGAAACTCACACTCTTCGCCCCTGCCGATGAGAACGGGAGAATCCTCCCGTGCGCTCAGACGCGTCTGCTCTCCGACATTTTCTCCCGTGACGACCACGATCGTGATCTCCATTGCACCTCCGCTTGTTCGGCCGAGTTCAAGGGTAGCGAGCCGATCGCGCCACAGCCACACTTCGCAAGGGGAGCAGGAGATGATCGATCGCGCACAATCCCTCGCGGTCTGCGATGAGCGTGGGGAATCGCTGGCGATCGGGAGTGCCTCAGACCATCCTTCGAGATCTACGAGTCTTGAAGACCGATCCGCACACGAGTGAGTGCCAAACGCGTTCGAGGAAGGATGGCGTCATGCCCCGGAGCGAAGCGGTCCGCGATCCGATTCACGGGTACATCGCGATCACTCCTCTCGAACGAAGAGGCCTCGACTCGCGCGAGGTGCAGCGGCTTCGCCGGATTGCGCAGCTCGGGCTGACCGAGCTGGTCTATCCCGGCGCTCGGCACTCCCGGTTCGAGCACGCCGTCGGCGCCCTTGCCGTGGTGACGCGACTGTTCGAAGAGCTCCGAGGTCGTGTAGGGCTCGACAGCTGGTTCGCGGCGGTAGAGCGCACTCCGACCGAAAACGAGTTTCAGCACCTCGTCTCAGTTGCCCGCTGGACCGCGCTCCTCCACGACGTGGGTCACGCGCCGTTTTCACACGTCACCGAGTCGCTGCTCCCCTCCGGTGAAACGCACGAGGATCGAACCCTCCGCTTGGTGCGCGGGGGCGAGGTCGGACGGGTCATCGCCGAGGGGGGAGCCCAGCTACTGGAAGACGTGCTTCTTTGCCTCGATCCTCACTGCGAGCCGGAGGACCCCGCTCTCGCCTTCGTTCGCGAAGCGATCTCAGGGCCACTCGGTGCCGATCGAATGGACTATTTGCTCCGCGACTCTTGGGGAACCGGAGTGAGCTACGGTATCTTCGATCTCGATCGGATCGTTCACACGGTGCTTCCGGTGGAGCGCGAAGATCGTTCGGGAGTGCGTCTCGGAATCGATCGCGGTGGCGTGTCCGCGACCGATGGAATGCTCTGGGCGCGCGCGTCGATGTTCGGCCAGGTCTATCAACATCGCACGCGCCGGATCCTCGACATTCATCTCTGCGAGTTCTTGACGCGAATTCTCCCCGACGGTTGCTATCCCCGAGACGACGCAGCTTATCTCGAGTGGGATGACCCACGGGTGTGGAATCAACTTCGCGTGGCCGCGGGTGATCCCACCGATCGGGGTCATGCTGACGCGCTACGGATCTTGCGTCGCGGTCACCATCGAGCCCTCCCCGAGCGAATCGAGGGGGACGATCCAGCCGAAATCGAAGTCGAACTACATCGCTGGAAAGAGGCCGCATTGGCGTTGGATCCAGCCTTCGATCCTCGCGTCGATCTCGTCGTCTTGGCTAGAGACCCCAGTCGCAGTGGGGAGATTCCAGTTTGCGGGGGAGTCGAACGGGGACGCGCCTGGGTACCGCTTCGCGAGGTCAGCGACCTCATCGACCGGCTGACTCCGCGCCCCTTCGGGCGGATCTACATTGCGAACCCGCTGAGACACCGTGGAGAGGAAATCAGCGAGCGGATGTCCCAGGGCTAGGAGGCCGCGGTTCCTCCAGTTTACGAATCGCCTGAACCTGGAGGATGAGTTTGCTCAATCCGAGGCGGGCCGCTTCATCTTCACCTCGTTCCGATCGGTGGAGGGGTTCGATCGTCGTTCCCGGGTAGATGTCGCGAACTTCGTCGGAGTGAACCGTGAACGGGGGCCCCGCTCTCTCGCTTGGATCATATTCTGCCGTCACCAGCAAGATCGTTCCCCCCGGGCGTAGTCTCTCGAGCATGTGCGCCGCGTAGCGAGGGCGCGTTTCGGGGGGCAGTGCAATGAGAGCTGCGCGGTCCCACACGCTGTCGAAGTCACTCCCGGTGAAATCGAAAATGTCGCCTTGAAGCAAGGTGAGGCCACCCGAGGACCATCGTGCAAACGCTCCGGAACCCGCGGATATGGGGTCGCCCGGATCGAGTCCCTGAGTCTCCACGAAGGCATGACATGCCTCCGGCACGATCTCGACTCCGGTGACGGAATACCCGCGATCACGCAGCCAAATCAGGTCGAGACTCTTGCCGCAAAGGGGGACGAGCACTGACGCGGGCGGGGGCGCGGTCGCCTGAGGGAAGAACCGAGCGAGTTGGGAATCCACTGCTTCTTGGTGAAACCCGATACGACCTTCGCGCCACCGACTGCGCCAGTAGTCTGGATCC
>CALEHF010000330.1 GCA_937876125.1 uncultured bacterium
GGACGTCCGCAAATGCGCAGAACCCCGTCCGGAACGCGATCTCAAAACTTCTGCAATTTGCCAGCGCCCCAGCCTTGTGTGGGGGGCAGCTGATGTACGGCCACTGCAGCGCAGGCGGCCGTTTTTTCGTGCCCAGACCGCACCACCTCGGTGCTGACGCGTCATGGACGCTCAACGCTCGCCAGTTTCGGTCTTCCCGATCGTCACCTTCCCCGGGAGACTCCCGCGCGGATAAGCTCCACGCCATGAAGAAGAACCGACCCACACCGCTCCGGATCTCCGTCCTTTCGATCATCCTGCTCGGGACCATCTCCGGACTCCTCCCTGCGCAAGATTCCAGGCCCGCCGCCGACCCGCCAGCGGTAGAGAGCGAGCTGCCCGAGCACATCGGTCCCAGCACTCCGCCCGGATCCGCCGGACCCGCCCGCTTTGTCGCACCCCTCCTCGCTGCGTTCGATTCCGCTCGGGCGCTCGAGCACGTCGCGTTCATCGATCGCTTCTATCGCGAGCCGGGGAACGATGGGTTCGAAGCGGTGGTCGATCGCGTTCTGTCGAATCTTCGGGCGGCGGGGTTCGGAACGAAGGACCACCTCGAGCTCGAAGTGATCGAAACCCGCGACACGCCCGGGTGGAGCCCGGTGAGCGCCTCGGTCACGCTGTTGTCGGAAGAGGGGGGGGAGCAGAAAGAGACCGTGCTCCTCGCCTTTGATTCCGCCGACGACCGCCACCGCACCATGCTGCCGACCGGTGCGACGAGCGGGACCGCCCAAGGACCGGTGGTCTTTTCCCTCGCGGAGGTGACTCCTGGTTCGATTCTGGTGACCGGCGGTGCGATCGGGATGAGCGCTCGGCGCGCGCAAGCTGCCGGTGCGGTCGCGGTCCTGTCGGCGAGGATCCAAGGGTTCAATCAAGATCCAACCGACGCCGAGCGCCACCTCGACGCCATTCTCTACGGGCGAGTGCGCGCGGGGACCGAGATTTTGGTCGGGCAGCTGTCGCTCCGCGTGTACGAGCAACTGCGCGCGCTCTCGAAAGACGACTCCGTGCACGTGCGGTTCGAAGCGAAAACGAAGAGCACTCCCCGCAAGCTGCGCACGGTGGTCGCGACGCTGGTCGGGACTTCCGAGCCGGATCGCGTGATCCCCATCGCCGGGCACATCCAAGAACCAGGCGCCGTCGACAATGCGAGTGGGGTGGGGGGGCTGCTCGAAGCGGCGGTGACCCTCGCCCGAGCGATCGAAGCCCAGAAGATCGCGCGCCCCCAACGCAGCATCGCGTTTGTCTGGGGAAACGAGATGGAGCAGAGCCGGGTGTTTCTCGAGCACACGAAACGCACTCCGCTCGCGGCGATCTCGGCCGACATGATCGGCGCATCCCGCGCGGCAACCGGCGCGTGGCCGCTCCTCGAGCGTGACCCCGACCCCGGCGCGATGACCACCCTCGCGCCCGACGCCCACACTCCCTGGGGTGCGGGTCGGGTGACGGCGTCGATGATCCGCCCGAACGGTCTCTCGTTGGTCGCGCGCACCGCGCTTCGTGATGTCAGCAGCGCGGTCGGTGGTTGGGAAACGCGGGAGCACCCCTACGAAGGGGGCAGCGACCACGACATCTTCATCGGCCAACAGATCCCCGCGATTCTTTTCTGGTGCTTCACCGACTTCGCATACCACACGAGCCTCGACCGCCTCGCCCACGTGGATCCCGAGGTGATGCGGCGCCTCGCGACGACGATCGTCGCGACCGCGCTCGCGCTCGCCGACCCCGCGCCGGGAGATCTCGAGCGCTACCGCTTGGCGATCGAACTCGATGCAGCGTTGCGGGTGGGGGTGGCGACGAAGGCGAAGAACCCCGCCCTCGTCGAAGATTGGAACGATTGGTTCAAAGGGGTCGAAGCGTGGCTCGCGAAAGAGTGTGCGGTCACCGACGAGTGAAGGCGGGCTCGAGAGTGATCGAGCGTGATGCTACTGGCTCTCTGGCCCCACAACTTCCAGCATCACCACGCGCTTCTCTTTCCCGCGCAGCAACTCGATGGGGATCGTATCGCCGACCTGCTGTGTGAGCCGGTACCACGCATGGACATGGTCAATGCTCTCGAAATCGCGCTTCCCGGCGATCGATAGAACCACGTCCCCCTCCCGAATTCCCGCGCGCGCCGCATTCACCCCTGTGTACTTTCGGTGCCCCCAGGTCACGAGGTATCCGACGCGATAGGCGAACGTGCCCGCGGGCAAACCCAAGGTCGCGATCTCCGAACGATCGAGTTGTGGCCCGCCGAATCCGGGGGCCGGCTCGAGATTCCATTTCATCGCACGCCACGAGTAGGTGAGCGGATCGGGGATGCGCCAATCGGATGAAAGTTGTAGCTGAACGGTTTGGGTCGGCGGCGAGCGCTCGCTGCCCTCGGCGCTCCGCCAGCTTTCCCACGCCGCCGCTTTCACGACATCCACCTGAATGAGGGATGTCGTCGTGCTCGCTTCGGAGGTGATCCGGTGGAGAGCGCGCGTGAAGTCCCCGAACGTGGCGACCGCCACTCCATCGATCCGAACGATCCGATCCCCTCGCTCGAACGTCGTTCCGACAGACCCTGGCGTCTGGCTCTCGACGATCCGAACGCTCTCGGCGGTCGGGTGAACGGCGACGATTCGGTTCTGCTCCACCGAGTCGAGTTCGATGCCCCACTCGATCGGATCAGGGTAGAGCCACGCCGTCTCGCGCAGCCATTGCCCGGCTTCGACAGCCGTCTGCACTTGCCAGTCATGAACACTGTGGCAGTGAACGCACTCGGGCGCATTTCCAGCCGCGATGCGACGGGCGAGGGGCGGGAACTGCTCGACGGTCCGTGGGGGAGAAAGCTTCGGAGAGGGAATCGAGCCCGACGAGCGATGAGCTTCGAGAGTCAATCCGAGCGCTCGCACGAACGCCGCGACCGACAGGTGCGACTGCGCGCCCCGCCACGTCCGCCCCCCAAAGGTGTGATAGAGATGCCCATCTGCACGCATCAACAGCGCACAGAACGTGAGGTCGAAATCGAACCGATAGCGGTTCAAATCGACGCCGGCCATGTTGGTCACACGCACGCACTCGAAGTAGGACGCAGCGAGAGCCAAGGAGAAGGGAGGACGAACCAACTGTTCGTCGAACGCGGAGCAATCGCGTCAGGACTCTCAGCGAAAGACCACCAGCATCGCTTTTCCGCTCGCTGCCGCGGCAGCTTCTGCGGTCGCGAGGTCGGGGTGCCAATCGATGGGCGGAGGAGCGCCGGCGAAGGATAGAAGGACGAGCACGATTCCAAGACCCATGGGCCTCCCTCCATGTCGATGGGCGAGTCGGGGGGTATCTTCGTCAACCCAGCCTTCGACGCAACAGCCGTGGCGCTGGCACGAAAGTTACTTCTCGGAAGCATCCCAAGAAGAAGTATGGTTGATGTCGCTCGCAGGAAGGGAGTCCCTGATGACGAAGTTCTCTCGCTTCGCGTCTCTGGTCGCACTCACAGGCTTGGTTGCAGCACTTTTTGCGGCGGTGGGCCCTCCGGCCGTGGCGTCCAGCCCCACATTCATCCGCGGGGAGTGCAACGGCGATGGGAATCGCGACATCGCCGACGCGATCTACTCGCTCGCGGTACTGTTCAGTCCCAATCCACCCGTGCCCCCGTGCCGAAGTGCCTGTGACACGAACGACGACGGCCAGCTGAACATCGCCGATCCGGTCTTTCTACTCAGTCATCTCTTCAACGCGGTCTCGATTCCCCAGCCATCCGATCAGTGCGGAATCGACCCGACCCCCGACTTTCTCGATTGCTTCCAAGAGACGGGGTCCTGCCAAACGACCATCTCGCTCTCCTTCGGAGCCATCGCGTTGGGAGGCTTCACCAGTCTGCCGACTCAGGAAACGATCATCCGCGACGATGTCGAGTGGGCCGCGCTCTGGGCGATCTACGCGAGCGGTTTCTCTCCCGAGCCGCCGCTTCCGCCGGTCGACTTTACAACGCAGATGGTCGTCGTGATCGTCGAACCCGTCACGGGCCCTGAAACGCGAATCGAAGTGGTGAGCATGCTGGCGACGATCAATCCGCTGACTCTCGACCAGGAGATCGAAGTTTTGGTCGAGCGCACCTTCTGCCCGTCGGCGATCACGATCATCGAAATCCCGTTCACCATCGTGGTCGCAGATGCTGCACCCGGGGCACTGGTGGTCCAAACCTTCGATGGGGGATGCCCGCTGTAGATCGTGGATCAAGTCTCGTTGGACGGAGGAGAGCTCGAGCTGGGCTGAGTTCGGTTCCGAAAACTGACCGGGTGAGCTCGGCGACCGCTAAGGCTCGCCATCTTCTCCACGCAACCAAGCCGAACTTCTGCCAGTGAATGCACTTCACTCGAGACTGCCTCATCATCGCACCATCGGCGAGGACACCTCCTCAGGTCGATCACGTAGGCGATTCGCTTCCATCGCCACCGAGACGCTACCGCTGCACGAGTTGAGGCAAGACCTTCTCCTCGAATACTGGAAGAACCCCCACGGCGCGATGTTCTTGTCCCTGGACGCTATGGTGTTCGTGTCGACCCGGCACGACGGGCTCCTTGCGTGTCACCGGATAGAATCGTTGCTCGAAGCGGCCAGGGAGCATAGGGTGAAAGGCTGCTCAGCAACAGCGGACAAGGGAAGCACCGAACACATGAAACCAACCAACTATCGTGAGGGCAATCGCGCGAAGGCCTCATTCGACGACGCATACACTGCCTCGACGCCCCACCGCTACCTCAGGCAGATGGCCGCAGTCGACTACTCCATGGCGAAACACATGAACCCCTTCCTCTGTGCTGCCGTCGACGCATCGTCGGACGACGCGCGTTCGTCGAGAGTGCTGGACATCGGCTGCTCATATGGCATGAGTTCAGCACTCCTCAAGAGTGAGTACGGGTTCGGCGACCTCATTGAGTTCTATGAGGACGACGCGAGCGAGCAGTTTACAGCTTGTGTAAAGGAGACCAGGGCCTTTCTCCAAGAACGACCGATGCGACAAGACGTCAAGGTTGTGGGGTTCGATCAATCTGGCCCCGCCGTCAAGTTCGCCGAGACTGCCCATCTGCTGGACGGGGCGATCGCTCGCAATCTCGAAATGCCCGGGGCCACACTCTCCGCCGATGAGCGTGCGCTTGTGGCTGGCTGCGACTTGCTGTTTAGCGCCGGAACGATCGGGTACGTGAGTGATCGCACGGTGGGCGCCCTGCTTGATGCGTTTGGCGTCGAGGGGAATGGCTCTCTTGGGCCGATCGCCGTGATGTCGATCCTCCAGCTTTTTGATCCCTCAATTGTCGCCGACACGTTCGGCAGCCATGGTTTTGAGTTCGTCCACCTGCCGGTTCAGGTCGCGCAGCGACGATTCGTCGATCCTGCGGAACACGACGATGTCTTAAAGAGACTGGATCAGCGGGGAGTCTCCAACGACCCCGAGTCGGACTGGATGTATGCCGACGTTTGTGTCGCGGCACGTCCCGATCACATCGCCGAGTTGGTGGACATCACCATGAATGTAGCCGTCAGTCCGCAGGTGCTCACTCAGGAATGGGGATCCCCATTGCGCCCGGCCCGGGGTGATAGTCGCGTCTTCGTGCGTCGAATTGACTGAGCGACATGATTGAGATCCAGAATCTGTCGAAACGTTACGGTGACCTCATCGCCGTCGATGATCTCTCACTGCACGTCGAGGCCGGAGAGCTGCTGGTGCTCCTCGGAGGCTCGGGCTCCGGCAAGACGACGACGCTCAAGATGGTCAACCGTCTGATTGAGCCGACTGCGGGGCGCGTGATGATCGACGGGCAGGACGTGGGGGGCATCGCCCCGTACGAACTGCGCCGCGGGATCGGCTACGTGTTTCAGCGTGTCGGGCTGTTCCCGCACATGACCGTCGGGGAGAATATCGCTATTTCGCTCACGTTGCTCGGCTGGCCCCCCCCCAGAATCCGAGATCGGGTCGCCGAGTTGCTCGAGCTGGTGGAGCTCTCCCCTGGCGTTTCGGCCGACCGTCGCCCTTCCGACTTGTCCGGCGGACAGCAGCAGCGGGTCGGCGTCGCCCGCGGACTCGCCGCGGCGCCCCACGTCATGTTGCTCGATGAGCCGTTTGGCGCACTGGACCCGCTGACGCGCGACCGGCTGCAACAGTCCTTCCTCAGGATTCGCAAGCAGCTCGAGCTCACCGCGATTTTCGTGACACACGACATGGCGGAGGCGCTGCTCGTTGGTGACCGAATTGGCATCATGCGGGACGGGAAGCTCATTCAAATCGGCACGCCGCGTGACCTGCTGCGATCGCCGGCTGACGATTATGTGCGTCAGCTGATCGAGACGCCGATGCGACAGGCCCAGGTCGTTGATGCTTTGTTGGAAGACACCTCCTCATGATCGAGCAACTGGAGCTGCTTCCGGGGTATCTGACCGCGCACCTTCAGCTCACCCTGTTCGCGCTGCTCATTGGAACGCTTGTCAGTGTTCCGGCCGGCGTGTTGATCACGCGGCATCGCTGGCTCGAGCAACCAGTGCTGGGCGTTGCGAGCGTCATCCAGACGATTCCCAGCCTGGCTCTGCTGGCCCTGATGGTGCCGGCACTGGCGGCCCTCGGGTTCCGAAGTATCGGATTCTTTCCCGCCTTCATCGGACTCGTCCTGTACAGCGTGCTGCCGATCCTTCGGAACACGGTGGCCGGCCTGAACGGGGTGGATGAGGCGCTCGTTGAAGCGGCACGGGGTGTCGGCATGACACCCGGGCAGCGGCTCCGAAGGGTTGAGTTGCCGTTGGCGATGCCCGTTATCCTTGCTGGCATCCGCACCTCCACAGTCTGGACTGTCGGCGTGGCCACCTTGTCAACACCCGTCGGAGCGCCCAGTCTCGGCAACTACATTTTCAGCGGCCTGCAGACACGAAATCTGGTGGCCGTGCTGGTCGGTTGCATCGCGGCCGCTGCCCTGGCACTCGTTCTGGACGGACTGGTGTGGGCCCTGGGAGCCGCCGTCCTTCGTCGCCGGCAAGGATGGACACGCGCCGTGCTCGCCACGATCGCCCTGCTCTACCTCTTCACCGGAGCAACGCTGGTCGCTGAACTTCGTACATCGAACACCGATCAGGTCGTGGTCGGGGCCAAGACGTTTACCGAGCAGTACATCCTCAGCGAGATCATGTCCGCGCACATCGGAACCGTGACGGGTGCGCCGACCAGAATCTTGTCGTCCCTTGGATCGACGGTTGCGTTCGATGCCTTGCGGGCGGACGAAATTGACGTCTACGTCGACTACTCGGGGACGGTGTGGGCAACGCTCATGCAGCGCCACACCACCGCGACGAACCGCGCCGAGGTCCTGGCAGGAGTACGGAAGTTCCTGCATGACGAGCACGGCATCGAACTCGTCGGGTCGCTTGGTTTCGAAAACGCCTATGCCCTCGCCATGCCTCGCGCGCAGGCGAAGGCGCTGGGCGTCACACGAATCAGCGACCTGACGGCGCCGGCGGCCACGCTCACCATCGGTGGCGACTACGAATTCTTCGGCCGCCCAGAGTGGAAAGCCATCGAGAGTGCCTATCAGCTGCAGTTTGACGAGCAGCGGATGATGGACTCCTCATTGATGTATCAGGCCGCCGGAAGCGGCCAGGTGGACGTTATCAGCGCGTTTTCGACGGACGGCCGAATCTCCGCCTACGACCTCCTCGTCCTCGACGACGAGCTCGGCGCGATTCCGCCCTACGACGCCATCATCCTCGCAGGTCCGCGCCTGGTTCGAGAACGTCCTGACGTCATCGCGGCGCTTCGCCAACTGACGGGCACCATTGACGCCGATCACATGCGTCAGATGAATCGAGCTGTGGACCAGGACGGCGCTGGTGTCACCAGCGTTGCGGAGCAGTTCCTGCGTGAGATCCGCGACTGAACGCCGTGGCGCGCGTTTTGTACATCAACTCGGACGAACCGGTTCCCCTGGTGGGCGAGTTGCGGTGGGGTCAACAACGGCGCCGCAAGGCGCTTTTCTGGTACTGCGTCAGTCTTCGAACCCCTCGATCAACGCATCGCACGGGTGCGCGTCTGATTCGAGCTCAACCTCATCCCCCGGCCGCCCGATCCGATCGAGTGTCGCCTCGACAATGGGATCGCTCTCTCCGAAGGCTCGTCGCTGCTCTTCGAGAATCAGAGTCATCGCGTGCTCCGGCAGATTGCGGAGGAGCGCATGGGGGTCAAAGTCCGCAGCCAGATCGATCCCTTCGAAGAATACTCGAACCTGAGTGGACCCGACTTGCACTGGGCCCGAACGTCCTTCGCGCGGAGCACCGGCTGCGAGGATGTCGATGGTCTGCTCGACATCAAAGCTGAGTCCATGCGCATCACGGATCATGCCGGTGATCTTCTCGATGGTGATCGGAGATCCATCCGCTTCCCGCCGATCAGTGCCGGCCACAGTCCCGCGCAGGTCTTCCAAGATCGCAGCCGCGGTCTCATCGATGGATGAAATCGATAGCGCACCGTCTTGAAATTCACCCCCGAGTGGCCCGCCAAGAAACGTTTCTTCGGCATAGCGAGCCAGGGCCCGATAGATCGCGGCCTGATTGCGCTGATCTCGCTCCATTTTGGCGAGCTTCGCTTCTGCCTCGACCGCGCGATCGCGTTCGACCTTCGCCTTTGCCAAGCTGTCATCGAGACGCAGGGCGAGCGTAGTGCTGATCACGGCTGCCGCGAGTAGCACGACTCCGATCAGAGCGCCGGTGAGCACCGCCGCGCGGTGTCGCGCGAAGAGCTTTCGAACTCGATAGCCCACCGTCGGTGCCGCCGCATTCACCGCACCCCCGGAAAGATGGCCGCGCACGTCGCGGGCGAACTCTCTGGCGGATTGGTACCGATCGGTTCGATTCTTTTCGAGGGCGCGCCCGACGATCCAGTCGATCTCTCCGCGGCAGCGCCGGGCGGTCGACGCAGCCAACGCCCCGATTTCTGACTCGCGACGCAACCGCTGCGAAGGGGGCGGAGGGTCCAGTGTGCGCACGGCGTCGAGCACGCCACTTCCGGTGACTCCGAGCGCGCCCACAGGCGTGACTCCGGTCAGGAGTTCGTAGAGGAGCACTCCGAGAGAGTAGACGTCGGAGCGAGTGTCGACATCGAGGCCGTTTTCGCACTGCTCGGGGCTGGTGTACTCGGGGGTTCCGATGATCTGTCCGACGTGGGTAACCAGCGTCTCACCTCCGAGCGAAGTGGTGAGCGCCTTCGCGACGCCGAAATCGATGACCTTCGGCGCCGCGGCACCATCTTCTTCGATCACGAGCACGTTCGATGGCTTCAGGTCGCGGTGCAGGATGCCCTTCTGATGCGCGTGCTCGATCGCATCGCACACGCGGGCGAACAGGATGAGGCGATCCTCGAGAGAGAGTTCTCGCGTCCGGCAATACTCGGTAATGCTGGTTCCCCGACAGAGTTCCATGACGAAGTAGGGGCGCCCGGTCGGAGTCGCACCCGCGTCGAACACCTTTGTGATCGCGGGGTGATCGAGGAGCGCGAGCGCCTGGCGTTCACCCTCGAAACGCGCGATCACACTGCGCGTATCCATCCCCGGTTTGATCAGCTTGAGTGCGACTTCGCGGCGCACTGGTGCGCTCTGCTCCGCAAGAAACACGACCCCCATCCCGCCCGAGCCGATCTCCTCGATCAGTTGATAGGGGCCGATGCTGTCCCCGGGCTCGAATGCCGATTCAGCGGTCGCGAGGCCGAGCGGGGGAAGGTCGAGCACGCCGAGCTCGGAGTCGTGAATCGAGAGGAGCTGCGCGACTCCCGATCGCAGTGCGAGATCGCCACCGCACTCGCTGTGCAAGAAGGCGACGCGAGCCGGGGGTGCCAGTTCGAGGGCGGCATCGAAGAGCGCTTCCTCGCGGGGATCGATCGTACTCATCGTGCACTCCTCTCGGCGGAATCGTCGCTCTCCTTCGCGCAGGTCGCTGGATCGGGAACCCCCTCGATCTCTCGGTAGAGCCACGCCCGTGCGAACGCCCACTGGCGTTCGGCGGTCCGCAATGACATGCCGAGAATCTCGGCGATCTCCGCAGTGGGCAAGCCGGCGAAGAACTTCAGTTCGACGAGTTGCGCCTTCTGGGGATCCGCTTCCGCGAGCTTTTCGAGAGCGACGTCCAGTGCGATGAGATCTTGAAACTGAGTCGCGGGGTCGTCGATCGTTCGGGCGGCGGGTCCTTCTGCTCCCCCGGGAACCCGGCGCTTCAGCCGCGCGCGGGCACGGGCATGATCGATGAGGATGCGTCGCATCGCTTCGGCGGCCGCGCCGAAGAAGTGGCGTCGGTTTTCCCACCTCGCCTCGTCACCGCTCGCTTCTCCTTGGCTCCCGAGCAAGCGCAAGTACGCCTCGTGTACGAGCGCAGTCGGCTGCAAGGTGTGGCCGCGCGCTTCACGGGAGAGTCGAGCCGCAGCGAGACGCCGCAACTCGCCGTAGACGAGCGGCAAGATTTCGTTGGTCGCAGCGGATCGGGAACCCCGCTGTTCGGTGAGGAATCGGGTGAGCTCTCCCTCTGGGGGAGTGGGGGTGCGGTCGAGGGCGTGGATGTTCATCGCCCTCCAGTAACCCGCCCCGGCAACCGAGATGCAAGGGGGAAGGGCGGAGGACGGCTGTTTTGCCCCGCCAGTGTGAAAGTTAAGAATGTGTGGCGGGGGATGACCCGAAACGGCGCATGAACTGAAAACACACGACACTCCCGCGAGTGCCGGACCGGAAGGAAGACCAGGATGAAGCAGACTTGGATTCTCGCTCTCGGATGTTCCCTCGCTCTTTTTGCGTCGACTCACCTCTTCGCCCAAGACGGCAGCTCCGGCGGCAGCTCGTCAACTGACGCCCCGCCGTACTGTCCCCTCAGCGCGATGATCGATTTCCTCGAGGGGATCATCGAAAACCCGGACGGGTCGATGCTCAGCTCGCTCGGAACAGCGATCGAAATGATTGAGGAGCTGGAACTGTGTGATGGCGTGACGATGGGAAGTGGCGTGGGATCGGGGGGGATCGTCTCGAGGCGCATCTTCACACTCGGCCCCGATGGGGAGCTGGTTGAAGTCGATGGCGAGACGTCGACCTTCGGTGACGGCGCAGCGATGTTCGGGGGCGTCGATCTCATCGACCTCAGCCTCGACGATCTACTTGAGGATTTGGATTTCGATTCGATAGAAGATTCGATCACCGGGATGCTGGCCGGCATGGATTTTGATTTTGATATCGATATCAACGCTGACTGTGACTTCCAGGGCTTCGACCTCCAGGAATTCGACCTGGGTAGTCTTCTTCCCGAAGGTCTCGATCTCTCCGGTCTGGTCTCCGGCGGAGTCAGCAGCCACGTGATCATGGTCGGCCCCGACGGCACGACGACCGAGTGGAACGGCGGAGACGCGGATTTCGGTGCGCTCGATTTCCCCGGTTTGGGCGACTCCCTGGACGCGATCTTGGATCTCCTCGACGGACTCGATATCTCCGGCGCGACGACCAGCGTGCAGACGTCAGTTTCCTCGAAGGCGTTCACGCTCGGCCCCGACGGAGAGTGGATCCAGATCTCTGGGGACGGACAGGGCTCCGGAAATATCGAAGATCTCATCGATCAACTCGAGGATATGCTCGAGGGGGACGAGTAGTTTCTCTCTCGAATCAGCTTCTGAGTCACTCTCAGGTCTCGGTGTCGGGTCCCCTACTTGCGGGGCCGATACCGAGGCCTGCCGTCTGTTTCAGCCGACCGGCCGTGTGTTCTCCCGCGACCCACTCCGTCGAAAGGGCACTCCCTTGACCGTACGTTCCATCACCACCCTCGCGATCCTTTGTGCGCTTCACGCCTCCCCTCTCGGTGCCCAAACCGATGAGCCGACCGCCTCGACTTCCGATCGCATCGCGTCCGCACTCACCGCTGCGCTCACCGAAAACTCGCACTTCATCGTCCACGTGAGCGAGACGCGGCCGCCAACCAGCCTCGCAGGTGCGAGCATCGTGATCGGTGGATCTCCCGCGGGAACCCCGTTCGAGGGAGCGATCGAAGTGCTGAAGCGCGAGTCGGAGCGGTTTATCTTCTCGCACTCGGTACTGCCTGGGTTCGCCCTTCTCGAACATCAGGGGAAGAGTGCCCGGACCATGACCTACGCCGAGACCGCTCTCGAGTTCGAACCGGTCGTCGATGATCTCGCTGGGCTTCTGACCGCGGAGCGCTTGCTCGCAGTCGCCGGGCGCGCCACCTGGGCCGCGGGCCCACCCACCGAAGGCACCGTTGCGACGGCGACACTCGACAACTCGCTTCTCAAGCGCCCCCGCGCCGCGAACTCTGCCTTCGACATGGGGCTCTCACTCGGGGGGGACATCCTCGAGATCCGCGCGGCGGTCACGCTCGATGGCGCCGGTCAACTCGCTTCGATGTCGTTCTCCGTCGATCGTTCCGATCCTCTGGCGGGCTTGGTCATGAGACGCGGAGGCAATGCGAATGCTCCGACGAGCGCACCCGGCTCGACCCGGACCTACCAGATGCGACCGAGCGATCAACCCGTCGGAAAACGTGGCACACGGCTTCGCCTCGAGCTCCTCAGCGCGATCGCCGAGTCCACCCGCGAGGGGGATCCCGAAGCGAAGAGGTCGCCCCCCGGCAATCCGCGGCCGCCGAGTGCGCCTGCTCCGGCAGCCACCCCTCGCGAGCGCGCAAAGGTGAGCTTCCAGGCAACCATCGCAAAGGTCGATGCCGACAAGGATGGGCAGATTAGCCAAATCGAAGCGGGGGACCGTTGGGCGCGGCTCGGGAAGTACGATACGGACGCCGATGGGCACGTGACTCTCGACGAGCTGCTCGCCGCCTACGATTTGAAGCAAGAGGCGAAGCGGCCGACCTCCGAGGGCGGCAACGCCGGCGAGCGCTAGGGCAGAGCGGCCCTCCAACCCAGCAATCCAGGAACCCGGCGTGGGCGAGGGGAACCAGTGGACCTCTCCACGCCCCTCTGCCACGATCGCGGCGTGAACGAAGCGACCACGCCCCCCGCGCCGATCGTGCGCATCTCCGAATTGCGTCACCGGTACACCTCGACGGAGGTGCTCGCGGGGATCGATCTCGAGCTCGCCGCCGGAGTGGTGTTCGGCTACATCGGCCCGAATGGCGCGGGGAAGAGCACGACCGTGAAGATCCTCACGGGTCTCTTGGGGGGGTTCCGCGGTCAGGTCGAAGTGTGCGGCCATGACGTCGCCGTCGACCCCCTCGCGGTCAAGGCACGCATCGGTTACGTCCCCGAAAACGCGATCCTCTACGAGCAACTCACCATACGCGAGTTTCTCGAGTTGGTCGGACGCCTCCATCGACTTCCTGACGCCCTTCAAAAGGAGCGCGCGCACGGCATCCTCGCCGGATTCGAACTGGAATCTCGCATCGACTCGCGGATTCAATCGCTCTCGAAGGGGATGCGCCAAAAAGTGCTCATCACCGCCGCGCTACTCCATGACCCCCCACTGCTCTTTCTCGACGAGCCGCTCTCCGGCCTCGATGTCGATGCGGCGCGACTTGTGAAAGAATTGATCCGCGCCCTCGCCGATCGCGGGCGCACGATCTTCTACTGCTCGCACAACATGGACGTCGTCGAACGGGTCTGTGATCGGATCGTCATTATCCAGAACGGATCGATCGTCGCCGACGGCACCTACGAGGAACTTTCAGAGGCGGGAAAACACGGCACCCTCGAGAACGTGTTTGCGCTCTTGACCCGAGGCGAGGACGCCGCGCGGGATGTGAGAGTGCGGGTCGATCAAATCGTCGGGAGCCTCGCTTGAGCTTCGAGGAGAACCCGGAGGATCCGAGCCCTCTGGAATCGCCGACTCAGGGAGAGGACTCGGGTCCGAGGCGCGGAAAGCGTGGCAGTCGTCGCAGCCTCGCCAAGCAGGCCATCCGACGCGAACGACGCGCGCGACGTGCAGAACTGCTCGAAACCACCGCCCTCCGCGCCGCCTCGATCATCGTTGTGATCCTCTCCCCCGCGCTCCTCCTGTTGCGTGCCGACCCGTCGGCTGTGCGGGCGATCCTCGGCGCGCAGCTGCGCAGCGAATTCCGCCGCCAACGAGGCGTGACCGAGCGAAATACTTTTATCATGAAGCTCGCCGGCGGTCTTTTTCTCGGCGCCTTGGCCGCCGCGCTCCTGTTCGTCATCCCGATCCCTTCGGTTTGGATGACCCTGGCCCAGGGCGCGCTCCTGATCTTCACCGTGTTCGGCACCCTCGAAGCTGTGCCTCATCTCCTCATCGACCGCCGCGATCTCGCCGTTATCTGCTCTGCGCCGGTGCGTGATCTCACGTTCTTCGTCGCTCGCGTCATCGAAATTATCGTCGTCGTGGGCCTCGTCATCGGCAGCCAAGCCTTGCCGATGTTCATCGCCGGCCTCATCAAGTGGCCGACTCTTCCTTTCGCCCTGGTGTTCTCGATCGCGACGCTTCTCTCGGGGCTTCTCGCCGTGTTCGCGACGCTCATTTTGTACCTCGGCGTTCTTCGCATCTTCCCTCCGCAGCGAGCGCGCGATGTGATCTTGTTTGCCCAGGTCGGACTCACCGTGCTCCTCTTCGGGTCGATCCAACTCGGACCGCGCCTCGCAGGGAAGCAGGACATCCGCGCGCTGGTCGAGTCGGCGACCGCTGCGCGCGATTGGATTCCGCCGTACTACGCCGGGGAGTGGTTCCGCGTCGCGCTCGGCGGAGAGATGGCGGACACGCGACTCCTCGCCCTCGCGTTCCTGGTGCCGTTGCTCGCCGGCCTCGGTGCGCTCGCCATCGCGTCGAGCGGTCTCCTGTCTCGGCTCGGCGCGGCGGAGGGGGGAGGGGCTTCCGACACTGAAGTTGCCCCCGGGAACCGGCAACGGCGCGGCGCGTTTCTCGATCCCTTGGTTCGGCGCATCATTCGCGACCCCGTGGAGCGCGCAGGCTACGACCAGTTCCGTCTCCTTTCGAGGCGCGAGCGCGGATTTCGCCTACGCACTTATCCCACCCTCGCGTTGTCGGTGATCTTCGGCGTCGGCTACCTGTTCAACTTCGTCGAGGACGGCCCTCCGGTTTTCAACGGCTCTCTGCTCGCGATACCCGTCTACTTCGCCTACCTGTATGCACCGATCTTCGTTCTGCAGGCGCGCTACTCCGATGATGGAGACGCGCGGTGGATGTTCGACGTCGCACCGATTTCAGAACCGGGTCGACTGGTCGCGGGGATGGGGGTCGGGCTCGCGCTCTGCTTCTTGGTGCCCGTGAGTCTGGTGATCGCGATCGGAGTGGTCGCGGTCGGTGGGGTGGAAGTCATCCCGCACGTGCTGGTCGGGGTCGCGTTCATCGCCTTCGCAACTCTCTTCACCGTCGAGAAGGTCGGGCCCGGACTCCCTTTCTCCGAACCGTTTCGCCCCCAAGTGGGGATGACGAACTTCGGGCTGCTGATGCTGACGGGAGTCGTTCAAGGGACTGCGATCGGGGTGCACCTCGTGGTCGCGATGGTGCCCGGGGCGGTGTGGGGGCTGCTGGTGCTCTACGGGGTGCTCGCGAGGCTCATGCTCTTCCGGCTCCGCAATATGCGCCCCCGCGAAGTCGATGTTCGCTGGTTCCCGACCGGAAAGAACAGTGCGGCGATGATCGCGGCGATCGCGACGGCGCGGCCGGGTCAGGTGTCTTCTGTCGATGAGGCCTTGCTGGATGACCCCGAGGAGCCCTGAAACACCACTCTCGCGGGCCGAGTCAGCGCATCGCCCCGCGCAGCCCCTCACACAATTTCTCCGCTTCGATCGCCGTTTCTTCGGCGACCTCACCCTTGCCATAGAGCGCGGCGTAGACAATCCCGCACAGCCGCTCAAAGTCACCTTCGACCCCGGGGAACCGGACTGCCACGCGTCCACCGTGCTCGATGGGAGTTTCAGGGGGGCGGCGGTGGCGCCGCCTTTCCGAGAGGTCTTTTTGCAGTCGATGGTAGGCGAAGATCACGCGCTCGCAGTTCGTGGTCGCGACGAAGTCGTCGGGGAGTCGAGTGAGGCCCGCGAGGGGGTCAGGGATCCCGCCGAAAGAGTGATTCTCTTCGTCGACCACTTCCCCTTCTTCCTCGACGAGAGACGAGCGAGGTTTCAGGAACTGGAGCGCGATGAGCATGAGGATCGAGGAGCCGATCAGGAGGACCGCGAGCCGCGCGTAGTTTCGGCGCACCCGATTCTCCTTTCGAGCTGTGAATTCTCGCTCTGACTCTCCCGAGCGACGCGCGTTCGGATGACGCCGTCTGCTTCCGTCGCTGTCTGCTGTTTTGGAGGCGCGGCTTTCCTCCTGGGGAGGAGGATCGGATCCCTCGATCCAGCTGAACAGCGAGTCTGGCTGCGACCACTCTCCCGAGGGGGTGACCGCAGGGCCGAATGGATCGGGGGGGACTTCCCCGAGGCGGGGATCGGGCTCTTCCATTGCGATCGAGTCTTCGTGCGGGACCGCGGACCGATCGGCTCCACCGCCGGTTCGGGGTCCCATTCCCTCGCCACCGTTCCTCGAGCCACTCGATGACCGCGGGCTCGAACCGTCGACGGGGACGGGGTTTCCCGCAACATCGGGCGCTGCATCCGCGTCAAAGAGGGGCACCCACGAGGTCGCGTCGAGGGGGAACCAACCGAAACCCGGGTAATACACCTCGGTCCAGAGGTGCGCGCTCCCGTTCCGCACGACATAGTGATCGTTCTCGTCGTCCCACTCGTAGCCGAGGAACCCGGCGACCACGCGCGTCGACACCCCGCCCGCCCGAAGGAGCACCGCGGCCGCGGTCGCAAAGTACTCGCAGTTTCCCACTCGCCCCCGCAGGCAAAATTCGCGCAATCGCCCGGTCGTCGGCACCCAGTCATATTGCGTATCGTAAGAAAAGTCTGCTTCGAAGTGTTTGCGCAGCCGGGCCACTCGATGCTGAATTGAGCGCGCGTCGCGAAAGATCGGCTCGGCGTACTCTTCGATGTCGAATCCGAGATCATCGCGGTGGGGAATCACGTTGTAGCGCCTATCGGGATGCTGTCCATAAACGTCGAGCGTCGGTGTGGCGTCTCCTTCGCGCGGTAGCACCCACACGGCATAACGCGCGCGCTCGGGGACGCCGCCGATCGGAAAAACATCCCCCGCGACGTTCTCTTGGTACCCGGGAGTTTGCGTGCTCGGAGGAATCAACCAGGCGGGGAAGTAGGGTGAAGGCAGTGTCGGCATCGTCGGCGTGATCACCGCGATATCGATCACTGACAGTTCTCCGGGCTCCCGCTGCTCCCGCTGCCGCTCGAGCGGTTCCGCGGGCCAAGGGCTTGGAGCCGCGAGCATCGGTTCTTCGCCCCACGACTCGCCGAGGGGGTCAAAGGTCGACAAGGTCAATCCGCGCCACAAGGCATCGGGCCTGAGAAACGCGTCTTTGACCTGCTGGCCGAAGCGGTCGACTCCGCGCGCGACGAGCACCACCCGCGGATCGGCCTGTGGTCGTGAAAGCGTTCCGAGCTGCACCTTGCGCGTAAACCCGATCCGCTGGTTCCCTTCCGAGGCTCTGGCAACGGCCGTCGCCGTCCCTTCTCGTTGCTCTGGCGTCCCACCGAGCCTCTCAATTGCCGTGGGAAGCGCGAGGCCGCCAGGCCCACGCTCGATCCCGACGAGCCGTACGATGGGATCGGGAGCCTCTGCTCGATCGTATGAGATCCCGACCCGAGGGAAGAGGTGCGTCGCGGCGAAGGTTCCACCGAGGAATCCCGCCGTGATCAGGAGTCCGATCCGAAGCGAGAGACGCCGCGCATTCACCACATTCACCCGCGGGCGCGGGACTTCGGCGAAGACATCGAGAATCTGATGTCGGACCGCTGCGGAGAGTGCGAGACCGAGGAAGAAGAGCGGCACCGCAAGCACGGCGCCCTCTCTTCCGATCGCGAGCCCGAGTGCGATCAAGCCGGAGAGAAACAGGTCGTGGAGAAGGTAAACTCTCGGGAGAAAGAGGAGAAACCCGGTTCCCCATGAAACGAGGATCATCAGGAGCAACCAGGGGCGAGCGTAATCAGATACGCCGAGCGACACGCTCTCCTGTATCAAGGTTAGCCCGATCCCCACCAAGAGGACGAACGTCCCGCCGACTGCGGCTGCAATCGTGACGTTTCGGAGGAGACCGCGCGGCTCGAGCAGCATCGAATCGAGCACTCGCCCGAGCCCCCGCGGCAGGATTGCCCAGAGCGCGATGACCAGGAGGTCGGCGAGTGGCGTGGTGCCATCGAGCGCGCCCGTGACGAACAAGACTGCGAACGATGCGGCGATCGCATCGCCTGCGAGCAGCCATGCTTCCCCGGTCGCTCGGGTGGTGTAGCGGTCGCGCAGGCCGATCACGAGGCTTCCCTCTCGGCGGCGAAAATCGCCTCCAGCTCGCTCGCGCACGGCACATGAATCGGAATCGCCCCCGCTCGGCGCAGGCCTGTGAGCACCTGCGACAAGGAGAGTTTTGCGTCGGCTCCGGCCCAGATCTGCGCGTAGGTCCGTTCATCGAAGACGATCGCGATCACGCGCAAGCCGCGCCCCGTCGCTTGAGCGATCGCCTCGAGCCACGCGCCCTCCCGAAACAGATAGGGCGCGATGAACACGAGGGCCGATGTCCCTCGGGGCAGTGCGCCGAGTGCGTCACCGAGCCACTCATCGAGGACGAGCGTGTCTTGACTACGCAGGATGACCAGACGATCGAGGATGGCGTTGATTTGATTGGGACCCCCGGCGAGCGGCACGCTGAGATCGGGGTCTGAGCCCGCGATCACTTCGACGCGGTGGCCGAGGCGGAGCGATCGGTGGGAGAGCGACCCGGTGATGCGAATCGCGGTCTCGATCGTCGAAGTTCGGCCGAGTCCCGCGACGGCATGTCGCTGGAGATCGAGCACGATGTGGAGATCCCCGGTGACCACCGGGTGAAATTCTTTCACTACCGGCATGCGATGTCGTGCCGTCAACGGCCAGTGGATGCGACGCGGAGAATCTCCGCGACGGTACTCGCGCACGCCGCGAAACTCATCTTCGTCCCCGATCTCGGAAGCGGTGAGATTCTCCATCACTGCACTCACCGCATCGCCGCCGCGTTCGAGAGGCGCCAATTCATGGAGCGACGGGTACACCACCAACTCGCCGCGCGGCTCGAGCTCCCGCCGGATTTCAAACCATCCGAACGGGTCGCTGACGCGGAGCACCGACGGTCCGATCTTGTAGATCCCCCGGGGCAAGATCGCGTAGCCGACGTAGCGCACGGACGCGGTCTCACCTGCGAGGAGCCGATCGGTGAAGATCAGGTCCTTCTGGGCGTGAATCTCGGGGGGGAAGATTTCGCTGACGCGGGGGAAGAAGCAGGTCCAAGAAGATCGATTTTCGAGGCGCAACTCGACTGCGACCTCGACGCCTTCATGAACTCGCGCCGGAGCTATCCTCGACAGAGAGAGCCCCCGCGCCACTTGACGGAGGGACCAGAAGACCGCGAAGGGTATCGAGACCAGTACGAGCCCGAATGCGAACAAGCTCGGGTTCGCGAGCCAAACCCCAAGAAGCGAGGAGACCGCTCCGAGGACCAGCCAGACGATGCCGAGGCCCGAGGCGCAGCGCGCATCGATGTCGACCCACGTCTTTTCGCTTCGAGTCGGGGACAGAATCCGCCCTGGCGACTCTCCATTCTTGTGTCGCCCTGACGCCGCGTATCTTGCTGCTGACCCGTTTGCTCCGGACCCGCTTGCTCCGGACCGCGCAGTCGCCTCCGTCGAAATCGGTCCCGACTCATCGGGCGGCGGCTCGGGTCGATCGTGCGCGGCTCGACTCATCGCGGTGCCACCGCCCCCGGCAAGGTTGGAACGGGAACGTCAGCGAGTACTTCCGAAACGATAGTATCGCTGGTTCCACCGACCCGCCGCTGGGCGTGCAACACCAATCGGTGAGAAATCACGGCCGGCGCGATCTTCTTCACGATGTCGGGGGTCACGTGATCGACGCTGTGCAACAGAGCGTAGGCCTGAGCGGCGCGCATCATCGCGAGGCTTCCACGCGGGCTCACGCCCAACTGCACGTCGGGGCGGCGGCGCGTGGCGGCGGAGATTTCCGCGATGTACCGGAGCAGCTCCGGCGCGATGTGAATCCTCCTCGCGGCGGCTTGCAGTGAGAGCACTTCTTCGGCGGAGATCACCGGCTCGATCTCTTCGATCGGATGCTCATCGATCTGCCCTGCGAGAATGCGAACCTCTTCGTCGACCTTCGGGTAGCCGAGCTCGAGCTGAACGAGAAAGCGATCAATCTGTGCTTCAGGAAGGGGGAAAGTGCCGGTCAGTTCGACCGGGTTCTGGGTCGCGATCACAAAGAAGGGATCGGGGAGCGGGCGCGCGTCTCCATCGACCGTTACCTGCCGCTCCTCCATCGCCTCGAGGAGCGCGGACTGGGTCCGCGGCGTGGTGCGGTTGATCTCGTCGACGAGCAGGACTTGCGTGAAGACGGGGCCGGGGACGAATTCGAACTCTTCGCGGCCGGGGCGGTAGATCGAAACCCCGGTGACATCGCTCGGAAGAAGGTCGGGTGTGCATTGAACCCGGTGGAAGGTCGCGCCGATCGATTGGGCAATCGCGCGGGCGAGCATGGTCTTCCCCAGCCCGGGGCGGTCTTCGATCAGCACGTGACCGCGGGCGAGCAACGCCGCGACAGCGAGTTCGATGACGGAATCCTTGCCGACGATGACGCGGCGGATGTTGGTGAGGAGTTTTTGGAGGCTGACCGCATCAGAGGTGGGCATACGGGGGAGTGTCCGTTCGGGCAGTGTCATTCGGGCCTATATCGCTCGGCCCAACGTGGCTCGCGCAGGGTCGGATGGGTTGAGCGAGGGCGGTCAGTATCCAGTCGAGCGGGGTTGTTCGAATCTCCGGAGCCGCGCCGTGGAAGGGGTGTGGGCCTCGAAGGTTGGCAGCTCCAAGGATAGGGCTCCCGGGCGCTGAGAGCCAGGGCCGGAGTTGCCAGTGGTGACCGGCTCGATACCATGGCTCGCCAAGGAGTCTACTCCTAGCACCACCCAAGAAGGAGCTACCGATGACCGCTCACACCCGCGAGGGACCGCTCACCGCACCCGCGAGCCCCCCTACTCTCCCCGTCCGAGGCACCTGCGCCCTGCTCTCCCTCGTTGCGATCTTCTGCATTGCGACGCTGGGGTGCGGTGGAAACGCGCAAAAGCGGACCCCGCGCCCGACCGGGTCGGTGACCCCATCGGCGGGGTCCTCTGAAGCCGATGGCGAAGGTGCGACCCACGCCGCCGCGTCGCTCCCGCTCGGCTTCCCCAATGAGCCCGACCATTACCTCGCCTCGGACATGGCTCCGACCCCGTACACCGCGCTCGAGATGATGAACGCCTGCCCCGTCGGCCGAGTGAACACCTTCGGCATGGCACGGATCCAGGGGAACTTCATCTTCGTGGAGCACTTCGTCGAGAACAGCGACCGGGGTGTGAAGATCCAGCAGCTCTACGGGCGTGTTCCGAGCGAGGATCCGAAGAAGAACCCCCCACCGACCTCGCAGGAGGTCGTGATGACTCCCCGAGAGTTTCAATCTCGCGCCTCGTTTCCCTCGACCCTGACGAAGATCAGCCGCGAGCGCATCACCGTCGATGCCGGTGAATACGACTGCTGGAAGTACGAAGTCAGAGAAGGGGTCACACTGACCAAGTATTGGTTCCCGATTCACTTGGCAGGGTCGCCGGTGCGGACAGAGATCTACCGAGGAGACGAGTGGATTCTGACGATGGAGCTCACCGACATCGTCTTACACTGAAGCCTCGTTCTCTGTTCAGACGAACGAATCGCGGGGGCCCTGGCAACATGCCGGGACCCCCGCGATTCACGTGTTCAGCCTCCCAAGGTGCGATCGGCTCAGTCCACGTGCGCGTCACTCTCCGCCGGCGCCGCACCGTCGGTTTCTGGCCGGGGCTCCGCGCGCACTCGAACACTCCGCGCGCCATTACTGAGCTCCTCCGGCAGTCGCGACGAGTCCTTCACTTTGCCGAGGAATCCAGGCAAGTCGATGCCCGCTTGTTCGGCGAGCTCGTGGATCGGCGGTAGCGATCCGATAAGGCCGCGCAGGAAGCCCGCGGTGGTCCCGTTTCCATCGCCGCCACCATTGCCGGAATCCCAGACGGTGACCTTGTCGATCTTCAGGTTTTGGATCGCTTTCACCTGCTCGGCGACCAGTTCGGGGAGCTTCTCGACCATGAGCAAGGTCGGAACCAACTCCTGATTCTCACCGCAGACCTTCACCAGCTTCTCGTAGCCGAGCGCCTTCGCTTCGAGCACCTTCCGGATGCCTTCCGCCTCGGCCTCGTAGCGCGCCAACACTCCATCGGCTTCACCGCGCGCGATCCGACGGATCCGCTCCGCCTCCGCCTCGGCTTCGATCTCGACTTTCTTCCGCTTGATGAGCTGATACGCGATCTGTTCTTTCTCGAGCCGCGCAGTCTCTTCTTCTTTCTGAGCGATCAAAACGTCGCGCATCGACTCAGCGAGGGCCACTTCTCCGCGGCGACTCGCATCGGCACGCTTCTCTTGGAGGGTCGCGTTGAAGTTCACGATGTTCGCCTGCGCTTGGTTCTCCCCGTCCACCCCCGAAGCCTCGAGGACCGACGTCTGCACGCGTTGGTCGCGTTCTGCGGACTTCATGCCGACCTTCAGGCTCGCGTCGTACGCTGCGATACTCGCCTTGGCTTCGTTCTCGCCCTTGACGCCTTCCGCCTCGAGGGTCGCCACTTTGACCCGGCGCTCGCGTTCCGCGTTCTTCTTTCCGATGTCGGACATCGCGAGTTGGTTCGCGACTTCGACCTCTTTCTCGCGCACGGCCATCGCTTGGCCGATCTCACCTAGCTTCTCCGCATCTGCCACTGCGATCTTCGCCTGGTTCACCGCGGTTGCCGCGGCTTTCCGACCGATCGCTTCGATGTAGCTCGACTCATCGGTGATATCGCGAATGTTGACGTTGATGACGCCGAGCCCGATCTTGTTCAGTTCGGTCCCGACGTTCATGGTGATGAGGTCGAGGAACTTCTCGCGGTCCTGGTTGATCTCCTCGATCGACAAAGTCGCGATCACCAGGCGCAGTTGGCCGAGGATGATGTCGCTCGCCTGATCCTTGATCTCCACGACTGCGAGATCGAGCAAACGCTCCGCCGCGTTGTTCAGGATGTCGGGGGTCGTCGAGATCCCGATGGTGAAGGTGGACGGAACGTTCACGCGAATGTTTTGCCGCGAGAGCGCGCTCGTCAGGTCGATCTCGATCGTCATCGGCTCGAGGCTCAGGTAGACGTAGTCTTGAATCACGGGCCAGACCATGGTGCCACCACCGTGGAGGCACTTCGATGCACTGGTTCCCCCGATGCGTCCGTACACGACGAGAACCTTGTTCGAGGGACAGCGCTTGTAGCGCTGGACGAAGAAGATCGAGAGGAAGAAGAGGATCGCGACAGGAATCGCGATGGTCATGACAGTGAACACTTCTGAGACAGCGAGAGAATGAAGAGGCATACAGTCCTCCGTTCCTTAGGGAGAGCGCGGGGAGAGAGCCGACGGGCTCGCTCCTCGACCGTGTCGGCGCTCGTTCGACTCCTGTTGCGCACGCGTGTTGGTCGAGTCGCTGGAGAGAGCGGCTTGAGTGACGCGGGTCGAGCCCGGTCTCAAGCCACCGGTTCGACGATCAGAGTCTCGCCCGCTTGGATCGAAACTACCCGAGCTTCGGCAAACGAAGCGATCTCTGGTCCGCTGCTGACTGCGGGAAGCACCTTCCGACGACCATCGACAGAGATCTCCACCTGGCCGCGCCCGTCCCCTTTGGCGGGGATCTTGAGATACACCCGGCCGATCGCGCCGATACAGTGGCTCACGTCGTAAGAAGCCTCGGAGTTCATTTTCCGCATGCCATACATGCCGACAGAAGAGAGCCCCATCAGCGCGAACCCGAACTGGGACGCGATCAGCGCCGAGGGCAGTGCGCCGAGTCCCCACTCCCGACGGCACGCGAGACCCATCCAGCCGGCTCCCATCAGGAAGGAGAGGGTCGAGAGGAGGGAGAAGAGCGAGAACCCACCGCCGTGGCCGTCGAGGCTATCGCCGCCATCGGAGTCGAAGTCGACTCCGTGATCGCCACCGATCATCATCAGCAGGATTCGAATTCCGAACAGCAGGCTTCCGACCGACGCCATCGTAAAATACACCGATGCATCGGTGAACTCGGTGAAAAACTCATCGGTGATCATTTCGAGGAAGCTCGCAAGGACCATAGAAGAATCCCTTCCACCCCGCCGCGCTCCCATGCCAATGCTGGTTGGAACGCGGCCCCGCCCAGGACGAGCAAATCCGTCTCCTGAGTGAGCACGCTTCGCCCCCCCGTTCGCCCCACTTCGGGAGCTGGAACGCGAAGATCGTGCTCAGGATGCGATTTTCGGGGCGAATTGGGGTTAAGGAATTTCGGTGTAAGTCCCGTGATTCCGTTTCGCGAGCTGCTTTAGGAAGCTGCCTGCACCCTGTGAGGTGGCGCGAAATCCGAGGGTGTGGATCTCCACATGAGTGAAACGGTTCCTCTCTTCGGCCCAATCGAGAAGGGTCGGCACGTGAATCGGATTCTTGCGCCGGTACGGCTGGCCATCGGAGAGCAGGATGATCGTGCGCGCTCGGGCCACTTTGAAGGCAGCTTCGAGAGCGTCGTCGGTCCACGTCTCGCCACCGACCGAAAAGTCACGAACGAAGAGGATGCCGAGACGCTTGTTTTCCTTCGTGGCCTTCTGCAATCCCTTCGTAAAGATCGTGACGTCCTGATCGAACGAGACGATGCTGAACTCGAACTTTGCAGGCAGGTCGGAGATCAATCGAACGAGTTCGTTCTGCACACGCTTCAGGCGAGTTTGCGGAACCTTGGGCTTGTGACGCTCCCCTCGCCGACCTTCTTTCCCCTTCCCTCCAACACTGGTCCCGCCGCCACCACGACCGTCAGATCCGCCTGCGACTCCGGGGTCCTCTTCGGGAACCGGATCGATCGCATTCATGCTGATGCTCGTGTCCATGACGAACACCACCCGATCCGTGATGATTTCCTCGCCGAAGAAGGCGGGAAGCTTCACTGAGACGCTCGTGCCACGGCGCTCCCATTCGATCTCGCCGAGTGGGTTTTTCTTCTTCTGAGTCTCCGGGTCGAGGAGATTGTCCTTGAACCGACTCCACACTTCTTTGAACTCGCCGATCCCAAACAAGTCTTGCCCCATCCAACGGTTCAAGACATCGCGAATCTCTCCTGCGATTTGTCCGAGTTCGTGTTCTTCGTCGTACTCACCCTCGAGCGCTTTGATGAGGTGGGGGATCGTGCCGCGATGGTCCTTCTCGCCGAGAGCGCGGATCGCGCGCACGCGCACTCCGTCCGACCGATCGTAGAGCGCGGTGAGCAAAGCGACGAACGCAGGGCGCTCCGTACGGTGGGTGAGAACTTGGATCAATTGCTCACGCACTTCCAACCGCTTGTGCTCGGTACATTGCGCGCAGAGCCATTGGAATGCGGGACCGTCGGGAAGCTCCAAGAGATGACTTCGGACCAAGGTTTCGATTTCGGGTTTTCCGCTGAGGACACACTTCTCGATGAGAAGCATGGCGGCCTCTGCGGACCCTTCGGCGCAGATCTTCTCGATGGCGGCCTCGATCCGCACCAGGTCTTTCTTTCGCAGCCCGGTCGCGAGTTCACTGCCCAACTGGTCGAGATTGCCTGCGGGGAGCGTGGCGGAACGACCGGGTGCGGCGTGAAGAGGAGCGGCAGAAGCGCTCCACGTCAGGAGGGCCAGGAGCAGACCGGCCGCCAATGTTGACTGCGGCAAGTTCGACCGTAGCAAGTTCGACCGTAGGGCGATGCGAGTGTCCGCTTTCGGACGAGCAACGTTCATCGCCGGAAGATTGTGTTGAAAGTGACCCTTCATCTGGAGGTCATCAGCCACGGGTAGCCTCCTCGAGCGGCGGGGTAGAGCTATTGTCAAATGTTGTGTTTCACCGAGTGATCAAGCGGCGTCTCTCTCCT
>CALEHF010000331.1 GCA_937876125.1 uncultured bacterium
CTGGTTCATCGAACGTTGGTACCTGCCCGACTGCTGGTCGTGTTACTCGCTGCTCGTGACCATGAGTGCGCTCGCGTTCTTCTTCGTCGCGCTCCTCCACGCGCTCCCCGGCTTGTTGGCGCGGGGCAAGTCACAGCAGTCCGACCCCGGAATGGCCCCCGAAGGAAGCTGATCGCCGCTTTTCCACTCCGACAGCCTCCTGGGGTCACCTTGCCACCCGCGCAGCGCTCTCTATGATCCAGCCTTCGATTCCGCCCTCACCGGAGCTCCCTCGGAGTTTCGACGCCGAGGGCCTTCGGGGGAAGGACGCTCCATGCGGTCGGGGAAGCTCGGACCAGATCATTGTTCCACGCGCCGGAGTGGAATCATCCAAGCCATTTCTGGCATCGCTCTCTGGGTTTTCATCTGCTTGATGGCGAGCGCGCCGGCCAGGGCTCAGGAAAGTCCCGCCGCGCCGGCGGTGCCTCAGGAGACAGCGGCACCGGCGACCACTCCCGAAGCGAAGAGGCCGGCTGATCCTCCGGCAGGCTCCGATGAGCCGAGCCGCCCAAAAATGGAGCTGTCGCTCGACGATGCGATTCGGCTCTCCCTCAGCCACAACATCGACCTCCGTATCCAGCGCCTCACCGAAGACCGTGCGCGCCGCGATCGTCTCGTCGCCGACGCCGCCTTCGATCCGCTCTTTCGCACCAGCTACACCCTCTCGCGCTTTCGCCAACCCTCGGTCAGCTTTCTCGACTTCGGGTCGAACATCAGCACGATCGCGGTGAACGCTTTCGCTTCTGATCGGTGGGACATGGGTGTGTCGGGGCTCCTCGAAACGGGCACGCAGTACTCTTTGGTTGCGGGGGGGAGTCGTAACGACAACCCTGACTCGAGCATCTTCAGCTTGAACCCGCGCTTCTCCTCGTCGGTCGAGCTCCAACTGACTCAGCCGCTGCTTCGAGGATTCGGCGATGACTCGGTGCTCGCGGACGTGCGAGTCACAGCGCGCAATGCGGAGATCTCGAAACTCGAGTTGCACCGCCGGATCGAAGACACCCTGATCGCGGTCGCCAATTCGTACTGGGATTTGCTCTTCACTCGCAAGGACCTGGAAGTGAAGCTGCAGGCGCTGGTCGAGGCGAACGAGCTGCTCGACATCAACCGACGCAAGTTGCAGGTCGGGAGTGGCACCGAGTTCGACGTGATCGATGCCGAGGCGAACATCGAAACCCAACGCGCGGGAATCATCGATGCGCAGAACGCGCTCGAGAACGCGCAAGATTCGCTGCTCGATCAGATCAACGCCCCGAAGTTCCGCCGCGGCGGAGTGGAGAACTCGTTGTTCCTCGACGTCGAGATCGTGCCGGTCACCGTGCCCGATCTCGAAGACATAAACCTCTCGCTCGAACGGTCGGTCGATCTCGCACTCGAGCAGCGCATCGAGATTCAGCAGCAGGTCCTCACCATTCAGAATTCAGAAGACATTTTCCAACGCACCGCCGACGACGCACTGCCGCGTCTCGATCTGACCGGTTCGTGGACCAACTCGGGGCTCGAGGATGGCTTCGGTGGATCTTGGGAAGAGCTCGGATCGGGAACCTACTACGACTGGTCACTCGGGATCGTTCTTGAAGTTCCGATCGGGAATCGCGCGGCGAAGGAGCGGCGCTCGCAAGCGCGGATCGATCGCTCGAGCGCGCGTCTTGACCTCCAACGCACCATCAACACCGTCGTTCTCGGGGTGACCCAGGCGGTCCGCGACGTGCGGAGCGCCCAGCAACGGGTGCAGACCACCCGGGCGGCAGTCCGGCTGCGCACCGAGCAGCTCGATGGCGAAAAGAGGCGTCTCTCGGTCGGGCTCTCGACGAGCTATCAAGTGCTGCAGGTCCAAAACGACTTGCTCGAGGCGCAAACTTCCGAGGTCGAGTCGATCGTCTTCCTCCTGAAGGCGATGACCGAGTACCGCCGCCAGACCGGGGATGTCCTCGAATCGTTGGGGATCGAGATCGAGTAGCCGCCCTGCTCGATCCGCCGACTTCTGAGAGCCACCCGCTCGGGTCGGTCCGGATCGCGTGACCAAAAGAGGGGAGCCGGCAAAACTTGCCCGCATCCCGTGGCGCGAGTTCTTTTCCCCATCGTAGTCTTTGAGAGCCTAGCAGCCTGTTGAGTCTCCGCTTCTCCCATCGGGGGAGGTGCGGGAGGGGCGCGCGAGCTCGAGTGATCGGGGTCTAGGTACTGCAGGGGGAGACCACCCGGGGGGGGATGAGGGCGACGCTCACTGTGAGACACGGCCTACTTCTCGGCATCCTGTCTGTGAGCCTGCTCGGCTCTACCGCGGGGCTTTCCGCCCCCGGTCCCGATGGAATTTTCGTCGATGGCGTCATCCGACCGACCGAGACGGTTCCTCTCGGCATACCCGTCGAAGGTCGACTCGGCGAAGTGGTGGTCGAACGCGGCGAGACAGTTCTCGCCGGGCAGTATCTCGCTTCCCTCGAGTGCGATGTCGAAGAGCTCAACCTCGCGCTCGCCCGGCGCCGCGTCGAGCAAATCGCAGAAATCGAATCGGCACAGGTGCGCATCTCTCACGCTCGCGAGAGCCTGGAATCGCAGCTCGCCCTCGGAACCCTGGTCAGTCAGCAAGAGCTGCGCGTTCTGCGCACCGATCGTCGCCTCGCCGAGATCGAACTGATCCATGCTGAAGAGCGCCGGGAAATAGCTCGTCTCGAGTTCTCACGCGCCGAGGCGCACCTGGCCCAACGCAAGATCCTCAGCCCCTTCGATGGCATCGTGGTGCGTCGCCATGTCTCCCCTGGACAACTCGTCGACTCCGGCAAGCCGGTCCTGACCGTCGTCAGGATCGACCCCTTGCACATCGAGACCTACTTGCCGGTCGAACACCTGGGCTCGATCTCGGTGGGGGATACCGCAATCGTTCAATCGGAGGCGCCGGGGAGTCCGCCGATCATCGCGACCGTCGACATCATCGATCCGGTCGTTGACGCGGCGAGTCACACCATCGGAGTTCGACTCACCGTTCCGAACCCCGACGGTGAAATCACCGCTGGGGTGCGCTGTCGTGTGCAGTTTGGGGAGAAGCACTAGTGCCGCCCTCATTCTCAACAGAGAAAACGCTCTCGAACGAGCAGGCACTCGACCCGTTCGCCGAGGCCGTCGCCGAAACTGTGACCAAAACACTGCCGCAAGCAGCCTGATCTCGCCTCGCCGGAGCTGGGCATGAGCCCGCGCGCCAGTGAGCACGACCGTGGAGGATCGATGGAGAAGTCGCCCAGCCGAGCAGGGACGCCAGCAGAACTGGAACTGCTGTCCGAGATCGAGGCGCAGAACCCGAGGAACGTTGCGCTCCAGCGAATCCACGAGCGGGTCTCGTTGCGCACCCGCCTCATTCTGCGCCCCGGAAACGCGAGCCAGGTCCGCGAGCTGAAGATTCAAGGGATGACCGGCGACCTCTCCGAAGGAGGGTGCCGCGCGCTCTTCCCGGTGCCGGTTCTCGTCGGGGACATCTACCGACTCGAGTTCGATCTCGAGTGGCTCGAAACGCCGATGACCTTCGCACGCTGTCTGCGCTGCAAGCTGATTCGCGAGGACGTGTTCGAGACCGGCTTCAAGTTCTTCAACCCCATCGATTTGACGTCGCGCAATCCAGGCGTGAGCAAGAACGACCTGCTCGGCTAGCCTCTTAGCGTCTCACCGAGAGGGAGCGAGCAAATCGTGTGTGCCGGTGCTTCAATGCGCCGCAACTGACTTGAAACAACCAGGGGAGAGAATGACCGCGAATACCGACCATCCCGCGCCCCAGCGTGGTGCGACCGTCGGCGGAAGTACCAGAGCCATGAAGGAGATCGCCGCGCTTGCGCGCTCGAGTTCTTCAGAGGTGCACTACTTCCGTGAACTCCTCCCGATTCTCGGAAGCGAGCTCGGTGCATTCTACGCGGGGGTGAGCTTGCAACTCCCGACCGAGGTGTGGGATCACAACTGGAGCGACGAGTCGGTTCCGGGCAATTTTTGGCGCCCTGCGGTCGACGCCGCGCTCACCGAGACCCTCTCGGACACCGGTCCTCACGCGCGCCTCTACCGAACGCGGAACTCCGACGAACGCGTCGCAACTCTCACTGCGATCCTGAAAGACATCCGCGGCTCGCGCATCGGTGCCGTCGCGATTCTGGTTCGCGCCGAGCAAGAGACCCTCGCGAGCCAACTCCAACGGATTCAAGAACTCGTCGCCTTTGCCTGCGAGTGCGCAGGGTTTGTCGAAAGCAATCGGACCGAGGTTCCAAACGTCGCCGATGACCCCGTCACCCGGGCGATCCAGCGCTCGAGCGGCTACGAATCGTCGATGGAGCTCGCGTACGCGATCACCAACCAGATTCAGTCGAAGAGCGGCGCCGATGTCGTCGCGCTCGGCGAGGTGCGCGGCCACAAAATTATCGTGCGCGTGATCTCCGGCCAAGACGAGGTGCGCAACAACGCGCCGGGAGTGATGCGCATCCGCCAGGCGCTCGAAGAGTGCCTCGACCGCGCCGAACCGATCGTCTGCCAGAACACATCCGATGACGCCCCGGAAGGCACCAGCGAAGATCACCGCCTGCACCGTCAATGGCACGAAAGCGCCGGAGGGGATGCGGTGGTCAGCTTCCCCCTCATCGTCGCGGGCAAGGTCAAGTATGTGATCGGACTCCGTCGCGGCGGTAGCCCCGGATTTCGAACGCACGAGATCGACAAGCTGCGCGAGTTGGTCGAGCCCTATGCACCCGCCCTCGAATTGCTGCGCCGAGCCAATCGGCGCCTTGCCAGTCACGTCGCGGATAGCGTACACAAGCACTACTTTTCGCTGAGTGGCCCCGGTGAAGTGGGACGAAAAATCTTCGCGTCGCTCCTCGCGATCGCGTTCGGCTGGTTCCTCTTGGGGAGCATGACGTATGACATCACGGTTCCTGCCCGAGTTCTTCCGGCAGAGAGTCGCACCTTTAGCGCACCTGAGGACGCGATCCTGAGCGCGGTGCACGTGCAGCCGGGAGATCGGGTCGAAAAGGGTCAGCTCCTCTGCGAGTTCGACGATCGGGCCCTCCGCCTCGAAGAACAACGCCTGAACGCAGAACAGCGCGCGTACTCGATCGAGTTGAGCCAGGCGCTCGCCCAAGAGGATCGTGTCGGGGTCAGCATCGCTCGGACGAAGCTCGACGAGATTCACTCGCTCCTCGAACTGAACGCGCTGCGCCTTTCGTTGACCACGCTCTCGGCTCCGTTTGCCGGTGAGATCACCGGGGGACACCTGCGCGAGCGAGTGGGGGACCGAGTTGTGAAGGGGGAGACCCTGTTCCAGGTCGCCTCCGACGGAGGGTGGCGCCTCGAGCTGCTGGTACCCGAGACTAAATTCGATGGAATCGATCGCGGCCTCCACGGATCGTTCGCGGCCTTCGCGCGCCCCGAAGAGGAGCAGAGCCTCGCACTCTCCGAGATCGCCCCGTCGACCTCTGCCGAAGGGGGCAAGAACGTCTTCAAGGTGCGCGCGGATCTAGCACAGCACCCCGACTGGTTGCGGGCCGGAATGGAAGGAGTTGCGCGAGTCGACGTCGGTCGCCGTCGCGTCTCCTGGGTGATGCTCCACGGAGTCTTCGACTGGTTCCACTTGAAGTACTGGTTCTAAGAGATGGCCAAGGCGCATCCGAACGAGGACACCCCGAACGAAGCTCCCGTCGACGCCCCCGCCGGCACTCCGGACGAGACACCCGACTTCGCCGCGCGCCTGGGAGGCTCGAAGGTCGGGCTCCGCCCCGAGCTTGATGTTTCGCGACACGTCTTTCGCGGTCAGGTGTCCTACGTCGTGCGCGATCCGATCACTTTCGAGAGCCACCGCTTCTCTGGTGCCGACTATCAGATCGTCACCGCGCTCCACGCAGAGCACTCTCTCGCGGAGGTGTTCGCGCGGATGGTCTCCGAGAAAAAGCTGGAGCTGTCGGAGGAAACCGAGTTCTACCGCTTCGTCATCTCGCTGCATCGGCTCGGGTTCCTGAACCTGCCCATTCCCGATGGAAAGCGCCTCTACCAGCGCTTCCTCATGAAGGAACAGCAACGCCGGGTGAAGCGCTGGATGGCGATGTTCTTCTACCAGCTGCCGCTCGTGAACCCCGATCACTTCCTCGACCGCACCGTCCGCTTCGTGCGGCCGCTCTTTACGCCGATGGCAATGTTCCTGTGGTCGGGGCTCGTCACCGCGGCGGTGTACGTCGCCACCCGTCGCTGGGACGATCTCGGAGACCAAGTGGGCGAAGCGTTCGGCGCTCAGAACCTACCGATCTTGTGGGTGACGATCATCGCGCTCAAGCTCTTCCACGAATTCGGTCACGCGTACGCGACGAAGGCATACGGGGGGCACGTTCCAGAAATGGGGGCGTACCTCATCGTGTTCACACCGTGCGCGTACGTCGATGCCTCCGCCGCCTGGGGGTTCCACAAGCGGGGCCAACGGATGTTCGTCGGCATGGCGGGAATGTACTTCGAGCTCGCCATCGCCGCGATCGCGCTCCTCGGCTGGGCCGCGACCGATCCGGGGGTCTTACACTCACTCCTCTTCAATGTGGTGATGCTCGCGAGCGTCGTGACGGTCGCGTTCAACATCAACCCGCTGATGCGGTTCGATGGGTACTACGTGCTGAGCGATGCCCTCGAGATCCCAAACCTCCGCCAGCGCTCGACCGATGCGATGACCGCGATCGCTAAGCGAATCGCCATCGGCCCCCGCCTCGAAGCCCAAAGCTCGGAGGGCCTGAAGACGCAACTCTCCTTGTGTGGCTTCGGCGTTTTCGCCGCGCTCTACCGCGTGACGGTGATCGTTTCGATTTCGATGCTCGTCGCGAGCAAGTTCTTCCTGCTCGGGCTGGTCCTCGCCGCGACCTACATCACGCTCGAGATCTTGAAACTGCTCCGCCGCGTGCTCGCTTACCTGTGGTTCTCGGAACAGGCGCAACAAGCGCAGGTACGATCGTTTGGTGTGAGCATCGCGCTCATCGCGGTGGCCGGATACGCGCTCTTCGGTGTTCCGTTGCCGGGGAGTGTGCACGCGAGCGGATCGATCGGAACCGAAGGGGATCAAGTCATTCGACTCGAGCGCCCTGGGTTCGTTGATGTGATTCACGCCGAGGCGGGCAAGTCGGTGATCGAGGGCGAGTTGATCGCGGAGCTTCGCGATCCCGAGCTGCTCACCGAGATCGTCTTGGCGCGTTCGAGCCTCGTGCAATCCTCCGTCCGCGCACAGGCTCTCGCCACGATCGATCTCCCACTCGCCCAGCAGGAGCAGCAGACGGTCCAGTACTTCCGAGACCGTCTCGCCGAGCGCGAGCGTCGCTTGGATGCGATGACGATGCGCGCGGAGTCCACCGGCTGGATTGCCCGGTGCCTCTCAGTGGAAGAAGCGGGGCGCTTCCTTCCCGCGGGTGAAGAGATCGCGACGATCGCCGCCGGGCGCTTCACGGTCGTCACCTACCTGACTCCGCGAGAGATGGCTGCGGCCTCGCCACGGCCCGGGGAGGTCATCCAGTTCCGCCCGGTCGGGGGCCCGGGCGAGCGGATGGCGGGAACGATTCTTCGCGTCGAGCCGGTCGCTTCATCCCGGATCGATGAGCTTTCCCTCACCCAACTGGCGGGCGGGAAGATTCAGATCGACCCTCAGACGATGCGCGCCCCGCAATCGTACTACCGGGTCATCTCGGTTCTCGAACCGTCGACGTTCGACGGCTCCTTGCGCCACGGCCTCACCGGCTCGATCAGGATCGGGGCGGCTTCCGAGCCGATGGCGCTCCTCCTCTGGCGCCGAGTTCTCGTGTTCCTCAACCGTCTGGACGTCGGATAGGACTCGGCTCTCACCCGGGAGCCGAGTCCAGCGCCTTGCGACGGCCTGCTCGCCTCTCGGAGACGGTCAGCTCGAAATCCCCCGCCTCACCGTGCTCAGTCGGCCCACCCGGGGTACGATCCGTCCCGAACTGGAGGATTGATGGAGACCTACACTCTCTCAAGAACTGTGTGCGACGAAGATGGAACCCCCGGGAAACCGGCCCCGCTGAGCCCCAACCTCGACCGCGGCGAGGTGCTCGGGGTCCCCTGGCGGGGAGAAGAGGTCCTCCGTCGCCCGCTCTACAACCGCGGAACCGCCTTCACTCACGCCGATCGAGAAGCGCTCGGCCTGACCGGTCTCCTCCCTGCCGCGGTGAACACCATCGAGCAGCAAGCGGAGCGGATGCGAGAGAGCATCGAGCGCAAAGAGAAGCCCCTCGAGAAGTACATCGGCCTCGCCGCACTCCAGGACCGCAATGAGGTCCTGTTCCATCGGGTGATCTACGACAACATCGAGCGCTACATGCCGGTGATCTACACCCCGACCGTCGGGAAGGCGTGCATGCGGTATAGCCGAATCTTCCGGCGTGCACGCGGCCTCTGGGTGACGCTCGGGCATTCCGGGAAGATCGAAGAGGTCCTCTCCCACGCGCCGTACACCGGCGTACGGCTGATCGTCGTTACCGATGGCGAGCGGATCCTCGGTCTCGGAGATCAGGGCGCCGGCGGCATGGGGATCCCGATCGGCAAGCTCAGCCTCTACACCGTCGGTGCGGGGATTCACCCGAGCCAGACGCTCCCGATCTGTCTCGACGTCGGTACCGACAACGAGCGACTCCTCGAAGATCCGCTCTACCTCGGCTGGCGGCACCCGCGATTGCGTGGCGAGCGCTACGACAACTTCGTCGAGGAGTTCGTCGCCGCGGTGAAGAACGTGTTCCCCGACGTGCTTCTCCAGTGGGAGGACTTCAAGCAGCAGAACGCGCTTCGATTGCTCGATCGCTATCGCGAGCGCCTGCCGAGCTTCAACGACGACATCCAAGGGACCGCGGGAATCGCACTCGCGGCGATGCTCGCCTCTACCCGCATCTCGAAAACTCCGCTCGAGGAGCTCCGTATCGTCATCGCGGGAGCCGGAGCCGCCGGCATCGGGATCGGCCGTCTCTTGCGGAGTGCACTTCGCACTGCGGGAGTGGGGGAGGACGAGATCACCGAGCGGATCGCGATGCTCGACAGCCGCGGACACCTGATCGCCGAGCGGGTCACCGACGACCCGTTCAAGCAAGAGTTCGCATGGTCATCGGCGAAGGCGCAATTGCGGGGCCTTCCCGCTGATCGCAGCGGAACTCTCGAAGAGGTGATCGCCGCCGTGAAGCCGCACGTTCTCATCGGCACGACCGGCCACGCGGGGCAGTTTGATGAGACGATCGTGCGCGAAATGGCGAAGCACACCGAGCGTCCCGCGATCTTCCCCTTCTCGAATCCGACCAGCCACTCAGAGGCGACACCGGAAGATCTCATCCGCTGGACCCAGGGCAAAGCGCTGATCGCGACCGGAAGCCCGTTCGACCCGGTCGAGTTCGAAGAGCAAACGATCCACACGAGCCAGGGAAACAATGTCTATGTCTTCCCCGGTGTCGGGCTCGGAGCGCTGGTTTCCCAGGCGACGGAGATCTCTGACGCGATGTTCACCGCCGCGGCCCATGCGATTGCCGAGCTCGTTTCCGAAGACGACCTCAGCCAAGGAAAACTACTGCCCCCCTTGGGAGACCTGCGGGAAGTGTCGGCGCGGGTTGCGATGGCGGTGGCGCGTGAGGCGCGCACCACGGGCGTCGCCGCGAAAGAAGTGGCGGGAGCGATCACCGACGATGCCCTCGAGGCGACAGTGCGCGGGCAGATGTGGGTCCCGAATTATCCGCAGATCAACGCGGTGTAGGGTCGACCGGTGGGGAGTAAGTCGAATCGCTCTCGGTCGCATGACGAGTCGATCGATGCGTTACTCCACGGGCCCATCCGCATAGAGTTCGAGGAATGCGCATTCCTTGCACCGCACGGCCCTGATTCGTGGGCCATGCCCCTCCTTCGATGATCTCTTGCCCGTAAAGGTTGTGGGTGGCTCGCCGGCGACCCAGCAGGCCGCGGTGACATGCAACGACTTGTCGAGCACGTATCCCACTTCGACTGGCCCGTTGCACTTCTGGCAGTGCGGCTCTTCCTTCACAGTCATACTCCTGTTCTATCGGTCCACCGATTTGGCTTCTGTGGCGCGCGCGCCAAGTCCGCCGCGTGCCTCGTCAGGCGGCACCCTTGGGCCGCAAAATCTGCCAGCAATCAGGATCACTCGGGTCTAAGAGGAGGTCAAGCTCCTCTCCTTCGTGAAAGGAATGGTAGGTGCTTGGGCCCACTCGGAGGTCGCGCTCACCCGTCTCAGCGGAGAATGCAGTGAGCACGAACTCACACTGGGGTCCGCCGTGGGTGGGGTTGGTCTTTCTGAGAACTCGAAGGCGCACTTGGTGGCCAACTCTGAGGAGGTGCCCATATCGGCGAGAGTCACGAGAGAGGATGTGCTGAGAGAGCGCGACCCCGCCGACCGTGACGACAACCCCCGCAAGGATCGTCCCAACGCTGGGACGTGTGATCACGAGGAGGATGAGAAGGGCCATCAGGTACACGCCACCAAAGCCGAGTGCGATTCGTGCGTTCGGATCGACGGTGGAGAAAACTGGCAGGCGCTTTGGCGGACGGGCGATGAATGCACAGAGACGTGCCAGGCCGTACACAAGTGAAGTTAAGTAGACGACCGCAATGAGTGCCCTCAAGACGATCATTGGTGCCGCCTCACCTTGAGTACCCACTGGCTCTTGGGCCAATGAAGCGAGAGTCGGTTTCCCGTCTCGCTGAGTTGGTCGATCGCTACCGCCCTTGGCACTACCGAACGCGCGGAGCGACGTCCGCTGCATGCCGAGGTCCGCACAGTCCCCATCAGAACATCGTGTTTTCGTTTGCCGACGCGCGGGGGACCACCTGAAGCACGTCCCAACGCTCAACGATCTTCCCGTCCTCATCGAGGCGGAAGATGTGGATGCCAGCCCATTCACTTTCGCCTGGCCAATCCTGGTGGCAGCGCAGGACGACGTGGTTACTGAACATCAGGTCGTAGAAAGCCTGGGCGGTCTTCTTGTTCTGCTCGAGGCGATCATTCATCGCCGCGCTCCTGACTGGTCCCTTGCCCGCCCCACGACCTATTGGTGTTCTGAGCGAGCGATCACTTCGACGACCTCGAAGATTGCACACAAGACGGGCATTTGCCGACTCGGCACACGACCGATCCGCGTGCACTCGCGCCCGAAGAACTCCCAGTGAGTGCGTCGCCAGTATTCCAGCGACCCGTCCCCCTCGCCTTCGATCGCGGCGTATGCGGCAGTGACGGTATCGAAGGGGACGACTTCACACTCGACGATACGCGTCACGATGGCGGGGGTACCGTCGAACTCTAAGACGATTTCAATGTCTCCCGGCTGGGAGTGCTGCTCTTCGTCTGCCTCGAGCGCCCAGACGAGAGCGGTCCCCGCGCGCTTCTGGCCCGAAGCGATGAGTCGGAGCAGCGCCGCGGACATCTCCGGTGAATCGCCATACGCGGTGACAGTCCGGTTGCCCGCGGGAATCGAGACGCCGCGATCGCGGAGCTGCTTCAGAACTGCGTCGAGTTCAGGGAGTGGGTCCACGGGCCTGCGCCTATCGCTCTTTCTTTTGCCGGTCTTCGCTCGGGAGCACGGGCCGGGGATCGCTTCGGTGAGACTCCCTCCGCGATCAAACCTGCCAAAGACCGTGGTGAACTCCGCCTTGGATGTAGATCGCGAAGGTGCCGTGTCCGGGGAGCTCCAGGGGCGGGTGCGCGATCTCGGCCCCCGCGGCGGCGGCCGCCGCGGTCGCGGCCTCAACGTCGTCCACCAGGAGGTAGGGTCTGACCACCGGCTCTTCGGCTTCGTGCATCGGCGCTCGCACACCGATCACCCCGCCGTTCCCAAGAGTCGTGGTGCGCGCATTGCCCAGTCCCGCCTCCGGCTCGCCGAAGCTCGCGCCATGCAGTTTTTCGTAGGTTGCGCAGACGGCGTCGACGTCGGGGGTGACGATCTCGAGATACTGAATCTGCATGATTCCTCCTTGGGTTCTAGGAGTCCGCTCGTGGCTTGCGGCGCACTCCTCAGGGGTTAGCCACGCGCATACGGTATTGCCCGGGGTCGACCATCGTCCACAACTCATCGTTCTCCAGGCCGATGGAAGCACGCGAAGGGCTAACTAGGGACACGGTGCAAACGCCGAGCAGTCGAGCGCATCGGTCTCGGTCGGATCTGTTCCGCAAGCGGGGTGCGGAGCCGCCGGCGGGGGCGCTTGCGATACGAACAGGCTCTCGAGGATGCAGATCGGATCCGCGACGTTCAGCTGACCGTCGTCATTGCAGTCACACGCGTCTTCACAACTGAGCGCCGGCGGACCGCCCGGGCCCGGGAAGAGCGCTGAGAGTGAATAGATCGCATCCGCGATGTTGTACTGACCGTCAGCGGAGCAGTCTCCTCGTCGAAAGGGACTTCCCACGACCGGACAGTTGATGGTCGTGGTGTTGAGCAGGTTCCCGGCAGCGATATCGGCCTCGATGGCGTCCCCACAAATGAAGGGCAGGGCAGCCAGATCGCTCTTGAGGGCAAAGTCGAAGAAGGGAATGACGTACTTGATGGTGATATCGATTTGGAAGTCCCGCGTCACCGAACCGGGGGAGGAGAACAGGTCGCAGATCGTCGAACTATCCGTGAATTTGCAATGAGCGCCGCCGAGGATGCTGATCCACTGCTTCATGCCAGTCGCGGCAGAATACATGGGGATTTGATGGGCGCTTTCGGGGGCGACATTGTCAGCCGAGCCGGAGATCACCTGGTAGGGGCCGCTGTAACTTCCGAGCGCAGCGATAGCGGAAGGAATGGTTTCCGCGGAGGCCAATCCAGAGACGGCGTCGATCTCGGGATAGACACTCGGGACCAAGGTGCTGGCGCCGCCGCCCATCGAGTGCCCGAAGACGCCGGACGAAGAGGCGACTCCCTGGAAGAAGAGCGAGCCAGCACTTTGGTTCTCGGCCATGAAGAAATCGATGCAAGCGCCGAGCTCCCGGGCGAATTCTTCGTGATCGACGCTGAATCCATTCTGGACATCAGGGGAAATGACGATGTAACCGGCGGTGGCGACCGCATGGAGGATTTCGTTGTAGTCGAGGTAGCCCAAGTTGAAGCCGTGCCCAAACGCGATGACCGGCCAAGAGCCCGAGGCGAGCGGGACGCCGCTGCCCGCGCTACTCGACGGGTAGTAGACGCGCGCCGCGACACTGGGATTGGCGAGCCCCGCGTTCGTGAACGTCACGTCTAGCTGGCCCAAATCATGTTGGGCGAACGCGAATTGCGGCGCGATCAGCGTGAGGCTGAGAATCCAGAGTCGCCTCGAGGGCAGGAAGTTCTTCAACGTGTCGGTCCGTTCAACTTCGAGGATCTGAGTAGGAGAGTTCCGAGGGCTCGGGTTTCGTGCTCGCCTCAGAGGGGTGATTCAGGAGAGCGCACACCTGGCCACCAAGTTGGAAACGAGATACCGCGAAGTACCCATGGCGCAGTTGGCTTGCGCTGGTCTTCGACGCCCCAACGCCACGGTGGTCGAGAGGACCAATCGATGGTTCGCCCGCCAACTTTAACCGCCTGGCTACCCACTTTTCCGCCACGTCGATAGACGGTGTGAGTCCAGTTGTTCGGCTCAAGCAACTCATTCGACACCCATAGAAAGCCACTGTCCACGTAGTAGGTCTTGCTCCAGAGGAGGGTACCAGACCGTGTCTTGCGCTGGATTCTCACGATTTGGCGTAGCTCTGCCCCTGAGTACTCAGAAACGTAGGTAGTCTTCGCAGTCGCGAGTTGCCAGATACCCGGGCCATGCACAGCCAAGATCGCGCCGAGGGCAACAATAAGCGCCGCGAGGAGCCACTGCGAAGTCCGTCTACGCAACATTGAAGCGGCCCAGCATGTGATTCGACATCCCGCTCGCTCTGTCGCGAACGCCTCGCTCTCGGCAGTGATGCGAGCGAGCCGCCACCTTTGAGGTCGTCGCTCCTCAGTGTACTTTCCCTAAGCCGGAAGTTGCCTTCGGGGCGTCGCGAGATGTCAGCTCGCGCCGGTCGCCGCCCCTACTCCGCGCCGGTCGGGATCGGTGTCCACTCGCGGAGCCAGTGGCAGGTGTATCCGCCCGGGTTCTTCTCCAGGTAGTCCTGGTGGTACCCTTCCGCCGGAGTCCAGTTTCGCACCGGCTCGACGGTGGTCACGATAGGCCCCGGCCACCGCTTCGCCTCGTCGATTCTTCGGATCGCCCTCTCGGCGACTTGCTCCTGCTCTTCGTTGAAGGTGAAGATCGTGCTCCGGTAGCTCGAGCCGCGGTCGTTCCCCTGCCGGCTCAGAGTCGTCGGGTCATGCATCCGGAAGAACCAGTTCACCAAGAGGTTCTCGAAGGAGATCTTGGTCGGATCGAAGACGATCTGCACCGCCTCGGCATGCCCCGGGTGGTTCTCGTAGGTCGCGTTCTTGTTCTCGCCACCGCAATACCCCACATCGGTGTCGAGCACCCCTTCGATACCGCGGAGCAGTTCTTCCATCCCCCAGAAGCACCCGCCTGCGATGATGGCGGTCTCGGTGCTCTCCATGTTCGGGTCCTCCATTGTCGGTTTCTCCATTTCCGGCTGAAAGCGTTCGGTGGTCTCGTTCTCAGACCCCCGCCACCCCGAATCCCTTGCGATACTCCTTGGTCAGATACTGGTCCGCCTCGGGGCACCCCGTCGCGCGGAGCTCCTTCGCATCCCACGCGAGCTTCTTGCCGGTGCGGTGCGCGACGATGCCGAGGAGCACCGTCTCTGTGAGGCGGCCGGAGTAGTCGAACGAGCAGGTCGTGGGGCTGCCGGTCTTCACCGCTTGCACCCACTCCTTCCAGTGTCCGATCGAATCGGGGATCGTCTGCGCGGGCGCCTCGAACCCTTCGAAGCGATCGGTGGGGAGGAGCTGGCGACGACCGTAGTCCGCCGCGAGCATCCCCTTCGAGCCGACGAACAAGATGCCGAGTCCCCACTGGGCGAGAGAGTTGCCATCAGCGTCTTTCGTCTCGCGCACGAGATCGAAGTGATGCCCCCCATCGGACCAGGTGAGCAGCATTGTCTTCCCCACGCCCGCGGGGAAGGTGTAGGTCGCCTTCGTCCACGCCGGCGCGCCGACGTCGTGGGGCTCGGGGCCTTCGCAAGTGACTTCGGTGGGGTGGGTGAGTTCGAGCGCCCAGAAGGGGAGATCGACGATGTGGCACGCCATGTCGCCGAAGGTTCCCGAGCCGTACTCCCAGAAGCGACGCCAGTTGCCGGGGTGCACATTGTCTGAGTACGCGCGCTTCGCGGCGGGGCCGAGCCAGAGATCCCAATCGAGCTGCGCGGGCGGCTCGGTGGGCGGTGCGAAGCGTCCATCGGACCAACCCTTGTTGCACCAACAGTGCACTTCGGAGATAGCACCGATCGCCCCCGAGCGCACCAGCTCAACGACCCGGCGATAGTTGCCGGTCGCGTGAATCTGCGTCCCCATCTGAGTCGCGACCTTCTTTGTCTTGGCGAGCTCCGCGATGGCGCGCGCTTCGGTCACGGTGTGGGTGAGCGGCTTTTCGCAGTAGACCGGCAAACCGAGCTCGAGCGCGATCGCAGTCGCGGGTGCGTGGGAGTGATCCGCGGTCGAAACCACGACGGCATCGATCTGCCCCCCTTCCGCTTCGAACATCCGACGGTAGTCACGGTACTGCCGCGCATCGGGCCAGCGACTCGCCGCCTCGCCGAGAAAGCGCGCGTCGACATCGCACAAGGTGACCATCGCCTCGCTCGTCAGTTGGTCGAGGTTGTGGCGCCCTTTGTTGCCGACTCCGATGGCAGCGATCCGCAGTGCATCGGAGGGGAGCTTCGGTGGACCGTCACCAAAGAGACTCGAGCGAGGGAGGAAGAGCGGAGGAACGGAGAGCGCGGCGCCGGTCGCAAGTGTGCGGCCGAGAAAGGTGCGGCGATCGATCGCGCGGGGGTCTGCCCGGCGGGGGCGCGTGGGATGCTTCGGTTGGGTCACTGTGGACTCCCTTCGAGCCGACAGCATACCGCGCCATCGGCTCGGAGGGGGTCGTTCAGCTCAATGATCAGGGGTGTCCCAGCGGGGCACGATCCGGCGACAAGCTCGTTCCCGCGTGCTCCTTGAACTCAGCGCAGATGTCCGCGAGCTTGGCTGGCGCATCCTTGAGTGCGTACTTCAGTGCCTCCAGTCCAGAGGCTCTCTGTGACAGCGCACTCACGTATCGCCGAAAGAATCTGTCGGAGCCAGGACCCGCGCTTTCGAGGAAGAAGCGCACGAGTGCCCAGTAGAGCGGGCGAGGATTTTCCTCGGAGCTGTACTTGTGGTCGAGGAGTGTCGCGAGCGACTCCGGGGTCAGCTTGTCGGCGAGGGCGCGTGCCCTCTCCGCTCGATCCTTCGAGAAGCCAAGGCTCACTCCATCGTCTGTAAGCTCACACTGCGCGTAATATTGACGGCACCCACTCTTGATCCATAGCGGCGCGGATCGGCATGCATCGGACATGACGTCCATAGCGAGCATCCCCGCGTTGAATGAAGGCCCGGCCCCTTCACCGAGGAACGCGATGGACTTGTCTGGCAGGGCGCCGGACACATCGGAGATGCCATACGATCGACCGACGGCGTTTCGGCCGAAGACGTAGACGTCGCGCTTGTAGTCCGAGTCGGCCAGCTCAGGGAAGTCCTTGATGATGCGCGCGTAGGTTTTTTCGAGTCGCTGAACCCAGAAGGCGGCCTTCTCTTCGGATTCCGGCGAAACCACCTTGAAACGCTCGCCCTGCGACTCGAACCGCTGGGGCCACAGGGGCAGCTTGCCACTCATCAGTCCCCTGCGGTTGACGACGATGAGCGGAAGAGCCTCGTCGATGATTCCGCTCGCAGCGAAGAACTCGAGGATAGGAGCGGTCCCAATATTGGCTTTGAATGCGAATCCTGACGTCGGAGGCTGTTCCTTGTCGAGCTTCTCGCTGATGACCTTCTTGCCGTTGAGGGTCACCGTCAGCTTGTCTTTGCGACGCAAGATGCCAACCTTGTAGGTCGCGCCGGGGTCGAGCGGAACCTTGCGGGTCTTCCCCGCCCCTCCGACGCTACTGGTGACTCGGGTGAGCTTGCCGATTTGTATCCGGATCTCGCCACTGGCGGCTGCCAGTGTGAGGTCGAGGTCATTCACGCCGCTCACCCCGAACTCCACCGTCTCCAGCTGCGCGAAAGGGATCTTTACGGTGACGAGCGACTCGGGGCGAAATCCGAGTCTGGCGCCCGGCGAGGAGCCGTCATCCCGAAGCTGCGGCTGCTTCGATCCGAAGTCCAGGGTTGTCTGCCCGCCGAAGTCGTCGCGCTCAGAGGATTTCTGGAAGCGGTACTCAACGGTGAGCTTGTTCTTGCGCAAGAGATACTTGCCGTGCACGTCCTGGGCGAGAGCTTCCTCGAGCGTCGGAAGGGCGTCGAGAGCGGCAAGCCGGGGGGCGGCGAGGAGCAGAACCCCGAGGAGAACAACGATGGTGCGACCAGGGACGACCGGCATGGCGAACCTTTCGTCTAGTACGGGAACCTCGTCAGGGGGGTGATTCACCCCGCGAACACCTGCGAGTGGGGAAGCGGCTCGTGGGCCAGACACGCAGAGAGGATCGCCTTGGCGATCTCGCGTCCCCCGGAGTCGGAAGGTTCAATGGGATTGGCGTAGTGCTCCGGCTGATCGCAGACGAATCTCAGGTCGATGACCGGAAGCTGGCGTTCGATCGCCGTCCGCAAGATCACATCGTTGAACATCATCAGTGCGATCCGCGCGAGCGGCGCCTCGGGGAGTTCGAGGTTTCCGTTGTAGATCGTGCAGAGGGTCGTTCTGCGCCCGAGCGCGAGGGCAGCATCGATTGCCTGAGTGTATGCCGCTTCGAACGGGGCCAGCCGCGAGCCGAACATCATGAGTGTCTCGGCGGTCGAGTCGACCTGGGCCATGAGTAGGTCAGCACTTCCGAGGGCATCGTTTCCGCCGAGCGAGATCACGAGGTGAGAGGCATCCCCCGGCACTCGCGAGAGCTGTTCGGCGAGATCGCTGGTCACGCTACCGTCGATCGCGAGGAGCGTGGCGCGCGTGGGGGGGGGCAGCAGGCTGCGCAGATGCGTCACGACGTCCGGTGCGCCATCGGTGTAGACCCCGTTGTCGAAAATCGAATCGCCGAGGAGCGCGATGTGGGTGGTCAAGAAGGGTCTCCTTCCGAGGCAGGGGGGGATTGAACTCGCAAGCGTAGGTGAGCTCGGGGCGGTGGGCAAGGAGGAAGCCCAGGCGCCATCCCATCGATCGGTTGGTGGAGGTGCACAAGCACGACAGATCTTGGCCCTGGCCAGGGCGAGAGCACGGCGGAGTCTTGGGGGGATGAGAAGGAGGGAGGGAGAGCGTCGGTCTGGTGATGGAGCCGGATCAGATGGCCGGCCTGAGGGACAGAGCAGAGAAAGCCTCTAAATCAGAGATCACGATTCTGAGAGCTTTTCCCTCTCGCACCACGGTGCAATGGACCTCAGTCTGTCCATTGCAGAAGCACCTCAATCAGCGGTCACGACAGACAGCGCTGATCGCTAGGGCACTCCGAATCGTGACCTCTGATTTAGGCCCCGCCACTCCGCAGCTCGATCTTTAGCGACTCTCGCCGATCCAGGGTCTCACAAAGCACCGCTTCGAAGGTCGCCAAAGCGCACCGGGTCTGAACTGACTCGGGAGTCGAGCCATCTGCTGGGATGACGTCTCTCGATTGAATCTCGAGCCGGAACAGCGAGAAACCGCGCGAACTGAGGTCTTTCGGGGAGTCGGAGACGTTCAAGTCTCCTTCGAGCTCGATCGTCTTCTGGATCGAGGACGGCAGAGCGGAACCGCAGGTTTCCTGGGCTCCCGCTGCCGACGATGGCAAGCCCACAGAATCCGGTCCAACCGAGCCCACCACTCCCGCGGCCCCGCCACTCACTCCCAGGAGGGTCAGGGCGAGTCCGAGCGCGAAGCAGATGATCGGTCCGCGAACACCGTCTCCTCGGGGGTGATTCCGAGCTTGGAGTTGAGGCTTCGAGAGCTCTTGGCTGCGCATCGGGCGTGTCGTCATAGCGTCTTCCGTTTCCCTGTCATGAGCTGCTGTCCCAGCCTAGGGCGGCTGGCGGGACAGGCCAGCAGGAGAGAGGTTCCCAGCACCTCACCGTTTCGGAATCGCGTCGATTCCGGTGGCATGTCCTCCCTAAGACAACGCTGGGAAGCCGTGCCTGTTGCCTTGAAGTCGTTTGCCGAGCCGACTTGTTCAGAAAAATCTCGAAATCGTCAGCGCTACACCCTTCGAACGACCTCGAGAGCCGGCTATCTCCCTTTGGGGTGCGCCGCAGGGGGGGACGCTCGGGGAGACGGGACGGTTCCCGCTTTGAGCCCCCGTTGCGCCCACGTGCTTCAATCGGGAAGGTAAACAGTCAGAAACTCTGAACGCGAAGCCTTCCGTGGCGACATCACTCTGCAAGGTACGAGCAGCACCCAGAAGCCGGGATCGCCCCACAACCGGGGCAAAACCGGCGAGGAGACCAGTGGCACCAGATTCGGACCTCCCTCCCCTCCGAGACGCAGAGTCTCCCTCCGAACGCACCATCCGGGCGTCGGTCGAGGCACTGATCGACCGTCACGAAGGGGATCTCATCCGCTACGGCTTGAGCCTCTGTGGGGATCGCGACCTCGCCGAGGACGCCGTGCAGGAGGGGTTCATCGCCCTGGTCGCCGAGCTGCGCCGCGGTGCGGTCATCGACGACCCCCCCGCTTGGCTCACCCGCGTGGTGCGCAATCGTGCCCGGGACTCGCAGCGGAAGGAGATTCGCGTGCACCGACGAGAAGCAGCGGTGGCCACCATTGATCGCGGAGGATCGACCCCCGACTTCCTCGAGATCGACGAGTGGCGTGGCGCCGTGACGCGACTCCTCGCCGAGCTCGATCCGGCGATCCGCGAAGTGGTCGAGCTGAGCGTGATCGCGGGGAAGAGTTATCGCGAGGTCGCCGCCCTCACCGGCGCGAGCCTCGGCACCGTGGCGAACCGCGTGCATCAAGGACTCGCAGCGATCGCCGGGGGCCTGCGCGCCGCCGGCGTGTTGTAGGAGGTCGGCATGAATCAGAACAACGGACACAGCTCCAACTTCAAGAATCATGACCCGTCGAAACGGACTCCGATGAATTCCAGGAACTTCAATGACGAGGCGCTGACCCGCCTCCTCCTCGACGAAGTCGATGCCACCGAGCGTGCCGCGCTCGAAGCGACCCTCGAGCGCGATCCGACCGCGCGCCGCGCCTACGAAGAGCGGCGCGAGGCGATCGAGCTGTTGCGGAGCGCCGCCGCGGTCGCGGAGGCGCCGCGGTTGTCGAACGATCGTCGTGGGGAAATCTTTGCCGCGGCGGATGGCGTGAGCGGTGGCAGTCTCGCCGCGACGAGCACTGCCTCCTCTAAGAACACTGCGGCACCGATCACCCCCGTGCCTCCGACCGCGAGACAGCCGGGGTGGTACTCGTATTCGGGGATCGCTGCGGCGTTCCTGCTCTTCGCGGTGGGGTACTGTTTCTACCCTGCGGTGGATGAAACCTCGGTCGATTTCGTCGGCGGGGAGCAGGTCAGACGGGACGACTCGGATTCGTCGTCGTCGTTCTCTCAACCGAAGAGTTTGAGCATTTCCGGAGAGGCGACGAAAGGTACCGGTAGTGCCACGTTCACGGTGGATATGACGAACATCACTCCGGTAGAGGGAGCTGTCACCGCCCTCACGTTCGACAACAACTTGGTCACTGTCTCCGGGACAAGAGACGCGCCCAAGATCTCTGAAACGATTCAGATCAGAGCGCATGCTTCCCGATTTGCCGTGGGTGAGGAGCGGGACAAGAAAGAGAGCCCTGCGCCAAGGGTTCCAGGTGAAATGGATCTCAGGTCCCACGGGGCCGGCGGTCACCAGGAGACCCTCGAAGAGAGTCAGCGTGCTGCTGCGCTGATCGCCGGCGAGGGAGGCCATTCTTCCACCCCCCTGACTCCAATCACCCCACCCGTTCCCGACCCCGGCGTCACCGCCCTCCGCAAGTTCCCGCAACTCGGCGGGGACCTGCTCTCCGTGCAAGAAGGCTTCGTCGTCATCAACGCGGGCACGACCCAAGACGTCACCGAAGGCGCCTTCTTCGACGTCGTCGAAGGGGAGCGCGTCATCGCGCGGCTCCGTGTCCTCCGTGCTCACGGCGATCTCGCAGCTTGCGAGGTCGTTTCGATCGAAGACGGAGCTCAGATCCAGCCAAACCTGAAGTTCCGCGCTGTGCCCGACATCGTCGCGATGGGTTACGCCGATGGCCTCAAGAAAGCCGTGGAAGCACAACTCGAGCGGCAGATGCAAGCGATGCGACGCGAGCTCGAAGAGCGCCTCCAAGCGATGCTGGAGAGCTGTAATCGTCTACCCCAAGAAACTCCGGGACAGATGTACTTCCGCTTCTGGGGGGACAATCCGTTCGTGCGCGCGGACCTCGATCCGCTGTCGACCTTCGGGGTCGACGTCGACACCGCGAGCCACGCGATCGTGCGCAACTACCTTCGTCAAGGACAGCTGCCGCCGCGCGCTGCGGTGCGGACCGAAGAGTTCGTGAACGCGTACCCGAGTCGTCTCCCTCCGCCGACCGAGCAAGATCTCGCCGTGTACCTCGAGCTCGCGCCGAGTGAGCTATCGCACCGCGACGGCGTCGCGCTGATGAAGGTCGGAGTGAAGGCGCGGGAGGTCTCCGAAGCCGATCGCAAATCGATCGCGCTGACCTTCGTGATCGACGTCTCCGGTTCGATGGGGGGCGGCGGTCGGCTTGAGCTGGTGAAGCAGGCGATCCTCACGCTCCTCCCCGAGCTCAATGCTCGCGACACCATCGGCATCGTCGCCTTCTCGACGACCGGGCGGATCGTCCTCGAGCCGGTCAGCGCGCTCGACGTCGATGCGATCGGCGCGGCGCTCATGTCCCTCTCCCCCGACGGGTCGACCAACGCTCAAGAGGGTCTCGACCTCGGCTATGCCATGGCGGAGCGTCAGTTCCGTCCGCACGCGTCGAACCGGGTCGCGCTCTTCTCCGACGGCGTCGCGAACACCGGCATCACCGATCTCGAGGGTCTTCTCGGCCGCACCGCCGATGCGCGGGCCCGCGGGATCGATTTCAATTCGTTCGGAGTCGGGATGGGGAACCATAACGATGCGCTCCTCGAGCAGCTCGCCGATCGCGGGGACGGGATCTGCGTCTACCTCGACACCTTGAAGGAAGCGCAGAAGTACTTCCGTACGCAACTCGCGGGTACCTTCCAGACGGTCGCGCGCGATGCGAAGATTCAGGTCGAGTTTCACCCCGCGGCGGTCGTCAGCTACCGCCAGATCGGGTACGAGAACCGCGCGATCGCCGACAAGGATTTCCGGAACGACGCGATCGACGCCGGCGAAGTCGGCGCGGGACACGAGGTGGTTGCGCTCTACGAAGTGGAGTTGAGGCCGAATCATGACGGCCCGATCGCGACCGCCCGGGTGCGCTACCGGAGCGCCGATCACGATGAAGTGGTCGAAATCGAAAAGCAGGCAACCAGCAGCATGCTGAACGGGTTCCTGGCGACGAGCGATCACTTCCGTCTGTCGGCGGCAGTTGCCGCGTTCGCCGAGGTGCTCCGCGACTCGACGTGGGCGCGGGGAACCACGCTCTCCGAGATCGAAGAGGTCGCGCGCTCGCTCACGCATCTCGATCAAGAGGGGGACACCAGTGTCGCCGAGCTCGTCGCGATGATCGATGAAGCGAAGGGCCTGGTCGCGAAACGCGTCCTCAGCGATCTCGATCGCCTTCTCGATGAAGTGAAGCGGAACCGGCACCTGCGCGCGCGGATCGAAGACCACATCGGGGAGCAAGCGCAGAGCAGCGGCGCAGTGAAGACGGCTGCACCTCGAGCTCTCGGCGAAGAACTCGATCGCCTCCGCGCGCAGCACGACGAACTCGAGCAGCGCTTGCGGAAGTTGCTCGTCGGCTGACAAGACCTCACAGGTCGATGTGCAGCCCGCGTCGACCCGCAACTCTGCTTCGAGGAAGCCCTCTCGAAACAGGAACGCCCCCCCGAGCATGCTCGGGGGGGCGGATTTGTTTGTTCTGGATCGCTGCGTTCGTCGCGCCTATTCCTACGGGCAGACGACGGCGGCTCCGTTACAGCCGAGCAGGTCGGATCCGTTGATATCGGGACCGCACGAAGGGAACGGCGCGGCGGGAGCCGCACCACTGACGAAGAGGTACTCGAGCAGGAAGACCACGTCCAAAATGCCGATCGAGCCGTCGTCGTCGACGTCGAGCTTGTCGGCGCATTCGGGAGGAGTCTGGGACGTGAAGATCTGGTTGAGGCTCGCGATGACGTCGCCGATCGTGACGGCGCCGTCGCCGTTCGCGTCTCCCCGCATGAACGAAACCGCGAGGTCCACGCCGCCGGAGACGACGGTGGGAAGCACGGAGACCGTGCCGGCCGCGGTGTTCGTGACTACCTCGAGAACCGTCGGGGGGGAGCCGATCGCGTTGCTGAATGCGACCGGGAACAGCGCGCCCGGTGTTGCGGTAGGTGCGATCGCCACGGTGAGGACGGCGACCTCGAGGTCAGTGCCGACTCCCAGAATTGCGGGTGGTTGACCGAAGTCGTTCAGCACGCCGAGGATCACTCCACCGCCACCAGAGGGGGACAGGTTCGCGCCGAAAAACGCGGGGCCAAGGCTACCACGGATCTGGGCGAGATCCGATCCCACGGTCAACGTCTGAGGAATCAATTGGACATCGTCGAACGCGAGGCCAAACGAGAAGCCGATCATCCCGTTCGAGTTGTCATGGGTGAGGGTGATCGGAAGTGTTGCGACCCCAGCAACCGGCTGCACGGTCCCACAGGTGAGCGCCGCGGTCGGCAGGTTTGTGCTTGAAGTGATCGTTCCCGCGACGGCGGTCGGTGTAATCTCGAGAGCGCTTGCGACGATGAGTAGCTCCACCGGGGGGCTTCCGATCGTCGAGCACGGAGTGATCGTCGAGATCGTTCCTGCGGGACCGAGCACGGTGTAGGTCGCTGTGAGCACTTCGAGATCGAAGCCGGGGGGCAACGTCGTGAACGGCGCCGTGAATGAAAGAATCACTCCCACGGTGACCCCGCCGCTGACGGTGATATCAATGTTCGAGAACGTCGGCGAGAGCGGCGCGGCTGCGGATCCGAGAGCCGCGGCGACCGGAGTCAGTTCGGCGGCATTGCTGCAGAGACCGAAGGACCATCCGTCGAGTGAAGCTCCGCCTTGGGACGCGTCGATGTCGATGAGGACGGAGACGGTCTGATCGGTGCCGGTCTCGCCTTGGGCAGGAGTCACCTCAAGGATGTACGCCTGAGCCCCCAGCTCGGAGATTCCGAGAAGGAGCAGCAGCAGCAGCAGCGCGATAGTGAATCGGCTCGATCGGCGAAAGCGCACTTTTGATACCTCGATATCCCCCAAGGCGGGGGAAGTGTGAGACGGATAGGAACAAACCGGACCCGGGCGATCATGCACATGAACGAGTGGTGCGTGCCGGGCTCATCGGGTCGAGGTGCGGGAGGCATATCCCCGGCCCAGATACAAGGATACGCCCGAATGGGCAACCGAGAAGCCTTGGGAGTGGAGAGTCAGGAAAGAGAGGTTTACAAAACCGCGGCGAGCCGCCGATCCCCGCACCCGTGCAACGAAAGGGAGCAGAGTGGCGTCCTCGGAGGGCGCAATCGCAATCATCGTAGACTTCAATCGAGGGGAACTGGCTCTTGGGAGCGTCTTTGGGGCGTTTCGAGCGCGGAGATTCACATCGCCGCAGACCGCAAGAAACCGGGAAGGGCGACCTATGACTGAGCGCTGGCTCCTTTTCCTGTTCGGATTCCTCTCTTTAACATTCGCCTTCTACGCCGGCTTGCGCGTGCGCCCCGAGTCTCGCCGCGGCGTGATCACCGTTATCTCGATCTGCCTGGTCCCCGTCGTGGTGAGGACCATTCTGATCCTGTTTCCCACCCTCGAGTACCGATTTCTCGATCACGATGCCTACGCGCTACTCCGCACGTGGTGGTCGGTTCCGTTTTCGATCGCGCTCTTTGTGAGCGCCGCACCGCACATGAGCTCGCGACGCGCCCATGCGGGTCTCATCGGGTTCAGCCTGATCTTGTGGGCGTGCGGCACCGACCGATTGCTCGCCACTGCAGTCGTCGATTCCGACATGATGGAAGGCGTGGTCGAGCGCGATGAGGTGTGTCGTCAAACGACCAACTTCACCTGCGGAGCGGCCGCCGCCACGTTGCTCTACCAGTTCGAGATCGACGCGACCGAGGCAGAGATGGCCGAGTTGTGCTGGACCAATGCGGTCACCGGCACGGACGAGATGTGCATCGCGAGAGGCCTGCGTCGCAAGATCGCCGGGCGCAATCTTGTCCCCCATGTCAGGTCGGCGAGTTGGGAAGACTTGCTCGCATACCCCGGCTCCGCCGCAGTTACGGTGCGTTACAAGACGTTGATCGAGCATTGGGTCGTCGTGTTCGAGGCGAGCGAGACTCGCGTGATCGTCGGTGACCCGATGGGAGGGAGACGAGTCTATTCCGCCGAAGCCTTCCAGAAGGTGTGGTGCGGATTGATGGTGACGATCGAAGAGGATCGCCCGGGCGCCCCGAAGGCGGACTGATCCGCATCCTAGTGCCCGGAGTCAGAAGTTCGCGCGCCCTCGACGCCGCCATCGTCGTTCCTGGGCCGAAACTTCTGAAGCGGACTTTCGAAACACCACACGAGGAGGCTGTCGGAAAACTCATTCCGGCCGACGATTTGAGCTTCCGGCACCCTGC